>JALWOP010000454.1 GCA_027083445.1 Planctomycetota bacterium | reverse complement strand
GAACTGCTCACACCGCCGGACATCGAGCGGCGCTACGGGACGAGCGGCGGCCACATCCACCACGGAGAGCACGCCCTGGATCAGTTCATCCTGCGGCCCACCCCCGAGACCGCGGGCTATCGCACGCCGCTGCGCGGTCTCTACCTGGGGGGCAGCGGCAGCCACCCCGGTGGAGGACTCTCCTGCCTGCCCGGTTGGCTGGCCGCCGGGGCCGTGCTCGCGGACTAGGCCTTCGGCGCTGCCTGCGCATCGGGGGGCGCCTGGTCCTCCTCCTCGTCTTCCTCGGGAGGCAGGCCCCGCGCCATGCGCCAGAAATCGTCGACGCGCTCGGTCGCAAGACGCAAGAGGGAGCCCTCGGGGTAGTGGCCGCTCGGATCCGCCTCTCCCGCGGGAAGCCCCGTGAAGATCTCCAGGGCCTCTCCGATCGTCTCCACGGTCCAGACGTGGAAGCGTCCCTCCTCGCAAGCGACGACGACGTCCCGGCGCAACATCAGATCACGGCGGTTCGCATGGGGGATGATGACGCCCTGCTCACCGGTCAGGCCCGCGTCCACGCAGGCGTCGAAGAAACCTTCGATCTTTTCGGTCGCCGCACCGATCGGTTCGATGTTGCCGAACTGATCGATGGCGCCGGTCATGGCCACCGACTGGTCGAGGGGCACGCCGGTCAGGGCGGAGAGCAGGCAACAGGTCTCGGCTCCCGAGGCGGAATCCCCGTCGATCCCTCCATAGCTCTGCTCGAAAGCGATCGAAGCGGAGAAGGCCAGGGGGTGGTGAATACCCCGCAGCAGGTAGCGCAGGAGGCCGCCCAGGATGGCGAAGCCTTTGGTGTGGATCGCTCCCGAGAGGTGGGCTTCACCTTCGATGTTGACCGTTCCCCTGGAGCCGGGACCGACCGTGGCGGTGATCCGAGCCGGGAAACCGTAGGTCAGGGGGCCGGCGTGGGTCACGGCGAGACCGTTGACCTGGCCGACGGCACGGCCCCGGGTCTGAATGCGGATGATGCCTTCTGCGATCGCCTCGCGGAAACGACGCGCAGGGAGATCCGCCCGGCGCTTGGTGCGCTGCACCGCTTGGCGGACGTCGTCGCCGCTGATGAGTTTCGCCGCACGCTTGCCGGCGAGGTAGTCCGCTTCCCGCGCGAGGTCGAGGAGCCGGGAGGCGCGCGTCGTCAGTCGGTCGTTGCGGCCGGCGATTCGCGCTCCATGCTCAGCCAGGGCTGCGACCGCGTCGGCGGCAAAGGGGAGCAGCTCCTCTTCCCTGGCCACGCGCGAGAGGATGCCTGCGTAGGCACGCACGCTCTCCGGGCTGCGTGGCAGAGTCGGTTCGAAATCCGCCAGCACCTTGAAGAGCTGGGGGAAATCGGGATCGCTGGAGTCGAGACCGCGGTAGATCCCCGGGTCTCCGATCAGCACCACCTTGACGCGCACGGGGATCGGCTCGGGTTGGAGCATGGCGGTCGAGCCGAACAGGAGTGACTCCTGGGGACGGATCTCGAGCAGCCCGGTGCGCAGGGTGCGCACGAGCACCTTCCAGGCACCGGGTTCGGAGAGCACGTCCCTCGCTTCGAGTACCAGGTAACCCCCGTCGGCCCTGAGCAGGGCGCCTGGACGGATCATCAGGTGATCGGAGAGCACACCCCCGCCGGGGAGCATCTGCCGATCGATCGTGCCGAGGAGATTGGCGAGGGTGGGTTGCGTCTCGATCAGGAGCGGGCTGGATGCGTTCTCTTCGTGCGCGGCGATCAGGTTGACGCGGTAACGCCGGGCGAGGTCCCGGCCCTCTTCCAGGGCGCTGAGTTGATGGGTGACGACATCCTCGAGGATTCCATCGAGGAAGCGCTCGACCGCTTCTCCGGGGAATGCGCGCCGGATGTGTTCCAGGGTGAAATCGAGCAGCGAACGGGCCTCTTCGATGATCAGGTCGCGCAGCTCGAGCCGGTGCTTTTCCCGCGCCTCGGCAATGGCCCGGTTCAGGTCATCCAGTCGTTGGCTGAAGGCATCGCTCTTGGCGCGCAGCCCCGCGAGTTCCTCTCGAGTGACCTTACCCTGCTGAGCCAGTTCGCGCAGACGTGCCGGTGGGGCGGGTTCACCTTCGACCAGCGGAACGATTGCGGGCCTTGGGCCCCCTGCGGTCTGCGCCATGACCAGGGCGAGACCGCTCTCGCCGAGTTCCTTTTCGAAGGGTTCTCCCAGGGCCTTCAGACGCTCCGCCAGGGCCTGGTCGAGGGCGGCGCGACGCTCCTTGACCGCATCGGACCCGAGCCCGGGAATCAGCTCGGCTCCAAGGTAGGCGATCAATTCGTCGATCTCTTCTTGGAAGGCTCGTCCCCGGCCGGGAGGCAGGGTGATCAGGGCCGGGCGGTCGGGCCGCTCGAAGTTGCGCACATAGCAACGGTCGGGGGAGGGGGTGGAGGGAGGCGAGATTTCTTCGATCAGTCTGCGCAACAGATCGGAACGCCAGGTCCCCGAGAGACCTCGCACAAAGATGTTCTGGCCCGGAGCCCTCGTCTCCAATCCGAAACGCAGCGCCTCGATCGCGTCTTCTTGATCGGCAATGCCCTCCAGGGGCGGGATTTCCGCCGTCGAGGAGGCTCCCACCTCGGATGGATCGCAGATCCAGCGCAGGTCGGAGGAGGGGAGTCGGCGTGCGTCGCGGATGGGGGAGGTCATGGCGCTAGTCTACGTAGACTCCAGCAGAGCTGGGACGGCCCGTGACCTAGGGAAGATCCCTCACCCGATCTCTCGTCTCCCGCGACGCTGCCCGATTCCAAGAGAGGGTTACTGCGCGCTGGTCTCGCGACGGCGTGCACGCTTGCGGGCGAGCTCGTCGAGAATGCGCTTGCGCAGGCGCAGGTTCTTGGGAGTGACCTCGAGCAGCTCGTCATCCTCGACGTACTCCAGGCACTCCTCGAGGCTCATGTGACGGGGCGGCGCCAGCTTGACGTTGTCGTCGCGGCCGGCGGCCCGCATGTTGGTCAGCTTCTTGGCCCGGCAGACGTTGACCTCGAGGTCTCCCGTCCGGTTGTTTTCGCCCACGATCATGCCTGCGTAGACCGGCACGCCGGGGCCGATGAAGAAGCAACCCCGGTCCTGCAGGCCGTCGAGGGCATAGGCCACCGCGTCGCCCTGGCGATCACTGATCAGGACGCCGTTGGTGCGGCGCGGGATCGGTCCTCCGTCATGCCCCCAGCGCTCGAAGACGTGGCTCAAGACCGCCTCGCCTTGGCTGAGCGTCAAGAGGGCCGTGCGGGCGCCGATCAGACCGCGGGAGGGGATCAGGAATTCCACCCGGGTCAGGCTGCCCACCGCGTCCATGTGGGTCATCTCCCCGCGTCGGCGGCCGAGGTATTCGATGATGCGTCCCGCGCTTTCCCCGGGAACCTCGATCGTCGCCCGCTCGTAGGGTTCGCACAGACGGCCGCCCATGTCCTTGAGGATCACCCGCGGCTTGCCCACGGCAAACTCGTAACCCTCGCGGCGCATGTTCTCGATCAGAACCGACAGGTGCATCACGCCGCGGCCCTTGACCTCGAAGGAATCGGCTGAATCGGTAGGGGAGAGCTGGAGGGCAACGTCCCGCAGGGCGGCGCGCTCCAGGCGTGCCAGGATCTGACGGCTGGTGACGAACTTGCCCTCGGTCCCGGCGAAGGGGGAGGTGTTGACGCAGAACTCCATCGAGATCGTCGGCTCGTCGATGGCGATCGAGGGCAGGGGATCGATCTTTTCGGGATGGCAGAGGGTGTCACCGATCCCGATCTCATCGATGCCGGTGACGACGGCGATGTCGCCCGGGCCCACCTCCTCGGCCGGAACGCGGTCGAGCCCCTCATAGCGAAAGAGGTTCTTTACGGCGACCAGCGGGCTTTTCGTGCGGTCCGGGTGGGCCACGGCATAACGACCATCCCGGCGCAGTACCCCCCGGTCCACCCGGCCGACCGCGATGCGACCCAGGAAATCGTCATGGTCCAGGGTCACCGCCTGGAAGCGTAGGGGCGCCTGGGCGTCGAGCTCGGGGCTGGGCACGCAGTCCAGGATCATCTCGAAGAGGGGAGTCAAATCGGCGGACTCCTCGCCGATCTCCCGCACGGCCCAACCGTCCCGCCCCGATCCGTAGCAGACCGGAAAGTCGAGCTGCTCATCGTTGGCTCCGAGCTCGACGAAGAGGTCGAAGATCTCATCGAGCACTTCACTGGGACGCGCCTCGGGGCGATCGACCTTGTTGATCATCACCAGCGCGAGCAGCCCGTGTTCGAAGGCCTTGCGCAGGACGAAGCGGGTCTGGGGCATCGGCCCCTCGAAGGCATCGACGAGCAGGAGCACTGCGTCCGCCATCGAGAGCGTGCGCTCGACCTGGCCTCCGAAGTCGGCGTGGCCGGGGGTATCGACGATGTTGATGCGTGTGCCATGCCACTCGATGGCCGTGGTCTTGGCGAGGATCGTGATCCCGCGCTCACGCTCTTGGGCATCGGAGTCCAGCGCGCGCTCCTGCACCTGCTGGTTTTCCCGAAAGGTTCCGGCGAAACGAAACATCGCATCGACGAGGGTGGTCTTGCCATGATCGACGTGGGCGACGATGGCGATGTTCTTCTTGGGGCTGGGCATGGTCGGTTGGATCGGAAAATCGGCGGAAGAGTCTACCTCGATGCGCCCGGGTATCTTGCCGATGCGATCGGATTCGCGCCTTTGGAGGGGATTCGCGGGGCGGTCGGATCTCAGGCGTGGGGGACGAGCACACGCCGGATCCGTTCGAGCCGGTAAGTCTTGAGGAGGCCGCTCGCCAGGCATTCGGCCTCCAGATAGCTCTTGCCCCGGCGCTCGAAGAGAAAGCGCGGCAGGACGGTGATCGGAGTCGGAGCGCCATCCTCACGGGCATAGAGCAGGGTCGTCTCTTCCCCGGCCGCAAGGGCTTGCTCCAGGGGGCGCAGGCGCGGGGAGAGGCGTGCGGGCCCCGGGCGGCGACCAGCGATCGTCAGGGGGCGGCGTCCCAGGAGCTCGCTCGACCAGGCCGCCTCGATCCCCCCGGCTCGCTCCAAACACTCTTCGATCACCTGCCAGCAGTGCACCGCATCGATCAGGGCGCGATGTCCCTCCCCCTCCTCGAGTTCCAGATGACCGCGCAGGGTGTCGAGCTTGTGGTCGGGCGCTTCGGGGATGTGGATGCAGGCTAGGGCCAGGGAGTCGATGAAGGGGCCCGGCGGTGGATCGAGCCCGGCCCGGGCGTACTCGAAGCCGAGGATGCGCGTGTCCGCACCGGCGTTGTGGGCGGCCATCCAGTCCTCGCCGACCCAGTCGCGGAAGCGTTCGAGCACCTCGGCGGCAAGGGGGGCACGGCGTAGATCCTCGTCTCCGATGCCGTGGATCGCCTCGGACTCCGGGTGGATCGGAACCGGCGCACAGACCAGACTGGCGAACGACTCCTCGATCTCGCCCTCCACGACGCGGACGGCGGCCAGTTCGACGAGGTGGGGTGCGCCCATGGGCGCAGCGGTCTCGCAGTCGAGGACGACGAGGGGACGGTCCACGGGTCCTCCTAGGCGAGCAGTTTCTGGAACTCGGGCAGGCCGCGCAGGATGTCCAGGTCGGTGTTGCGCACCAGCTCACTCTTGACGTAGTAGCCCCGATCCTGGGCGGTGCGCAGGGAGGACATCGCCTGCTCTACGTCACCGAGCATGGCGAAGACGCAGGCGGCGTGGAAGGCGGTGTAGGCGTCCTTGGGGGCGATCTCGAGGGCCTCCTGGGCGGCGCGCCGCGCGGCGGCCTCGTTGCCCAGCCGTGCGTAGAGCAGGGCCATGTGCAGCCGCGCATCCATGTCATCGGCGACCTCACGCAGGTGCTTGCGTGCCGTGGCGATGCCCTGGTCGGCCCACTCGTCCGCCTCTTCACGCCGTTCGAGCCGTTCGAGGACCGAGTAGAGGTGGTCGTAGCTGGCGATGTGGGTCGGGCAGAGGTTGATCGCGCGCTGCAGGTGGGGGGAGGCTCCCTTGAAGTTTCCTTCGCGGGCGTAGATCGCCCCCAGGAGGCGGTAGGCCATCCACTCGTCGGAGTCGAGTTGGATCGCGAGGCGGTACTCGCGTATGGCATCGTGGGAATGTCCCGTCAGGTGGTTGGCCAGCCCCAGGGAGGTGTGGGCGGCCGCGCAGTCGGGTTCGAGGGTCAGGGCCTTGCCCGCCGCCTCGCGCGCCTCTTCGAGGAAGGTCGGATCGCCGTCCCAGAGCAGGAACTTGCGCACCAGCGCCTCCGCCATGACGGCGTAGGCCGACGCGCAATAGCGGTCGAACTCGAGCGCTTCGCGACAGAGGAACAGGGCCGAGGCGATCTGCTTGCTGCGCCCCTTGCGCAGGGTCGTCACCGCCCTGGAGACGATCTCCGCCGCACGCTTCGCCTGGCGCACGGAGGTGCCCTCCTCGTGGATGCGCACCTCCGAGAGGCGCTTGCGCAGGGTGCGCATGGCCCCGCGCACCAGGTCCTCTTGGAGCGCCCATTCGTCCTCGTCCTCCTGTTCGATCGTGTCCTGGGCGGTACGCATGCAGCGCCCATCCGCGTAGTAGTCGACCTCGACCTCGAGGTGCCCCTGGGTGCCCTCGACCGACAGGTCCAGGCGCACGACGTAGTCGAAGGCGGTTTCCTCGGGGACTTCATCCACTTCGCAGGCGAGGACGGAGAGGCCCTTGTTGCGGGCCAGTTCGGCGACGATGTCCTTGCGCACGCCCCCCGCCATCACGTGGCAGGCCTGGGCCTGGGGGCCGCCGCAGCCGACCTCGGGGACGACTGCCGTGCCGGTCAAGCTCGCCGGTCGGTGGGTGTTCGTTCCGCTGAGCCGGTCAGCGACCGTGGCCAGGTAGCCGCGGGCCTCCTCCGCGCCGGAGAAACGTTCGGCGGGGTCGCTTTCCAGGCAGCGCAGGAGGAACTCCTCCAGTGCGGGGGGGAAGCCCTGGCGCACTTCGGATGGGCGCCGCAGGCGACCGTCGAGAATCGCCATGCAGACCTCGGGGAAGCTCTCCCCGGGGAAGGGCAGGGTGCCCGTCATGACGTGGTAGAGCAGGGCGCCCAGGCTGAAGATGTCCGAGCGGAAGTCGAGATCCTCCCCCCGAACCTGTTCGGGGGACATGTAGAGCACCGTGCCGACCAACATGCCGTGCTGGGTGATCCCCGCCTCGTTCTTGGCCCGCGCGATACCGAAGTCGAGCAGTTTGAGGGTGCCGTCGTGCTGCAGAAGCACGTTGCCCGGCTTGAGGTCGCGGTGGATGAGCTGCGCCTGGTGGACCACCGCCAGGGCCTCGGTCAGTTGGGAGGCGATGCGCAGGCACTCCTCGAAGCCCAGGAGGCGTTCGCTGATGATCTTGTCGAGGGTCCGTCCCTCGAGGTACTCCATCGCGATGTAGGGGGTGCCTTCGAACTCACCGTACTCGTAGATGGTGGTGATGTGGCGATGGGCGAGGGAGCTGGTGTGCTGGGCCTCGCGCTGGAAGCGGGTATCGGCCTTGGGATCGATCTCCGCGTGGGCGCGCAGGATCTTGAGCGCCACCGTCCGGGCGAGCTGGGTATCCTCCGCCCGATAGACTTCGCTCAAAGGCCCCTCGCCCAGGCGGTCTTTCTCGGGGTCGAACTGGAAGTGGGCGAAGCGCATTGGACGGCGACGGCGGACGGCGGTGGCCAAGGACGAGGACGAGGACGATGAGCAGCGGGAACGATGCGGGTGGGGCGGATGGCGGCCCCGGTGGGGGGGACGCTCCGGCGACTCATCGGCAGGCGGTGTGGTGTCAGATGATCCTATCGGCTTGGAGGGGGCCGGGTAACGAGGGGCCTGTGGCCAAGTTGGAGACACGAGGATGACGATGAAGGATACGGAACCTGCGCCCCTGGGCGGAGAGGTCTGCTTCGAGAGCTGGGACTTCGCCTCCCTGGCGCCCGCCCACGAGCGGGATCCGGAGTGGAATGCCCGCCGGCTCGCTGCCCGCCGGCGCCTCTCGACCCTGGGCAAGGCCCTGGCGGCTCGCGTGCGCAAGGCCTCGGACCTCGATCTCGAAGTGCGCACCTCGATCCACAATCCCCACGCCTTCAACGGCGGACGCGTACGGCGCCTCTGGGCCTACCTGACGCGCAGCAAGGCCGAGAAGAGGCGACTGCGCAAGGTGCTGGGAGCGGAACTGGCCAAGGATCTGGACTCGGCCTATCGCAACGCCTACCTCTGCCTGGCGATCGAGCCCACCCGGCTCGAGGTCTCCCTACGCATCCACCCCGATGCCTGGTACGACGGTAAGAACCTGGAGAACCGAATCCAAAGCGAGGGGATCGAGGGGCTCCTGGAAGAGCTGCGCCTGCTCGACGGATTCGTACTGCGCCTCTCCGACTGGAAGGGGGAGTGGCCTTGCGGGGAGGGGATGCCCCGGGAACGGCTGGAGGATTTCCTGCGCTTTTGGAAGGTCGGGGAGCAGGGGCTGGTCATCGACCGGCGTTGGCCCGTGCCCGAGCGGGGCCCAGCGCTCGAAGCGGCCTGCACTCCCCAGGCCCCCCGGCAACTGCTGGACGAGTTGGAGCGGCTGGTACCGCTCTTCCGCTACGCGGTCTGGTCGGGGGAGAGCGACTTCCTCTTCAGCGGAGGATCTTCGAGCTAGCAGCCCGGCCGGGAGTTCCGCCGGCTACCTACATGGGAGATACGGGTGCCCGTCCCCCGGACCGAACGGCGCACGCAGGTAACGGCGCCGCATGATCGGCCCCCAAGGGCCCAGGCGCCGTTGCGCCAGTTCGGCTGGTACTCAAGGAGCGCTCGCAAGACCCCACCTCGCAGCGATATGGAGCGTGGGGAGAGGATATCTCTCGGAGGGCGGTCGCGCGGAGCGGCACAGCGACCCTTGGCACGGATCGGGGTGCAAGCGCGCGTGCCGGCATGCTCACCCAGGATGCCGACCGCCCGGCCAAGCGATGCGAACTTCGAGGAGATGAAGGACGGAATATCAGGATTTCGCAAAAACACGCGCGTCATGGCGATGCGCGTAACTAGTGTAGCTTGCGTAGCTTGCGTAGCTTGCGTTCCGGTTCCGGTTCCGGTTCCGGTTCCGGTTCCGGTTCCGGTTCCGGTTCCGGTTCCGGTTCCGGTTCCGGTTCCGGTTCCGGTTCCGGTTCCGGTTCCGAAGCCGATCGTGTCCGTGTACAATGGACTCAGATACCCCGCCCGAGAGCACGAGCCCGCCCGAGAGCACGAGAGCATGAGTCGGCCCGGGCTTCTAGGGGAATACGACCAAAGAGTAAAGTAAAGAGCGAAGCAACCATGAAGAAACCCAGGGTTCCCCTGTTCCTTGCTGCGATTGTCGGAGTCATGATCGGCGCTCAGCTTGCGTCTGCGACCGTTGTCGACCAGCCCTGCTACAAATACCTCACGAACCAGAGCGCTGTAGGCGAGTGCTTCGGGGGTGCCTGGCTCGGTGGGTGCGGAGACTGCTGCGCACACTGGCATTTCCCGATGAACTGGAAGCAGTGCGTATCCAGCTTGGATGAGACTGGCAAGGATTGTGGCCTGTGGACCAAGAAATGGTACTCATACAAGAACGGGAGTTGTGATGGTTCGGATTGCGTGTACTCCAATCCCGGAAGCGATTTTGGTCTCAACCCGACTCACTACGAGAGGAACGACGTGTTGACATCCGCAGGCTGCCAGTAGTAGTACGATCGAGCGCGTACTTGTCACCGAAACGGAGACCTTTCCTTTGAAGCGCACCGGTCTGACCATCGCGGTACTTGTCGTGGGGCTTGGCGTAGGCTTTCTCCTATCGAGGCCCGGTGAGATCAAGCACCTCTCTCCCTCCGGTCACGGATCTTCCCAAGCGAGTGGGCCGGGAGCCGGGCTGGTGGTGAGCGAGGGGGGAGCAAGGCATCGTGTCGACTCGGAAGTCACCGGTCCGACCCGCGAGTTCGGATCGCCCCTGCTCTCCTGTTTTGCCACCGAGGATTCCTACGACGATGTCGAGCAATGCCTGCGAGCGGCTTTCGAGAAAAACGAAATCACAGGGGAGTGGATCGCAGGCGTGATTTGCGGCGGAGGACTTTCCCAAGAGCAACTGCAGGTGTTGCTCCTGGTGTTCATGCAAGAATGCGATCCGATGTACATCATCGACGAGTTGAATGGCGCCTACTCCTCCTGCCCGCACTTCACCCTTGATGATGCGATCCTGGCGGCCGTATTGCGATTGAAGGCCATAGCTCCGGACATCTACGCCGCGATCTGGGCTCAGTTGACCCCTGAGTCGTTCGTACGAGAGGACGGTGGGCTCGTGGCCATTCGGCTCGCGGCAGGCATTGCGAAGGAGGAAGATGATGGATTCCTCGAAGCCGCCATCGATGCTTGTGCGCGGGGTGAATTCGGCGGTACCCCAGACCAGATCGACTATGCGATCTTGGCGGGATGGGGGCTGAAGGAGAGCCCGGTCGACCGGGTTGCGTACTACGACGGGGTCTTCGCGGGCGGAATGCCGCCGGGCATGGAGAAGACCTCTGTCGGTACTTCCCTGGCGGCGATTCTCTTCTCCAGCGGTCTCGACGGGGGCGTCACTTGTGATGGGCGCGTCAGCCGAGCACGGGCGCTGTTCGATGATCCGCGCTTTGGATTGGCTGCTGCTCTTCAAGTGGCCCGCGAGATGCCCCCCAGTGCCCCTCCCTGCGACATCGACGAGCAGCAGTGGAAGGATCTGGTGGCCCAGGCGTTGGAGCTGACTCACGCAGCGGGCCTCGACTGGTAGAGCCGGCGTGTCCCCCCCCCAATGCACCACCCC
>JALWOP010000453.1 GCA_027083445.1 Planctomycetota bacterium | reverse complement strand
TCTCCGAGCCGCCCCGGTTGCGGCATCCCGCCCGGTCCCATCTCCATACCTCCAGCCCATACCTCCAGCCGGTCGACTCCGATCGGCCCTCCTGGGAGAGCGTCGACTCCGATTCGCTCTCCGGACCCGGCCGCAGCCGCCGGATCGCCCCACCGGGTCGATCGAAGGCCGCACCTCCGACCATGAACGACAAGATCGAAGAGACGATCAAGCTCCTGACCGAGGAAGGTCGCCGCAAGGGTTTTTTGACCTATGCCGAGATGTCCAAGCTGATGGACGATCAGTTCCTACCGCCTGAGCGGATGGACCAGGTCTTCATCGGGCTGGAGGACGCCGGCATCGATGTCGTCGACGACGAGGACGCCGGCCCCTTGGCCTCCGAAAAGGAGGCTCTGCCCAAGTCCGTCGCGGGCAAGAGCAACAAGAAAAAGAAGTCCGCGCTACCCGAGTTCCCGCGCGGCGTGCTGCCCGAGAAGATCGATGATCCGGTGCGCATGTATCTCACCCAGATGGGTGAGATCCCCCTGCTCACTCGGGATCAGGAGATCTATCTGGCGAAGACGATCGAGATCACCCGCAAGCGCTTCCGCAAGAAGTGCATGGGGTCGGGGGTCTGCATGGCAGCTTCCATGGTCATCCTCGACCAGGTTCGCGCGGGCGAAGCCGCCTTCGATCGGACCCTCAAGGTCAACCCCAACCCCAAGCCCGACGACGACCCCAAGATCGTCGAGACCCTCGGCAAGGCCTTCCTCGCCAAGCGCTTGCCGGTCAACATCGAAACCATCAAGCGGCTGAGCGCCAAACTCACCGAGGAGTATCGGCCCCTCGTGACGGAGAAGCTGACCAAGGCGGAGCGCTCGGCGCGGCTGGCCCGGGTACAGAACTTGCGCCGCAAGCTGGTGATCCTGATCGAGGAGTGCCACCTGCAGATCAAGAAGGTGCGTCCTTTCGTCGAGTTGATGGAGGATCACTACCGGGAGATGCGTTCGGTCGAACGCAAGCTCGAGAACGCCAGGCGGACCAAGGATCCCAGCAGCGCTGAGCTGGCCGAGCGATTGGTCGAACTGGAGGTGATGGCCTTGGAGCCGATCGATCGGCTCAAGCGCCGCATCGAGCAGATTCGCCTGCACTTCGAGGAGTACGAGGAGGCCAAGCGCCAGCTCTCCAGCGGTAACCTGCGCCTGGTGGTCTCGATCGCCAAGAAATACCGCAACCGCGGGCTCTCCTTCCTGGACCTGATCCAGGAGGGCAATACGGGCCTGATGAAGGCTGTGGAGAAGTACGAGTATCGCCGCGGCTACAAGTTCTCGACCTACGCCACATGGTGGATTCGCCAGGCGATCACCCGCTCGATTGCCGACCAGGCGCGTACGATCCGCATTCCGGTGCACATGATCGAGACGATGAGCAAGCTGCGCAACGTCACCAAGAAGCTCGTCCAGGCCAAGGGCCGCGAGCCGTCGGTCGAGGAGGTCGCCGAGGCCACCGGGATCACCGTCGAGGAGGCCAAGCGGGTGATGAAGATCTCCAAGCACCCCATCAGCCTCGACCGACCCATCGGCGAGTCCGACGACAGCTACTTCGGAGACTTCATCGAGGACGAGTCCGCCGAGAGTCCGATGCAGGCTGCCGGCCAGGAGATGCTGAAGGAGCGTATCGACGACGTGCTCTCCACCCTGACCTTCCGCGAGCGTGAGATCATCAAGCTGCGCTACGGCATCGGGGATGGCTACACCTATACCCTCGAGGAGGTCGGCCGCATCTTCCGCGTCACCCGCGAACGCGTGCGCCAGATCGAAGCCAAGGCCGTGCGCAAGCTGCGCCACCCCGTTCGGGCCCGGCAACTCGCCAGCTTCCTCGAAGGGGTCAACCTGCCCGAAGAGGTCGACAGTGATTTCTAGCGCTGGGATTTCTAGCGCTGGGATTTCTAGCGCTGTGATTTCTAGCGCTGGGGATTTCTAAGTCCGCCTTCTAGAGTTCCCCGGGACTCCTCCGATCCGCCGGGAGTTCCCACGCGCGCCGGCGCCGGTGATTCAGACCGGCGCCGGCGCTCTCTTGGGCTCTCCCCAGCCTGAGGCTGGGGGGGGACTTTTCGATCCCCTGCCCGGGACGGTCACCCATGGGCGGGGCACGGGAGTAGACTGTTCGGCCTCCAGCCGCGACCCTCCCCCTCGCCACGACCATGCAGCCCATCACGCAGGCCCTCCTCGATCTCCAGGAGATCGATCGCAAGCTCTACCGCGTCGAGTCCGAACTCGAGAGACTTCCGGCGGAGGTCGCCCAGCGCGAGCACGAGCTGGCCCAGATCGAGGCTCGCATCGCCGAGCTCACCCAGCAGGCGGCAGCGACGCGCCGGGATGCCAAGGAGGTCGAGGATTACACCGTGGGGATGCGTCAGCGCCAGCGCAAGCTGGAGTCGGAGTCGACCAAGGGCAAGATCGACGCGGCCATGCTCGCCAGCTACCAGCACGAGATTCGCTCCCTCAAGCGGGGTATCTCCGAGGCCGAAGACGAGGCCCTGCGCAAGCTCGGAGCCGCCGAGGCGATCGAGAAGGAACGTGCCGAGCTGGAGCAACGCCTGGCCGAGGAACGCCGGATCTTCGAGGAGTTCCAGAGCAACGTCGAGAAGGAACTCGCGGTCGCCAAGGCTCGCCAGGCGGAGCTGCTCGCCGAGCGCCAGAGTGCCTCCGCTGAGGGAGTCCCTCCCGAGGCCCTGGAGCTCTACCGGCGACTCCTGAAGACGCGCGAGGGGGAGGCCCTCTCCGAACTCGCTGACGGGCACTGCCAGAGCTGCTTCGTGCAGATCCCACGCAACCTGGGTGTGCGGCTGGCAAAGGGGGAGATCGTGCAGTGCCCCTCCTGCACGCGCATCCTCTACCGGACCTTCTGAAGCTCGTGAATCGGGCGCGTCGGGGAGGGCTCCCCTTCCAGGGCTGGATCAGGGGGCCAGACCGTTCAGGGCCAGACCTCGACCCGCGTCACCGTTCCACCTCCGGCCACGCCCCAGCCGACCGCGCGGCCTCCGAGCCATGGGCCGGGGGCGAAGTCGATCGCGGCGTGACCCGGCAGATCGATGGCGGTCCAGAGGGCGCCCGCGTCGGTCGAGATGTCGGCTCCTTCACTTCCGACCGCGAGCAACCAGGACGGTTTCCCCAGGGGTAGGACCGCGACACAGGAGCGATAGGAGGGTCGTCCCCGGGCGAGTCGCCAGGTCACACCCCCGTCTTCGCTAAGGGCTGCGGTTGCGTGGGTCGTCGAAGGGCTGGCGTAGTCCCCCCCTACGATCACACCGTGTTCGTCATCGAGGAAGGCGACCGAGAAGATGCCCCGGCTCGCCTCTCCCTGCTGGATGGGGGTGGGGGCGACCTCCCAGGAGGTCCCGCCATCCTCCGAGTAGAGGATCCGCGCCGCTCCACCCCCCGTACCGATCCAGATGCGAGGCCAGCGCAGGGCGAGGCAGGTTCCGCTGGCGGCGAAGCCGGCCTCCCCGGGCAGGGGGGTGGGCAGGCGCTCACCGATGCGCTGCCAACTCGCGCCGCCGTCCTCGGTGAACAGGGTGAGAAAGTGTCCCTGCAGGGGGTCACCCCAGGCCAGGCCGTGCTTGCCGTCTTCGTCGAACTCGAGGGCATCGAGGAAGGCCCCCTCCAGATCGATGGAGACCCGTAGCTCCCAGCTCTCTCCCCCGTCGCCGGTGGCCCAGATCTGGGCCGGTCGGCCGGCGCTCACCAGGAAGGCGCGATCGGCATCCAGCGCCTCCACGTCCCGGAAGTCGAGCTCCTCCGCCCCCGGCACGACTCCGCTGATCCAGGTGGTGCCGCCATCGACCGTGCGCAGGAAGGTGCCGCCGCTGCCACTGGCCCAACAGACCTCGGGGGAGACCGCGTGCACTCCACGCAGGTCGGCGCGCGTCTGTCCCTCCTGGGAGGCAAAGGTCACCCGTGGGGGGGCGGAGATGCAGGCGGGGAGCAGGGCCAGCTCCGCCAGGAGGGCGAGCGGCTTCAGAAGGAGATCTCCCATCCGATGCGGTAGATGATGTCGGTCTCCAGGGCGGGACCGTTCAGGTCCTGGAAGAGGGGGCCTCCGATTTCGGCGGAGAAACGATGGCCGCCGGGATAGGTGTAGTTCACCCCGAGGAAGATGTGCAGCTTGTCCCCACCCTGAGTCTTGGAGTCCTGGGTCGGTCCGACCGTCGGGTCGAGGTCGCTGTCCTGGCCGTCGTACTCCTCGGCATGTTCATAGGCCAGGCGCAGGGATCCCGAAAGGTCCTCGCGGAAGCGCCGGGCCACCCAGGCGGTCGCGTGGGTCTCGAAGCCCTGATTGTAATCGTCGGAGTTCTTGTACAGGCGCAGGACCTGTTTCACCTGAGCTCCCCAGGAAGTCTCCTCGTCGCTGTGGGTCCAGGTCATGCCCGGCTTCAAGTCGAAGGTGCCCGACCCCAGTTGCAAGGGATAGGGGAGCTTGACCGCGGTGCCCCCCGAGCCGGGGAGGGTGTCCTTTTCGTCATGACCGCCGGTCGGCAGGCTGAGCCCCAGGTTGAGGAGCGTCTCTCCGGTTTCGCTCTCGCCGAGGCGGTAGATGCCCACCAGCTCGAGGTCACCCATGCCGATCTTGCGGCGCGTGAAGTCCCCCCCGCTGTCGGTCGTGAAGCGCATCTTGTTCGAGATCCAAGGGATGTCGATCAGGATCGAGAGCGCGTCGCTATAGCCGTACAGCGCGGAGAAGTGATGCACTTCGCGCGTATGCGACGCCGGGGCGCGGGAGTAACCCCTGTCGAAAACGTCCTGTTCGAAGAGCTGCGACCCCCCGTCGAGGAGCCCTCCGAAGTCCTCCCGCTCGTAGCGGTAGGCGAACTCCCAGGCACCCTCATAGGTCCGGTGGGCAGCGCGGACCCCCGTGGGGGCGTGTAGATCCGGACGCTCGGCCTCGATTTCGATCTGTCCCGCATGGAGGGTGAGCGGGGCGGAGGGGAGCGCGGGAACCGCCCAGACGAGATCGTCCTGGGCCAGGAGCGGGGAGGCGAGAAGCAGGAGTACCAGGCTCTTCATCGTGCAGCTTTCCGGCGGGGGCCGAGGGCATCATGCCCGGCCCGGGGGCATTCAACCAGGGTCGGGTTCGCTCCGGCGCGGACAGCGGCTGCCCTGACGCGTGCCGCGCCGCGCGAGCTCGTCGAGAAGGGCCTCGCGCACGGCGTTCTTGTGGACCCCCCAGTGGGGGGCGAGCAGGGCCTCGGGGGGGGAGTCGCCGGTCAGCCGATGCAGGACCTGCTCGGGGCCCAGATGCTCGACGAAGTCCGCCAGATAGGTGATGTAGGTCTCCAAGGTGAGGGGCTCGATCTCGCCCCGCTGCCACTGGGCCGCGAGCTGGGTGCGCCGCAGGATCATCAGGTGGTGCACCTTGACACCTTCGCAGCGGGTGCGAGCCAGCACGCTCGCCGTGCGCGCGGCGCCTTCGGGCCCATCCCCCGGCAGGCCGAGGATCGCGTGACCGATGACCGCCAGCTTGGCCCCGTGGGCGCGGCGCACGGCATCCTCGAACTCGGCCACGGTATGCAGGCGGTTCGCGGCCAGGAGAACGGCATCGTCGGCGGCCTCGAGCCCCAGCTCCACCCAGACCGCCACCCGGCGCGCGAGGCGGGAGAGCTCCTCGAGGGCCTCGTCGGAGAGGCAGTCCGGGCGCGTGGCCACGCTGACGCAGACCACCTCGCGCTCGAGGTAGGGCTCGAGGACCGCGAGTACCTCTCGCAGGCGTTCGCTCTCCACATAGGTATTGGTGTAGGACTGTAGGTAGGCGATCGCGCCTACCGGGCCCTGGCTGCGCTTGCGCCTCCTCGCGATGCGCTCGAGGCCTGCCGCGAGCTGCTGGGCCAGATCCTGTCCGGACTTCAGGGCTCCGGTTCCCGAGCCTTCGACGTCGCAATAGGTACAGCCCCCCCGGCCCCGGGAGCCGTCGCGGTTGGGGCAGGTCGAGCCCGCGTCGAGGGCGACCCGGTGAACCGGCCGGCCGAAGGTCTCCCGCAGCCAGGGTGCCAGGGTACGCAGGGGCGGCGGCTCTTCGCCGGGGCGGCTGGGCTGGAGGGACCGGTGGGGGAGCATGCAGGCAGCATACGCAGCGGGAGGAGGCAGCGCCCCCCGACCTCGCTATCCTCCCGGGGAGCCATGGAGATCCAGCCCATCGTCATCGGTACCGCCGGCCACATCGACCACGGCAAGTCCACCCTCGTGCGGGCCCTGACCGGCACCGACCCGGACCGCTGGGAGGAGGAGAAAGCGCGCGGAATGACCATCGACCTGGGTTTCGCGCGCTTCGACCTCCCCAGTGGACGCACGGTGGGCATCGTCGACGTCCCCGGGCACGAGCGTTTCGTGCGCAACATGGTGGCGGGAGCGACCGGAATCGATCTCGTCCTGCTCGTCGTGGCTGCCGACGACGGGGTCATGCCCCAGACCCGCGAACACCTGGCGATCATGGAGCTGGTCGGGGTGGAGCGCGGAGTGGTGGTACTGACCAAGGTCGATCTGGTCGACCCTGAGCTCGCGGACCTGTCCGAGGAGATCCTGCGCGAGACCCTGGAGGGCACTTTCTTGGAGGGGGCTCCCCTGGTGCGCCTCTCCGCCGTGACCGGCGAGGGGATGGAGGAGCTGCGTGCCGTGCTGGCGCACGAGGTGGAAAAGACGCCTCCGCGCTCGACCGAAGGGATCTTTCGGATGCCGGTGCAGCGGGTCTTCAGCGTGCGCGGCTTCGGAACCGTGCTGACCGGCATCCCGGTCAGCGGATCGGTCGAGGTCGGCGAGATGCTGGAGGTCTTGCCCCTGGGGCAGCGCGGCAAGGTGCGCGGCTTGCAGGCCTACCACGACGCGGTTCAGGTGGCACGTGCCGGGCACTCGACGGCCATCAACCTCTCCGACATCGATCACCGCCGGGTTACGCGCGGGGATGTGGTCGCCACGCCGGGCTTCTTCCGACCCCTGAAGATGGTCGGCGGCAAGTTGCGGGCGCTGGCTGACCTCGAGCGCCCCATCGTCAACCGTATGCGGGTGCGCGTCCACACCGGGACGGCGGACGCCCTTGGCGAACTGGTCCTGCTCGACGCCCAGGAGCTCGGTGGGGGCGAGGAGGGGCTGGTGCAATTCCGCCTGAGCGAGCCGCTCGTCTGCGCACCCGGGGATCGTTTCGTCGTCCGCCTCGCTTCGCCCGTGATCACCCTCGGGGGCGGGGTCATCCTCGAGGAAAGTCGCTACCGCCTGAAGCGCTTCAAGGCTTTCGTCATCGATGAACTGGAACGCCAGGCCTCCAGCCTGAACTCACCCCTGGCTCTGCTCGAAGCGCAACTGGCCCGGCACCCGGATCGCTGGGTGCCGCTCGATGAGCTGGCCGTGATTCTGAAGCGTCCGCGATCCGAGACCGCCGCGCTGCTCGCCGAACTCGAAGAAAAGGGCAAGGCCAGCTCACCCGGCCCGGGAGAGCGCTGGATCCATGTGGACACCCTGGCCCTCTGCCTGGACCAGGTGCGCGATGCGATCGGACGCTACTTCGAGGAGCACCCCACACGCCGCAAGGTCGATGTGCGCGACCTGCGCAGTGCCACGACCTTCGACCCCGCTCTCCTCGCGGTCCTGCTCGATGAGCTGGCACAGGGGGAGGAGCTGCTGCTCGAACCGGGGGGGCTGGTCGTGCCCCGGGGACGCCGCGTCGTCCTCGATGAGGCGACCGCGCGGCTGCGCGAGCGGGTCCTCGAGAGCCTGGAGGGGGCCGGCTTCCAACCACCGAGTGCCTCCGCATTGGCAGAACGGCTCGGAGTGGGAGCCGGCGAACTCCGGGCGGTGCTCGAGCATCTGGTGGACGAGGGAGAGATCGTCCACCTGGGCGGGGAGGCCTTCATCGCCGCCGGCCCCCACGGGCGGGCGCGGGAGGAGATCATCGAGAACTGTCGCCGCAACGGTCAGCTCGAGATCCCCGAGTTGCGCGACCGCCTGGGGACGACGCGCAAGTACCTGATCCCCCTGCTCGAGCACTTCGACGCCTCCGGGCTCACGGTGAGACGGGGCGCCGGGCGGGTTCTACGACGCCGTTCCTAGGCCCCACGCAGGGGACCGAAGCGCAATGCGTGTCCGTGCCTGGGACGCGATTCAAGGAATGTGCATTTGCCTATGGGCGGGGGGAGAGGCTGGACGATAGCCATGCCGATCCGCCCGCACGGGGCGGCATGCATGCAGTCCAGATCCTCCCCCGACGATGTCCAACGACCAGCCCATCGAGCCTCGCCCCGCCGCTGACCAGCCCCGCCCCACCGGCGGGCACGACTTCCTTGACCTGGAGGGTGAGCTCGCCCGTCGCAGGGAAGGCGTCTGCGCAGGGGGAGAGCAGGAGAGCTGGCTCCTTGACGGCGAGGAGCCTACCGCCCCCCAGGTCCAGCCTCCCGCCCCGAGAGTCGAGCCCCTACCGGAGGGAAGCAGCGGTCCGGGAGAGAGCGCCGCACCCCTGGAGGGCGAACCGGCCCCGGCCGAGGCCACGCCCTGGCTGCTCGAGGTCCAGGGGGACGCCGAGGCTGCGCCGCCGCCCCTGGACGAAGCCTCGCCGGTCACCCTCGAAGCCAGCTTCTGTGAGCCCGAACCGACCTCACGCCTGGTCTCCCGCGCCGCGCGCAGGGGGCTCATCGTGATGGGAGTGGTCATCCTCGGTATCGCCGGGGTGCAGCTCTCCCGTCAGAGCACCCACATGGGAGATGCGGCGGATCCCCCGCCGGCGGTCGAACTGCAACGCTCCCTGCGCCAGGAGACGGTCCTGTCCGGTCCCGCGGGAGGGGGGCGCAGCGAGGTCTTCACCACCCACCGCTCGAATCTCGATCCGAACAGCTCCTCGGTCACCCGGCCGGTGGAGCCTGACGAGCTCACCGTTTGGGAGAACGCGGGCGGCGCGGAGGAGAGCCGAGACGAAACCGCCGAACCCTTCGACCTGGACGCACCAGCTGCGGCCGGCATGGTGGCGACTTCCCTCCCGAGCCTCCCCGGCCGTGTGACCTCCACCGAGGAGAGCTTGCAGGCGGAGAGCGAGACCATCGGGGAGGAACTCGCCGCCCTCAGCGAGGGTGCTGAGGAAGAGGCGGAGAGCGCGCCCCAGATCGAGGACTCCCTCGGGACCCGGGCCCTGCTGCTTGCGGCCGAATTCGACGGCAGTGCGCCCGTGCTTGCGCCGATGGCCGAGGTTGTCGGTCCGAGCCTCGTGCAGGGTTGGATGCTGCGCCATTGCGCCAATGGGTCTCGGGGTGCCCTCACCTCGAGGGAGGTTTCTCCCTCCGAGGCGCTGCCGCGGGGGGAGAGTGGGGTGACCCTGGGAACTCTGTCGCCCTTCCCCGAAGGGGAGCAGCTCATCGTCAGTATCGAGGAGCAGCACGGCTTCTCACCTTTGAATCTCTCCCCTTCGGTCGCGGTCATCGATCCAGAGCCCCTTTTCCTGCCGGGTCCGCATGACGACCGGGGTGCCTTCCCCGACCCCGAGGCCTTCTCTCGCGCTCCGATCACCAAGGAGTCCGCTGCTGCGGAGGTGAGCGACGAGGTCGAGTCTCCTCGCAGCCGGCTCCTCGCGGCCGCGGATCCCGAGGAGATCCCCTCATCCGCGGATCGATCCGCCGAGCTTGCCACGTCGCCGACGCCTGAACTCGGCGACCAGCCGCAGGGCCCGGTGGGGGGGGAGGCCTTGGCCGTCGAGGATCGACCGCCCGCCCCCGAGGCCGAAGTCCTACCGGAGCTGCCGATGGACCTGCCGGAGATCGATCTCGAGCTGGCTGAACTGGCCCAGGATGCGGAAGCCGAGTCCCAGGTGAGCGAACCCTCCCCTTCCGAGGAGTCGGCTTTCGTCGCTGAGCTTGACGAGGGCGTGCAGAACACCGGCCAGATCGTGGCCAGGGAGGGAGAGCCGTCCGCTCCCAGCGTAGCCCAGGTTCCCGCCCATGGGGACCTCGACGCCAACGGACACTGGTACCTGGGCGCTCCTGGCTACGAAACGACGGGGGAGGACGAACCGACGGGTGCGCAGGGTTCGAGCCTCTCCAGCGTCGCCACCGAAGGTGAGGTCACCGCTTCGATCGTCGAGCCGGCTTCCGAGGAGAGTGCGGTCACCGATGATGTCGTGCTCACTCCGGTCTTGGAACCCGCTGCCTCGGAACCCGCTGCCTCGGAACCCGCTGTCGCCGTCCTACCCGATGGGGCTGGGGCTGATGCCGAGACCGATGAGCCGTCCGGAATGGGCGTCGAGGACTACGGGGAACCCATTGTCGAGCTTGCGGACCTTCAGGATCCAAACGCGATCGCAGGGCCCGCGCTCGATCCAAACCAGGACCTCTCCGAGGGCGAGGCACCGGCCGGCGGCCCCCTGCCCCCCTCGGCATTCCTGGAGAGCGAGCGCAGCTTGTTCGATCTCTACGGAGAGTTCTTGAGCACGGGTGAGGTGCCCGCGGACGCCCTGCCCTCCGGTGCTGTCGCCACGAACCTGTCGAGTGAGGACGAACCGGCTCCAGCCGAGGACGTCGCGTCCGGCTCGGATTCCGAGGTTCGCCCCGACTCGGACCCCGACGACTCACCGCTGGCATCGTCCAACCTTGCCGAGCCGCAAGTCTCCGACTCCGAGCCCACCCCCCGGGTGGCCGTCGCCGAGGGAGCCGAGGAGGGACAGGCTGACGCATCCCCCGCACCTCAGCCGAAAAGCGGTGGAGTCGTACTGCGCGCCGTGCGTCAGGATCGCTGGGAATCCGACGAGGTTCCCGGTCCGGAGCTCTGGAACGGCAAGTGCCGCATCGCCACCCCCAACGTGGGCCAGGTGGAGGTGATTATCGTCAACGGCAGCGCCCTGCGGGGGCGACTGCACTCGATCGGCGAGGGCAAGGTCTGGCTCGACACCGACACCGGACGCATCAGCTTTCACTGCGACCGCGTGCGGGAGATCCACCAGGGCGAGCGCGACTCTCTGGTCAGTGAGCGGGTCTGTGTGACCACCGAGGGAGGTGTCTTCTTCGGCGAACTCCTGGCGAGGGACGGGGGTAAGGTCACCCTGCGGACCGACGACGGTCTGACCCTGAAGCTCTCCAGTGACGACGTGCGGCCCGAGAAGGATCCTCGTCGGCAGGTCGGGATTCGGCGGCGCAGCGAGTAGTACCTGCTACCCTGGGCGGACCATGGACAGGGTTCGCTGGCTCATCATCGGCTTGACCCTCGCGGCCCTGGGCGTGGCCCAGGACAGCGAGACGGTCGAGGACTTCCGTCACTATTACGGCACCTACGAGGCGACCGCCGAGCGCGTGGAGGCGGTGCGCGCCCTCGAGGGCTTCGACGATCCCTCGGTCGTGGCGGCCCTCCTGCGCATCCTCCCCAAGGCGGAGCCCCAGGTGGTCGACGCGGCGGTCCTGGTGCTTTCGCGCTTCAAGACCCGGCCGCCGGTCGACGCCATGCTGGCCGCCCTCGCCAAGGAGAAAAAAGAGCCCGTACGCTTGGCGCTCCTGCGCGCGCTCGCGGCGGGGGGCTACACCCCCCTGGGAGAGGCGGTCGGTGAGTGTCTGGAGGATCGCGCCTGGACCGTGCGCCGGGATGCGGTCCTGGCCCTGGCGGCGTCGGGAGAGGAGGGCACGATTCCCCTGCTCCTGCCCCTGTGTGACGACAAGGAGATCGCCGTGCGTTGCGCCGCGATCGACGGCTTGGCGGAGCTGCACGCGGATGAGGTGCGCGCCCCCGCCGTCGCTCACCTCGATGACGATGCCTGGCAGGTGAGGGCCAGCGCCATCGCCGCCCTCGGGACGGTGCGCCACCGCGACTCCATCGCCCCTCTCATCGCGCGCCTGGCGATCGAGGAAGGACGCCTCACCGCCGACATCGCCCAGGCCTTGCAGAACCTCACGGGGCGCGACTTCGGGACGCGCCTGGAGCTGTGGCAGCGCTTCTGGAAGAACTACGGCGACCGCTACCAGATCCCCACCGACGAGGAGATGGCCACCCTGCGTGCCAAGCGGGCCGAGAGGGAGGCCGAGTACAAGGGACCCAAGGGTTCCCTCAGCTACCACGGGATCGAGACTCCCACGCGGCGAGTGCTCTTCGTCGTCGACGTCTCCGGCTCGATGCGCGACGAGATGGTCGAGCGGGAACGCTTCGAAGAGGGGGACTATCCCTCCCTGGCCCGCATCGACATCGTCAAGACCGAGCTGGCCCACACGATCGAGAGCCTAGAGCCCTACGTTCAGTTCAATATCGCCTCCTTCGCGACCGAGGTGAAGCCCTGGAAGAAGCGCCTGCAGCGTGCCAACGTGCTGGGCAAGACCAGTGCCCTGGACTACATCGCCAAGCTCCAACCGATCGTCTCCGATGAGAACCCCGACCTCAGTCGTTTGGGGCTGGCCCCCCCCTCCTCGGATCCGGGGGGAGGGCGGACCAACACCTGGGCTGCCCTGGCATGGGCCCTGGGGATCGAGGCGGGGCTCAAGCGCCCCCGCGATGACGCCTATGAACTCGAGATCGACACGATCTTCTTTCTCTCGGACGGCAAGCCGACCGTGGGACTGTATACCGATCCCGACGACATCGTGCGCGAGGTGACCAAGGCCAACAAGCTGCGCAAGGTCGTGCTGAACACGATCGCCCTGGGGCCCTTCGAAAAATCCTTCATGTACCGCCTGGCCACGAAGAACGGCGGAACCTTCGTCGATCTGGGCAAGTGAGCCGGGCGAGTTGACGGCCTGGGGCGGGGCGCCTACCCTCTTGGCAGGCGGCGGCGTCCGCGGACCTTCGGGGACCGGCTCACGGGAACCGGGTTCTCCGCAGCCGGGCTCCGCCACCGATCCGGGTCCTCCCCGGGCTCCATCCGGCATTCCGCCGGGCGTGGGGCCCAGAGATCGGGGCCGAGCCTGATTCGGGGGCCGCAGAGCGGGTGCCCGAGAGCGGGCGCCCTGGGCCGGATCGACAATCGGGGTGTGGCTCAGCTTGGTAGAGCGCTGCGTTCGGGACGCAGAGGTCGGAGGTTCAAATCCTCTCACCCCGACCACCCCCTCGGGGTCGCCCGCGGGGGGCGGTTTTTCCACCACGGGACACCCCGGCAGCCCCCGGGCCCGATCCTGGAGCCTTCCTGGGGCCGTTCTGGGGACGGCAGCGGAAGAATCCCCCCGCCTGGGACGGATCCAGGCCCTCGAACATGGAAAACGGCCCCTCCGGTGGCTACAAGGGGTCTGGATTCCCCCTCCGGGGTTCAGCGGAGCTCTCTCTTTCGTCGATAATCCCCATTCCGGGCTCGTACCAGCGGGCCAGACCCTCTCGTTCCTCCCCCGTAGGAGGCGCCAAGGGGGTCGACGGGTGCCTCGGATTCGGGCATGCTGTTTCTGCGCGCCGATCCGGCACGCTATTCTGGCTGCGGGGACCCGCCTCCCTCTGCCCACGGGCAGTTGCATTGCGGGTACCTGCCGCTCGGACGGGCGCGGCACCCCCAGGTCGGTCGGATCCCCGCAGCGTGGGTTCCCACAGTGTGGATCCCGGCTGGATCGGGAGCCGTGACCTCCTGGGGCCTCCGCTAGACCTCCGCTGGGAGTTGCTTCGGAGACTCTCACGGGCCACTCAGCCATCTACCGGGCCCCTTCATCGGGCCAATTCACCGGGCCGCATCGCAGCCCACCGGCGCCTCGGGGCCTACCGGGATCGAAGGATCCCAGCTCCAGCGCCTCTCACCACCCACCGCCAGCACCGCCGATCGGGAGGATCGCTTGGCCAAGGACACCACCACAGATTCGCAGACCTTGCCCTTCGGAACCATCGAGGAGTCTGCCTCCAGCCGCAAGAAGGCGGGCAGCAAGAAGAAGGCGCCGGCCGAGAAGAGTGCAGCCAAGAAGGCTGCGACCAAGAAAACTGCGACCAAGAAGGCTGCAGCCAAGAAGGCTGCGGCCAAGAAGGCAGCCAAAAAGGTGACGCAGAAGAAGGGCGCCACGAAGAAGGCAGCTATCAAGAAGAGCACCTCCAAGAAGACGACCCCGAAAGAGGCCGAGGTGGCCGCCCAGGCCCAGGCCGAGCCGCAGGTCGCTCTGCTGGCGGAAGCTCCCGTGATCGAAGCCGAGCGCGGCGAAGCTTCCCTCGAGGCCGCCGAAACAGTCTCCGGTGGTGGAGCCGTGGAGGGCGAGGACTCCTCCCCGCAGGGTGGAGCGGAGGAGGGCGGCGGGCGCCGTAAGCGTAGGCGCAAGCGTCGCCGGGGCCGTGGCCGCAATTCCGCTGCGGGTGAGAACCGGAGCGAGGAGCGCGCCGATGGGGGCAAGCCGGACGGCAAGTCACGCGGCAAGCGCAAGGACAAGCAGCGTTCCGACAAGCAGCACTCGAGCAAGCAGTCTTCCGACAAGCAGCGTATCGACCAGGTCGCCACGGGCATGTTCGTGATCGACAAGGGTGGCATCGGTGTCCTGCGCCGCGAGGAGCATTCCTGGTGCCCCTCGAAGGAGGACATCTACCTCTCCAAGGGGCTGATCCAGGCGAACAAGCTGCGCGAGGGTTCCCTGGTCACCGGGCGCATCGCCCGCGGCCAGAAGCACAAGTACCAACTCGTCGAGGTCCAGACCGTCGACGGCAAGTCCCCCAAGGAGTGGGCTGGCCGCCTGTCGTTCAAGAACCTGACCAGCATCGACCCGGATTTCCACTACGCGGTGGGAGATGTGACCGGGGATGTCTCGATGCGTATCGTCGATCTGCTCTGCCCGATCGGACGTGGACAGCGCGGGCTGATCGTCGCCCCACCGCGTAGTGGCAAGACAACCCTCTTGCGCTCCTTCGCCCGGGGGATCGAGCTTGGCTATCCGGACGTTCATCTGATGGTGCTCCTTGTCGACGAGAGACCCGAGGAGGCGACCGAGTGGCGTCGCAGTGTCGAACATGGACAGGTATTCGTCTCCACTTCGGACGAAACGGCCAAGCGCCATATCCAGCTCGCCGAGGCGGTCTGGAAGCGCGCCTGCCGGTTGGTGGAGATGGGCGAGGATGTCGTTCTCCTGCTCGACTCCATCACTCGTTTGGCGCGGGCCTACAACAATCAAGCGGGCTCGGGGCGCACCATGTCGGGAGGCCTCGACAGCCGCGCCATGGAGCGCCCGCGCAAGATCTTCGGATCGGCTCGCAACACGGTCGAGGCGGGCAGTCTGACCATCCTGGGCACGACCCTGGTCGACACCGGTTCGCGCATGGACAACATGGTCTTCGAGGAGTTCAAGGGCACGGGCAACATGGAGCTCGTCCTGAACCGCAAGCTGGCGGATCGCCGCATCTTTCCCGCCATCGATGTCGAGAAGGCCGGCACCCGCAAGGAGGAGAAGCTGGTCGGCATGCGGCGATTGAAGCTCCTGCACACCCTGCGTCGGGTGCTGACGCGCATGAGCTTCATCGAGGCCATGGAGCTGCTCATCACCCGCCTGGAGGATGTCGAGAAGACCGACGACTTCCTGGCGCGCTTCGAGATCGACCCGGAAGCCTGAGCATCACGACCACGCGGAACGGGATCTACCTCGAGTTGAACCCTCCCTCCCCAGGCAAGAAAAGCGTCACCGGACCGCTCCCCCGGGTAGAGTCCTCCCCAACGATCAGCGCCGTGTCCGTTTCCGATGCAGTGATCTCCGCCCGGCATCTGCACAAGCGCTTCGGCGATGTGCGTGCTGTCACCGACGTCTCCTTCGACATCGGTAGGGGAGAGCTGGTGGGGTTTCTCGGCCCGAACGGGGCCGGCAAGAGCACGACGATGAAGATGCTCACGGGCTACCTCTATCCCGACGAGGGAGAGGTGACCATCGCCGGTCATGCCCTCGAGCGCGAGGGCCGCTCCGCCCGGGCTCGTATCGGCTACCTCCCCGAGCACACTCCCCTCTATCGCGAGATGCGAGTCGATCGCTACCTCGCCTTCGTGGCCGCCGTGCGCGGCCTGCGAGGAGCACGGGCGCGGGACGCGGTCGAGCGCGTCATCCAGGCGGTCGATCTGGAGGGCTATACGGCTCGGCGAATCCGCACCCTCTCCAAGGGCTACCGTCAGCGGGTCGGCCTGGCCCAGGCCCTGGTCGCGGATCCCGAGGTGCTCATTCTCGACGAGCCCACCAGCGGGCTGGATCCCGCCGAGATCGTGCGTATCCGCGACCGCATCGTCGAGCTGGCCGCGACCAAGACCGTCCTGCTCTCGACCCACGTCTTGCCCGAGGTCGAGGAGGTCTGTCGGCGCGTGATCATCATCGCCGCCGGGCGCCTCATCGCCGACGGGACCCTGGAAGAGCTCGCGGCCGAGACGTCCCAGGCCCTAGCGGTCACGCTGACCGTGGAGCCAGAGGAGGGCCGCACGCGCCTGGAAGAGATCGAAGGGGTACTCGACGTCGAGATCCAGTTCCGGCCCGGCTGCTCCGACGTGCGCTACAGGTTGCGCGTCGAAGAACGCTATCCGGTGGCTGAGCGTGTGAGCCGTCTGGCCTACGACGAGGGCTGGCCCCTGGTAGAGCTCAGTCATGAGCTCCCCACCCTCGAACGGATCTTTCTGGCACGCGTGCGCGAGTTGGCTCGACGAGAGGAGCAGGAGGCATGAGCACGACCCTGGCCCTCCTCTTGCGCGAGCTGCGAGCGGCCTTCGAGTCGCCGATCGCGTACGTCACCATCGGCCTCTTCGTGCTCGTCCAGGGCGGGCTGTTCTTTTTCCTGGGCTTCCCGGTGGGACGCTTGCCGCTCCCCGGTCTCTGGGAGGGGGGGCAGGCGAGCCTCCTCGTGCTCTTCACGTGGCTCCCGCTCCTGCTCGCCTTTCTCGTTCCCGCCCTGTGTATGGGCAGTTGGGCCGAGGAGCGCCGCGCGGGCACCGAGGAGCTCTTGCTCACCTACCCCATCCGCACCAGCCAGGTCGTGGTGGCCAAGTTCCTGGCCACTTGGATCCTGGTCGTCCTACTCGTCGCAGCGGCCGTCCTGCCCATCGCCTGGACCGTCGCTGGGCTGGGAGACCTCGACTGGGCGACGGTCTGGGTCGGTTTGGCTGGAGCCAGCCTACTCAGCGCGGGCTATGTCGCTCTCGCTCAACTCGTCTCCGCCTGCACCGGAGAGCAACTGGTCGCCTTCCTCCTCGGGTCCCTGCTCCTCGGGCTGCTCTGGCTCCTGCGGATGCTGGTCGCTGTCCTGCCTGCCGGTCTGGCCGCGACCTTGAACTACGCTTGCCCCAGCACCCACTTTCTCGAGAGCGCCGCCCGCGGTGTGCTCGATGCGCGTGACGGAGTCTACTTCTTCACCCTGGTCGCCTTCGGGTTGACCCTGGCCGGTATGGCGGTCGAGAGCCGCAGGTGGAGTTAGGCATGTCTCCCAGCCGAGCCTCCTCGACCCGACACCAAAGTGCACGCGTGCGGCGCTGGAATGGGGTCTTGACGGCGCTCTTGCTCCTCGTGCTGGTCTTCGAAATCAACCACCTCGCTGCCCAGCACCTCCATCTCCGGCGCGATCTTTCCGAGGACCAACTGTATGCCCTCTCCGATGCGACGCGAGCCACCCTCGCTCGTCTCGAGGACAAGCTCCTGGTGAAGACCTACTTCACCGGTGACGTGCGCTCGGGAGACGTGGCCCTGGCCAAGGCCCATATCCTGGCCGAGCTGGATGACCTGGCCAACCTCGGCAAGCCCTGGGTCGAGGTCGTTCATGTCGATCCATCCACCTCCACCGCGGCACTCGAAGACACGCGCAGCTACGGCATCGAGCCCCAGCGTATCGCCGTTTCCCAGGGCACACAGTGGATCGACCAGCCGGTCTATCTAGGGCTCCTCTTGCGCTATCGTGGACGAGAGGAGGTCATTCGCTGGGCCGACCCCTGGGGCTTCGAGGTCCAGTTCACCTCGGCCGTGCACTCCCTGGAGAGCGAGCACATCCCTCGGATCGGCTGGTATGAACACGTCGAGGCGAAGGTGCGCCAGACCGACGTGGGCTTCTCCAGCTATGAGATGGCACGCAACCTCGTGGGTCGCCGAGCCGAGCTGATCTCGATCCCCGACCTGCGCGACGGGGACCCGAAGGGGCTCTTGGACGACCTGGATCTGCTCATCGTGGTGCGACCGCGAGAGGAACATCCCCGAGCGGCCTTCGAACTCGAGCAGTATGTACGGGGGGGGGGACGCATGTTGCTCTGCGTCGACCAGGCCGACTACAACATCCTCCTGCGCAGTGCGCGCCCGGCCTCCGATGGCTCGCCACCGCCGCGCACCTTGGGGGCGCTCGAGAAGGTGCTCTACACCTGGCGAGCGATGCCTTCGCCTGCCGTCCACGCTTGGGACATGGAGGGCCAGAGCGATTTCCAGTGGGTACAGTTCGACGACGCAGGGCGAGCGACGCCGCAGCCCGGCCGCTCGCCGGCGATCATCTCCTTGGGGAGGGATGGCTTCAACCGCACCCACCCGATCACCGCCGGCATGCAGCGCGCGACCCTCTCCTGGGCGCAACCGATCGAGCCCGGAGATCCCCCCCCGGGGGTTCGGCGGGTCGACCTACTCTTCACCTCCTCCGACAGCTATGTGGATGAGATTCGGCCGGCCTTCGCTGCCCTTCCGGAGCAGGTCGAGGCGGTCAAGGAGAAGCTCCTCGCGGGAGAGGCCGAACCGCGCATGCCCCTGGCTGCGGTCTTTACCGGGGTATTCCCGGCGGTCTTCGACCAGGCCCCCGCGCCCTTCGATCCCCTGCTGGACGAAAAGGCCGCGGCCCCCGCGCGCACCTGTGACGATCCCGTGCTTCCCGAGGGGACCCCGGCACGCGTCGTGCTCATCGGAGATGCGGACTGGTTACGCGACGATCGACCCCGGGGCCTCCTACCGGGGATCACCGCCCCGGGGAACCAGGTGCTTCTCATGAACATCGTCGACTGGCTGGCCCAGGGGGAGGAGCTGATCGAGCTGCGCAACAAGGTCCCGCGGGACCGTTCTCTGCGCAACTTCGAGAAGGAGGCCGAGTTGGAACTCGGCGTCTACCAGTCCAAACTGCCCGACAGCGACGAGGAGGCACGCCAGCAGCGTGAGCTGCGTGATCGTGCCCGCGCCCGCGCCCGGCGCGAGGAGTGGCGACGGATGCTCTTCCCCATGCTCGTCTCCCTGGGCCTGGTCTTGGCCTTCGGTCTGGTCTGGAACCTGCGTGAACGCGGGCGAGGAGAGGCATGAGGCTTTCGCGCACGAACCTCTTCTTGCTCCTCGGGGTGCTCGTGCTCGGAGGCCTGGACTACCTCGGCTCTGCCCCCGGAGGCTCGCAGCGGGTGGTCGAGCGTCTCTTTCCCACCTTCTTCGCGGACCAGGCCCAGCGTGTCCTCCTGGAGGGCCCCGAGGGATCGGTCGAACTCGAGCGCGGGGAGAAGGGCTGGGTCTGTACCAACCGCTTCGGCTACCCGGCCCGCGCGGACTGGACGGCACACCTGATGCGAGCCATGGCCTCGCTCACTACCCTCGATCTACTCAGCGCAGATCCAAAGCGTCATGGAGAGTACGGGCTCGACGACCAGGCCGTGCGTGTCCGTATCTGGTCGGACGAAGAGGTTCCTCTCGTCGATCTCTTGCAGGGCAGAGATGCCCCGGGGGGGCGCGCCTGCTACGTGCGCCGCTTCGGAGAGGACGAGGTCTACCGTGCCCCCAATCTGACGCGCATCAGCACCAACGTCGTCTCTTGGCTGGACCTTTACTGGCTCCGCTTCGAGCCACTCCTCGTCAAGGAGATTCGCATCGAGTCCGCCGATCTCTCGGAAGCGCGTGAATTCGTCCGAGAGGAAAAGCGTTACGTCTGGCGCCGGGGTGAGCAGGTCGTGGCGCGTAGTCAGGTCGAGGAACTCTTGAAGACCGCTGCGAGCCTCTTCCTGGCCGATGTCGTTGCCCCGCCCGAGGATGCCGAGGAGCGCTTGGGGGAGGTGGCTCTACACCTCGAGTTGACTCTGCTCGACGACCGGGTCCTCGTGGCGGAGTTTGGAGGTCCGCGAGACGGACGCGTCCTGGCGCGCCGACGGGATCCAGACGGTTGGCTCGTCGCCCTGCCCGAGTCGACAGTGAGTCTGTTGGTTGAGAGGGCGCTGGGACTGTGATCCTCTCCGGCCTACCTAGCGGTAGGATGCCCCGCCACCGGTCACATAGTCGAACTCCTGGCCCCAGTCCCGGTTCAAGCACTTGAAGGCACCTATGTTGCTCTGTTTGGCGGAATCGGTCTCGAAGTGCCGGATGCCGAGTACATAGAAGGGTTCCGTTCCTGCGCAGCCATAGGATCCCTTGGAGTAGACGTAGTAGCGGAAGTGATAGCGGTCGCTGCTGAGCGGGTCGTCCACGGGGCCGGCGAGATAGCCCTCCTCGACGAGCGAGGGGATGAAGTCTCCGTCGTGGGACACATCCCAGCCTCCGTAGCTTGAGCTGTGGTGGGCGGCCGGGTAAGCGCCCTTCTCGAGCTTGTACTGCTCGATGGCATCCTGAACCGTCCTTAGATCCTGCATGCGACGAGCATCCCGGGCCTTGGCCTGATAGGCCGAGACGCGTGGAATGGCCACCCCGGCGAGAATGGACAGGATCAGCATGACGATCACCAGCTCGATCAGGGTGAAGGCGCCGCATCTTCGGGAAGGGGGGGTCAGCATGCCGGGCTCCCTGCATCGATCGGCCGCCAGTGGGGGGGGCTGAAGAGATTTCTCAAGGTTCGGGGCATTCGGTTCGAAGACTTGATTTCAGGCCCCCCAAATCCACGTCCCGCCCCATGCCTCCCCTCTCCAAAGCCTCCCCGCGCCGCTCGTGCGTGCTCGCCATCGGTGCGGATCGTGTCGAGTGGTTCGAACCCGGTCCGGATCCGGTCTACCTCTCGGCCCCCCTGGAAACGGGCAGCCCGGCGCGGATGGGGCGGGCCGCGGCCAAGCTGCTGCGGGAGAATGGAATCAAGAAGAGGACCTGCCGCCTCATGCTGGCAAGCGGGCTCCTGGAGTACCACATTCTTCGCATAGGAGCCGTGCCGCCAAAGGAGGTCCGGGGGGTCCTGCACCGCAAGGCCGCCAACGCGCTGGGCGAACCCCTGGAGGATACGGTCTTCGCGGCCATCCCGATGACACGCGACTTCAACGGGGAGTCCCCCGCGGCCGCTGCGGAATGGATGCTTGCGGTTGCCAGGCGAAAGGACTTGCTCAGTCTCTACCTGGAGTTGCGGCGGCTGGGAATCCACGTCAAGTCGGTCGTCGCGGGGCGGATAGCCAAGATCGCCGCGGCTGCGGAGCAGGTACGGACGGAGAAAGGCGCAGCCATCTGCGTCGGGGTGAGTCGAGCCAACCTGAGCGTGAGCCTGATCACCGACGGGGAACTCGTTCAGACCGTTTCGCTTGCTGGAAACTATCAGGCCGGCACGATCGACAGCGCCACCATCCTGCAGGAGCTGCGTTCCTTCGAGGCCTTCTGGCGCAGGCGCAGTCGAGGCGAGGCCCTAGGGAAAGTCATCCTGGTGGGTTTCCACCCCCTGGATGCGATGCGGCTCACCAGCGTCGTGCAGTCCTCGCTCAAGTCTTCACAGACGATCTTCTTCCCCGAAGGCCTGAAGGCCAAGAGCGGGAACACAGCGCCGTTGGAGAGACTGAGTGCCTTGTCGGCTGCCTTGGCAGACGGACCCTTGCAAATGGATCTGCGGATGTCACTGCCGCCGCGTGTTCCGAGGATCGTCTGCACCGGTCTCTTGGCGGTCGCGATGGGCACCGGGATCGCTTGGAACCATCGAGAGAACACGATGGAGGAACTCTCCGGGGCCCGAGAGCTTCTAGCCGACCTACGTCAGAAGACGGCACTTGCGCGGGAGGTGGAGCAGGCCAGTGAGGCGGTGGAACGTGTCTTGGATGCACTGGATGAGGAACAGAGGGCCCAGTGGAGCGCACGCAGTCTGGGAATCGACCCTGTGCACGATCTGCCGGCGGTACTGGGGGCCCTGGATGGCGTGGCAGCACTCAAGAGCCTCCACATCGATACAAGGGAAGAGCCTGGCGGTGTAGAGCTCAGGGCGGTGACACGCCCCGACCCGGGAACCTTTCTGAAGGTCAGTCGTGCCTTGCGGGAGCGCCTGGGAGCCCTAAGGCAACTGGGAGAACCGACCCTGATCCCACCCAGTTCCATGCGCAGCACGGGGAGATCCAAGCAAGGTGAGTTGGAATTCAGCTTGGAGGCTGATTGGGAGGGGGGGCGGTGAACACGCAGAAGAACCTCAGGCACGGGATCGCGGTGTCGCACTGGATGTACGCGATCCCAGTCCTACTCCTGCCGTTGAGCGCCGCGGGTGTCGTGCTTCCGTCGCGCTGGGATCTGGAGGCGGTCCGGGCAGAGGGAGCACACCTGCGTCAAGTCGAGGAGGAACTGGAACGATCCAAGGCCGCTCTGGCCGAGTTCGGCTACCCGGAAACCTTGGCGACACTCCAGTCCATTCAAACGTCTCTGCATGCCCTGATTCCTGATGAACTGACGGACGCGGAAATCTTTAGTTACCTGCAACGCGCAGCCTCATCCAAAGGGATCCAAATGGACGCCATGCGTTTCATCGAGGATCTCGGTCCGGATGCCCTCGGATTGGAGGGGGGGATCGCTGCGAGAGTTGTACACATCTCAGGTCTCGCGAGCATTGCGGATCTGGTTGCAATGCTGTGCTGCCTCCATGGGGAAGGCTTACCCGTGGCCCTGCTAGCCGTAGATCTACGCAGGGAGCGCATTGACAAGGCGGAGTATCAATTCGAATGCGATGTGGCGGTTCTGCACAGAGCTGCCCCGAGCCGATCCAAAACATCCGCAGCAGGACTCAGCGAAGTCATGCCGGGAGGAGAATAGGAGTCATTCATGGTCTCTACGAAACAGCGGGTCGTTCTCTTCGTCCTGATCGCTACCTCCGGGGCTGTCTGGGCTCCGCGCCTGATTTCCAAGCGGACGGAGCAGGTTCAAGAGGAAGAGGTCGTACCGGCAATCCTAGATGAGAACGTAGCCGGTCAAGCACCGGTGCCGGGACTGCCAGATGAGACCGGCGCCGAGGTCATCACACGAGATACCGTGGAGCAAACTGCCGCGCCGGTGGGCGGGATGAGCGAGGAGATGCAGGCGGTCCTGCCAGCTCCCACCGATGGTGCCATGCCGAAGGGACTCAGCGCCAGGGCAGAGGAGATCCTGAGGGCGGCTGCGAGTAGCCTGGAGGAGATCGAGAGACGGAGAGAAGCGGGAGATTCCCTCGGCTGGAGTGTGGAGGGAACCACCGCTTCGGGCAGTGAGTCTGCTACCGATGCAGGTCAAGAGGGTGCCGACGAGCCAGGGAGGGAAGACGAAGACGTAGCTCTCTTCCTGGCTGAGAACGCACCCAGTGCGATCCTAGTAGGTGAGGAGGGCTCCCTGGCCCTGGTAGGTGGTCGTGTGGTCCGCGTGGGGGACCGTCTCCTGGGAGGTCGGCTGACCATTGCGGAGATCACTGCGGCCGGTGTCAGGTATCGCTACGGTCACCAGGAGCTGGATTCGGCACTACCGCCTTTTCGTGCCGAGACAAGAACGCTTACCGCTCAGGATCAAGAGGAAGATCCCGCGTCAGATTCCCAATCAGCAGATACCCAAGAAGTGGGTTCGGTTGATTCCACAGAGGTCACAGGTGCCTAATGCGTAGTCCCTTCACGTGCACACTTCTGGTTTTGCTATGTAGCGCATGCCGAGTGTTGGAGTCTCCAGTAGGAGATCTCGACCCGAGGGCGATTGACGAGCTACTGGCATCGCCAGTTGCTGCGGATCTAGACCAGAGCCCGGATTATCCGTGGACACATGAAGCCGATCCGGAGGAGCAGCAGGAGAGCCAGGAGCCGCCGCGCCCACGCATCGCCGGGGACGAAAGGGTGGCCTTGGAACTGCGCAATGTTCCACTCAGCGAGGCGGTGCATCTCATCGCAGAGCGTGCCGGCGTCAACGTGGTCTTGGATGCGGACCTCTCCGAACCTGTCAGTGCCTCGTTGCCGTCGGTTACCTTGGATGACGCGCTGAGCATCATTCTCGCGCAGAATCACCTTACACTAGTCAAGGAGGAGGGCGACATCTTCCTCGTGCAGCGCAACGATGGCAGCAGGCCCGCGCTGGCAACGTTCCAACTGCGTTCCGTGCACGCTGCGGACGTCGTGGAGAACCTTACGCAGCTACTGGGCCCCGAAGCTACGGTCGTCGCCGACACGAATCAGAATGTCATTCTGGTCAACGGAACGGAAGCCCATGCCGCCATGGCGAGGGAGTATCTGCGGGGAGCCGATCGACTCAAGCCGCAAGTTCTCTTGGAAGTGCGCATCCTAGAGGCTTCCTTGGACGACACCTTCCAATTTGGGATTACCCAGCACTTCGACGGAAGTATTGATGGCAACACATGGAACGTGCTGCAGGCGTTGGCCACACCTGGCAACAACTTCTCCACAACGTTCGACAAGCCGGGTGATGTCAACGTCACGATCAATGCTCTCCGGGACCATGTTGGACTGGAGTTGATCAGTGCACCGCGTGTCATGGCTATTACGAACACCCAAGCCAAGGTGGAGATTGTCGAGCAGGTGCCGTATATCCAGACGACGAGTTCAGTAGACACCGGCGCGTCGTCGAGTTCATTCTCGCAGGTGGAATTCAAGGAAGCGGGGATCAAGCTACTGGTTACGCCAACCGTGCAGGAGGCGGGGATCCTGCAGGTGGATATCGATCAGGAACTCTCCGAGGTGGTCGGGACGTTCCTCGATGTACCGATCATCGATGTACGCAAGTTCGTGACCCAGTTCCTGGTCGCGGATCGGCAGACGATCGTCCTGGGCGGACTGATGCAACAGGGCGCGCAGGACAAGGATCGTGGGGTCCCTGGCCTGGAGAGGTTGCCGGGTCTGGGCCGACTCTTCCGAGCGGACGAGGATCAAAGCAAGCGCCGGGAACTGCTGGTTTTCCTGACTCCGCGGATCTTGGATCCGAATCAGGCTGCGAGCATGGCCAAGGAATTGCAGAGCGAGTATCGGCAGGCCACGCGCATCATGCGGAGTGATTTGGGGCAGGGCCGAACGGAAGCGGAGAAGGAGTGATGAGTTCGAGTGCAGGTACACGGCTGCGCCTGGGAGAGGCTCTCATCGAGAGAGGCTTCCTGAATCAGAACCGGCTGGAGGTCGCTCTCGCGGAGCAGAAGCGTCACCACAAGCCCCTGGGGCAAATCCTGGTTGCCCTTGGGTTCGTGAGGCCGGACCAGATCGCTGCCATTGTCTCGGAGGAGCTGGGTATCCCCTTGGTGAGAGGACGGGATCTTCAGGCAGACCCGGACTTGTTGAATGGGTTGGATCCAGCCATCGTGCGTGAGATCGGGGCCTTTCCGATTGCCTTGGAGGATGGCACCTTGAAAGTGGCCATGGTCGATCCTGCGGATCCACAGCGAGTCGCATCGGTCAGGAGCTACTTTCCCTACCCACTGGACCTGGTGATGATTACCGAGGAGGATCTAGCGCTCCTCCTCCAGAAGTTCTTTTCGAACACTGAGAGTCAGGTAGCCGCGATCCTCAGTAGGGGAGGCGACCCGTGGGTGGGTGAGTTCCCCGTAGAGAAGATCACGCGGGCCATCTTGTGGGACGGTGTCAACCTGGGGGCAACAGACATTCACATCGAGCCCGAAGAGAACGTGACGCGTGTGCGTTACAGGGTCGACGGCTTGCTGCAGACTGGTGAGAACCTGCCGCGTGAGCACACCGAGGCGATTCTTTCACGCATCAAGATCCTGTCGCACATGGACATTGCGGAGCGACGTAGACCGCAGGATGGTCACTTGAGGTTGGAGATCGACGGTAGACAAGTCGACATGCGAGTGTCCTACATGCCGACCGTAAACGGAGAAAACGTCGTCCTCCGCATCATGGATCGAAGCGCAGGCAACGTCCAGCTCTCGCGTCTCGGTCTGAGCGTCAAGGCCCAGAGTATGATGCGCTGCGTCACGGAAAGGTCGCACGGTCTATTCCTCGTGACCGGCCCGACGGGTTCTGGCAAAACCACGACGCTTTACGGCATGTTGGGAGAAGTGGACGCCATCCACCGCAACGTTGCGACAGTTGAGGATCCCGTCGAGTTCTCCATTCCTCTCATCCGTCAGAGTCAGGTCGATCCCTCTATCGGCTATACATTCAGTGAGGGGCTGCGGACGCTTCTGCGGCAGGACCCCGATGTCATCTTGGTGGGTGAGATCCGAGATCACGAGACCGCCGACATGGCCATCAAGGCTTCCATGACCGGCCACTTGGTGTTCTCTACATTGCATACCAACGATGCCATTGGTTCTGTTCCACGGCTAGCTGACTTGGGTATCCCCGCCTATCTGGTGGAAGATTCCTTGATTGGGGTCCTGGCGCAACGGCTCGTACGGCGGGTGTGCAGGAACTGCGCGGAACCCTATGAGCCGACACCCTATGAACGGGACCTCCTGGGTGAGGAGGGGGGAAATCCCCAGCGCGGTCGCGGTTGCGAGCAATGCGGGCATTCCGGTCTCAGGGGGCGGACGGTCATCGCGGAGCTGTTCTTTCCGACCGATGACCTTTCGGAACTCCTGCGGGAGGGTGCTGATGCCCGCGTTTTGCGCCAGGCAGCGCGTGCAGCGGGCTTTCGCACCATGGAAGAGGATGGATTGGAAAAGGTGCGGCAAGGGGTGACGACCTTCGAAGAGATTCGCCGCGTCAACCGCAGTCACCGCTTGGGAGCTGATGAGCGTGAAGACCTTTGAGTTCGAGGCGATCGATTTGCACGGCCAAGCGGTTGTCGGCCGTGAAGGGGCGCAGGATCTCCTGGAACTCGATCGGGAGCTCGAGCGACAGGGACTGACCTTGACCCGGGCCAAGGCCGTTGCGAAACCGACGGTCACCAAGGTCGGCAAACTTAAGCGTCGCGAGCTGATCGCCTTCACCACCCAGCTCGCCACCGTCGTTGGGGCGGGAGTTCCCATCGTCGAGGGTCTACGCGAGCTTGCCGGTCGTATGCCCAGCCCCGGATCGAAGGGGGTCGTGGAGGAACTGGTGAGGGATCTCGAGGCGGGGCGCTCACTCGCCGAGGCCATGGAGAGACAGGAGAAGTCCTTCCCGGATGTCTATCGTGCCTCGGTGGGTGCTGGAGAGCTGTCAGGTCAACTACCCGAGGTTCTGGGGCGGATGGCGAGCTACCTGGAGTGGGCTCGCAGTATTCGGGCCACGACGATCCAGGCTCTGGTTTACCCCTGCATTCTCTCTAGCGCCGTATTCACGCTCATCGTGGTCCTGGTTACGTGGGTCTTGCCGCGCATCACCAGTCTCTTTCCGGGTGGCCGGGAGAAGCTACCGAGTCAGACGCGCACTCTACTGGCGATCTCCGACTTCGTGACGGGTTACTGGGTCTGGCTCCTGGCTGGGGCTTCCGTGGGCGTCGCCGGCCTCGTTCTGGCCCTGAAGAATCCGCGCACCCGCCGTATGTTGTCCCGCTTGGCGTTGGCGATACCGCGGTACGGCGATGTCGTGCGCATGATTGCCACATCCAAGTTCGCTTCCACCGCAGCCACCCTGCAGAACGCGGGCTGCGAGATCTTCAAGGTCCTCGGTGTGGCCGGAAGTGCCTGCGGTAACGCCTACCTCGCACATCGCTTCACGGAGGTTACCAAGGGGGTCCAGCTCGGACGAACGATTACGGAGAGCCTGGCGCTGGATCCGGTCATGGATCCTCTCTTGATCCAGATGACGAGTGTCGGCGAGCGTTCGGGTGACTTGGGTGACGCGCTCGAGAAACTTGCTGCCTACTACGACCAGGAAGTTCCCCGAGCGGTGAAGTGGTTCCTGTCCCTCTTGGAACCGGCCATTCTTGTGGTGGGCGGAGTCGTCGTCGCTTTTGTTCTCCTGGCTGCTTTGCTCCCGGTCTTTTCCATGTACGACAACCTCGGCTAGATCTCGTAATGCAATCATCCAATTCACTGCGCAGGTCTTTTTCCGGCGGAGGCTTCACCCTGATCGAAATGGTGGTCGCCATCACGATTATCTCGATCATGGTCGGTGCCGCCGTGCCGGTTACTTCCAAGATCCTCACTTATCAGGCTCGGAAAGCTACGCGGCAGGAGCTCCAGACCCTGGCAGATGCCGCTGCAGAGTACTTCCGCGACACTTTGGTGATGCCCACGACCATTCAAGACTTGCTGGTCGACCCTGGGGTCGACGGTTGGAGCGGTCCCTACCTGCCGGGGGTGGTGGCCGATCGCTTGACCGGGAAGGTCGGCTACCAGGTCGATGCGTGGTCGCGGGACTACCGTGTGGTCATCAGCGGTTCGGTGCTCTCCATTCAATCGCAGGGCGAGGATGCCACCTGGGGGACCAGCCAGGATCTAGTACTCGACCTGGACGTCACCCCTTTGCGGCGGGAAGAGACCCTCGATCGATTGCGCATCGCCAATAGCGCCATCCAGCGCTACAATGCTGCCCTCGATGTCGGCGAGCCGGGGCTACCCGCCGATTGGAGCACAGCCCGTGCCACCCTCGTGACTGCCGGGTATCTGCCTAATGATACGCGCTACCAAACGGATGCCTGGGGGGCGGATTTCGTCGAGGATCCCGTGGGTCTGACGCCCGTCGTACGCATCAAATCGACGAATCTCGACTGAACGTGCGTAGCCAATAGAGGAGGGCCAAAGCGGTAAAACCGTCTGCGAAGCGGCCCTCGTCCAGCAGCGTCTCGAGCTCGCCGCGGGTGAAGACGCGCGTGACGAGTTGCTCGGACGGTTCGGGTGTGGCCGGCCCTTCGTAGCGGCAGTCGTGTCCGATGAACAGGTGTGCGTAGTGCGCGCTGATACCTCCGGTGGGGTAGAAGCCGGGTAGGGGGGTGATGCGCGCCGGTGCATAACCGGTCTCTTCGCGGCACTCCCGCCAGGCGGCACGGACCGGGTCCTCGCCCGCCTCGATACGCCCGGCGGGGACCTCCCATTGGGTGTGCCCATGGGGGTAGCGGTACTGACCGACGAGTACCACTCGACCGTCTTCGAGGAGCGGGACCACCGCTGCGGCGTCGGCGAGCTCCAGGACGTGGTACTCCTGCAGGTCACCACTGGGCAGGATGACCTCGTCCCGCCGAAGCGCGCACCAGGACGAGTCGTAGACACGCACGGATCGGTGCACGCCGAACGGCGGGAAGGGAGGCGGGTCGTCGCAGGTGGTCATCAGGCGCAGGAGTACGAGTGGCGAAGGGTCCTCAGGAGGTCGCCGTCAGCTCCTCCCGAGCGGCATGCAAGAGCTGCGAAGTGCCGTTCAGGAAGCGTTCACGCTCCAGTTCTCCCTTGGCTAGGCGCTGGAGGAGCACCTTCTGGGCCTCGTAATCTTCGTTGGTGATGCCGGCCCGGCTTTGCAGCATGCGCCACGCACGCCGACGCTCGACACAGAAGAGGACCATCTGGCGGCTGAGCAGCATGCGCTTGACCTTGCCGTCTTCCAGCTCGATGTCGGTCGCGACGCCGAAATCGGGCACAAAGGCGTGGTGCTGTTCGTCGAGGAAGCGGCGATGGGTGACATCGTCCTGGGTGATGCGAGCCAGCATGTCTTCGAGCTCGATCGCTTGGGAATCCGCGGGAGCGGGTTTCAGGTGGCGCCGGAAGCGCGCCTCCGTCGCTGCCCAGTGGGCGATCGTGTAGCTGTATTTGGCTCCTGTTGCCTTGGACTTGACCTGCGCCCAGTCCCGTTTGAGATCGGGATTGCCCTTGAGTGCCAGCGCTTCGTGGTAGCTCTCGCCCCGCCGGGGGTCGAAGACGAACTCGGGCATGCAGCGGGAGTCGCGCACGCGCGAGGCCTGGCGCGCGGCCATGTCATCGGGCACGCCGTGCTCGGGTTGGCAGGTGGTGAAGGCCTGGATGAAGGCCGTGCCTCTGTAGGCGAGCCCCTCCAGGATGGCCTTGAAGAAGTTCCCCGCACTGGCCAGGGAGACCTGGGCCACGAAGGGCGAACCGTGGCCGGCTGCGAAGATCTCGGCCAGACTCTTCATCTCGGTGTACTTGCCCTGGCTGGCGCTGCCGAACTGGTTCATGTCCCCGCCTCCGAGCATGGGAGTGGAGTCGGAGTTCTGGCCACCCGTGTTCGAGTAGACCTGGGTGTCGAGCATGAGGAGCTTGACGTTGGGACGGTTCTGCAGGATGACCTTGCTGACGTTCTGGAAGCCGATGTCGCCCATGCCGCCATCGCCGCCCACGCACCAGGCCTTGGGCAACTCGCTGATCTCCAGGTCGCTCATCAGGGTGTCGGTGAAGTGCTCCAGCTCGAAGGACCAGCGCTCGTCGATGCCGTCATCTCCGCCCGCAAGCAAAAGGTTCGCCAGCCGCTCGGGCAGGATCGAACGGCGGGCGTGGTCCATGATGAAGCTTTCGCCGAACATCCAGGTGATCGTCGCCCCGTCCTGGAAGAGGGAGTTCATCCAGGGATAGGGGTGGGGGTTCGCCGGGGGCGTCGAGCCGTAGACCGTGTTGCAGCCGGTGTGGGCGCCCATGGCCATGACCGCCATACCGTTTGGCAGCATGCCGTCCACGGCACGCAGATCCCGGTGGTTGAAGGCGTCTTGGCGTAGCACGGCGCAGATGGCCTCCACCAGTTCCTGGTCCGAAGGCATGCTCTCCTTCTCCAGGCGGTGGGCGGAGTCCGAGTCGTCTTCGCCTCCCAGACCCATGACGACATGCGCAACTGCGCGCCGGAAGCGATCGGCCGCCTCAGGGGCACGTTCACTCCATTGGGCCAGAGTCTCCACCCCGCACTCGGCCAGCGAGCGAGCAGCGGCCTCCATACGATCCGCCTTGGCGTGGTAAAGGGGGCGCATGTAGGCCTCGGTCAGGGTGGTGATGCCCCGCAAGACACTCTTCTCGCCACAACCGGCACAGGCACCATCCCCCGAGACGAGAGCCTGGTAGTTGCGCCGCACCATGAGGTGGTTCTTGAGGGTGAGCAGGTGCGAGGCAAGCGGGTCGGAGGGGTCGAACTTGCCGAGAAAGTCTTCCGGAGTGTCCGGCAGTTGGTCGAGGAAATTCGTTCCCGAGACGTGATCGGCGTTGAGTTCCTCGGTTTCCGAGGCCATGACGAGCGCGTTCTTGTCGCCGCACTCCTCGACGCACTCCCCGCAGCCCTTGCAGAGGTCGGAGACCATGATCGCGAAGAGTCCGCCCGAGCCGGGATTCTTCTTCTCGCGGGCCAGGAAGGCCTGGGGCGTCTTCTGAAAGGCGAATGGGATGCGCTCGAAGAGTTCGATGTAGCGCTCCAGGGTGCCGGCGTCGACTCCGGCCACGGCGCGTACCTCTTCGCTGAGCAACTCCTTGAAGGGGCGGGACTGCTTGGCCGTGGCCGTCTCCAGCATGCGGGCGCGGGTGCGTTCCTCGATCGAAGGCAGTTCGGACTCGAGCAGATCGCGGCCGGGTGCGTCCGGGGGGAGGAAGGAGAGCGCGGTACGCAGCACGTTGCCGATCGGCTGGGCGGTGTTGGGGAGCGCCGTATCAGGGCAGGCGATGATGCACTCCATGCACTGGGTGCAGTTCTCCGCGATCCACAGCGGAGTCTCACGCCGGGCGACCATCTTGCTGGCCGTGCGTCCGGTAGCAGCGGCCATGACTCCCACCGAAGCGAGGGGAGATGCCGGCTGGTCGTACCCGAGACCGGCCCGGAATTCGGCGTCGAAAGTCTCGATCCGGGCGACGGGGGGGCGAGTGGGTTCGCTGGCGCAGGCGCTGGAGGTGTCGCAGGTGAGACAGACCAGGGGATCGGCGCGCATCGAGGAGCGGTCGGGAGCGTCGATGTCGCCGGGGGGGAGCGGTGTGACGCGCGAGAAGCCTTCGGTCATGACCGTCATGTTCGAGGCCACCACCGCCTCGCCGAAGCGACCGAACTTCTTGTGGTATTGGGCGTGGACCACCTCGCGGAAGCGCTCCTCGTCGATGCCGTACTCATCCAGGAAGGGAGAGACCTTGAAGAAGGCGCCCAGGAAGGCGTTACCCTGCATACGCAGTTGCAGGTCTTCGCGATCGGTCGCCTTGCGGGCGATGTCGAAGCCCGGCAGGAGGTAGACCTGGATCTTCTTGTCGAGGATGGCCCTGCGCTGGGCGGGGGGGATGCGTTGCCAGGCCAGCTCGGGCGGCTCAGCCGACTCCCAGACGAAGATGCCCCCCTCGCGCATCCCCGAGAGGGGGTCGTACTGGGTGAAGGCGCGCGGGTCGCAACAGAGCACGACATCGACGTGGCGCAGATCGCAGTTGACACGCACACGCTCGGGGGCGACGACCAGGAAGTAGGAGGTCGGTGCACCCTTCTTCTCGGATCCATACTTGGGGTTGGCGCTGACGTGCAAGACCTCCTCGGGGCGCCCCAGTTCGTCGACCTTGCCCGTGCGGGCCATCAAGTCGTCGCCGAAGGCGCCGATGATCTCGCTCAGGTTCTTGCCGGTCGTGATCATCCCCCAGCCACCGATCGAGTGGAAGCGCACGGCGATCGAACCTTCGGGGAGCAGGGAGGGAGTGCGCTCGCTGCGCACCTCGTAGGGATGGTCGATCCCCACGGTGAAATAGCGTGTTCCGTCCTCGGCGCGATGCCCGTCCTTGCGTGCTGACTGGCCCGTAGCGAACTCGTAGGCACCGAGGATTCCCTCGGGCCGGAAGTCGCGCGAACCCAGCCCGTAGGTGCCGCTGAAAATGCGCGGAACCTCGTCCCGTCCGAGGGGCGGAAGGGGTCGACCGGCGTTGGTCAAGGCTCCCTCGCAGGCCTTGCCCAGGGCGGCGCGCACGTCACAGGTGAGCGGATTGTCTCCCGACAGGGGTTCGTCCGTGCGTTCCAGGATGATCAGGTTGCGCTTGCCGCGCACCGCCTGGACGAGGTCCGCCTCGGGGAAGGGCCGGAGGACGTTCAGGTGGAGCGAACCGACCTTGGCGTTCTCCTGGGCGCGCAGGTAGTCGACGGCCGCCTCGATGTTCTCGGCCGCGGACCCCAGGGAGAGGAAGACCGTCTCCGCGTCTTCACAAGCATGGGCGGAGAGCGTGCCGTAGTAGCGTCCGGTCAGGGCAGCAAACTCGGCATAGGCATCCTCGAGAAAGCCCAGGATCGGCTCAGCGAAGTTGTTTCGTCGCGCGATGACCCCGTTCATGTAGTGCTCCTGGTTCTGGACCGGACCGAGGAGCATCGGGTTGGTGAGGTCGATCATCGCCGGCACCCGGGGGCGGGTCGGGCCGAAGAGGATGCGCTGGGCCTCGGTGGGACACTCGATGATGTCCGTGGGTGAACCCAGGAACTCGCGCAGGAGGTCGGCCTCGTGCTTGAAGAAGGTGCGCTCGAGATGCGAGGTCAAGAACCCGTCCTGGGCATTGATCCCGGGGGTCAGGGCGAGCTCATTCACCTTGCGCAGGATCAGGGCTTGGTCCGCCGCCTGCTGCGCGTCCTTGGCGAACAGGATCGTCCAGCCCGTGTCCCGCGCCGCGTAGATGTCGTCATGGCCGCAGTGCACGTTGAGGGCGTGCTTGGTCAGCGCGCGCGCGGCGACCTCGAGCACCATGGTGGAGCACTTGCCCGGGGCGTGGTAGTACTGCTCGATCCCGTAGACGATCCCCTGGCCCGAGGTGAAGTTCACCGTGCGCTTGCCGGTGACCGAGAAGGCGATCGCACCGCCCTGGGCCGCGTGTTCGCCCTCGCATTCGATGGCGATCTTCGGGTGTCCGAAGACGTTGAGCTTGCCCTGGGCATAGGCGAGCTGGTACTGCTCGCCCATCTCCGTCGATGGGGTGATTGGGTAGAAGACTCCACCGTCGGTGATGCGCGCCTCGGTGTGATAGGCGACGAGCTGGTTGCCGTTGGTGGTGAGACGGATGCCGGGATAACGCGGGCGGTTGACCATGGAATCTTGCGCGGAGGGGATGGGTGTCCAGCCCAGAAGGTAGCACCTCCGGCCCCGCCCTTGAGCCCCCGCGGCCCAGGACTCGTCCCGGTGTCAGCTTCCCGCCGCCAGGTAGAGGTCGCGGTAGGCGGCGACCATCGCCCGCTGCGAGTAGAGTTCCCGGGCCCGCTCGGCGCCGGACCGTCCCAGGGCGGTTCGGCGCGGCGGGTCGCCGAGCAGGCTCTCGATCACCGAGCGCAGGCTCGCGGGCTCTCCGGGGGGGACGAAGAGGTCCCGTCCCTCTTTGGGGGCGGTGCGCACGACGTCGCCCACAGCGGTCCCGCAGATCGGCAGGCCCGAGGCCATCGCCTCGAGCTGGGTGATGGGCAATTGTTCGGAGTCCGAGCTGATGCAGAAGATGTCCATGGCCCGGTACCAGGGCGCAAGGGAACGTTGGTGACCCACCAGGTGCACCCGCGGCCCGGCCAGCGCCTCCAGGCGCTCTCGCTCGGGACCGTCCCCCACCAGGATGAGATCCAGGTCGAGCCCGGCGGCGGCGCGCAGCAGCCGGTCATAGCGCTTGATCGGCCGTAGGTGGCCGACCGCCCCCAAGACCACGGCGGCCGGGTCGATGCCCAGCTCCGCCCGCAGTTCGGCACGGCCCTCTCCCTCACGGCGGAAGAGCTCGGTGTCGACTCCGTTGACCACCAGGGCGATGCGCCCCGGGGAGATTCCCCACTCCCGCTCGGCGATTCCGGCCAGGGCACTCGAGGGGACGATCACCCGCTCGGCCCGGCCGAGGACGAGACGCCGGGCCAGGTTGCGGCGCCGCTTGCGTCCCCCGGCCTCATCGGCGTTGAAGCCATCCTCGTGGTGCAGGTGGGAGCGCCGTCCCTCCAGGCGGGCGGCCAGGAGCGCATCGAAGGCGCCCCAGTTGTAGGTGCATAGGAGATCGGGACGCTCCCGGGCCAGGAGGGCACGCATGCCCCTGAGTCCGGCCGGCCGCTCCAGGAGCCGCACCCCTCCCGGGCAGAGTTCGAGCGTATCCGCGCGGCCGTCCATGGCGACCACCCCGTGTTGGAAGGCCTCGCCCAGACCGCGCATCAACGCCGCCGTGCGCACCTGGGGGCCGCCCGGCCCGAAGGTGGAGAAGACGTGCAGGACGCGCATCCTCAATCGGTGGGGCGGTAGACCCGCACGGCCGCATCGAGGAAGGCCTCGCGCTCCTCGACCGGCTGCCACCCAAGAATTTCGCGGGCGGTCTCGCAGCGGAAGGGCCGGGCCAGGGAGCGCGCCTTGAGGTCGCGCCAAGAGGGGAACTGGGCCCCCGGGCGGCGCCCGATCTTCTTCACGATCCACTTGCCGATCTCCATCGTTTGGCTGAGCCACATCGAACGCGGGTGGAAGGTGAGTCTGCGGCGGGTGTGGCGTTGCAACTCGGTGACCATGTCGGCGGCGGTGAGGGGTGGACGCGCGCAGAGGTTCCAGGCCTTGCCGTCGAGTTCGTCCCCCTCGTGCAGGGCGGCGCGCACCAGGGCCTCGGCCACATCCTCGACCCAGACCAGGGGCAGGGGGGTCTCGCCCCGGCCCCAGCCGACGCAGTGGTTGTCGCGCACCCAAAGGCCGATGCCGGAGTGCTGCATGGGCGTGCCCTGGCCGAGCACGACACCCGGTCGGGCGATGGTCACACCCAGACCCCGTTCGCGGTGGAGGTCGAGCAGGGTCTTTTCGGCGGCGATCTTGCCCCGTGCGTAGATCGGGCGGGCCTGGGGCCGGGGGTCGGTCGGCTCGTCGTCGGAGATCTCGGCCGGACCCTCGGGGCCCCCGTAGAGGGCGGCAACCGAGGAGACGTAGACCAGGCGACCGACCCCGGCGTCCAGGCAGGCCTCGCCCACGCGCCGTGAGCCGCGCACCATGAAGCGTTCGACCGTCTCCCAGTCGTCTCCGCCGCCCGTCGCCAGGTGGATGCAGGCCGCCGCACCCGCGAGGGCTTCACGCAGCCCCTCGTCGTCTTCGAGTGAGGTCTGGATCAGGCGCAGGCGCCCATCCAGGGCCGGCTCGAGCACGGCGGGGGGCAGGGCGTGCTTGCGCCGCACCAGGGCGGTGACCGGGACCTCCCG
>JALWOP010000452.1 GCA_027083445.1 Planctomycetota bacterium | reverse complement strand
CGCCCCAGGTGCGCGGGACCTGGGAGGGCTTTCTCGCATCGGGATCCGGCCGCCTCCTGGCGACCTTCGATCCCACCCGTGGCACCCTGCGCTCGGCGCGGGGCGCCCTGCGCATCGCACCCGGGGGAATCCGTGCCGCCAATGCGGGCGCTGCTGCGCGCCTCACCGCCGCCCGTCTCGCACCGGCCCTGGGAATCCCGGCGGAGGATCTGACCCAGAAGGGGCTCGCCGCCAGCCCGGGCGGGCTCTTCCACGCCTTCCTCGAACGCACCTATCGCGGCATCCCCGTCGAGGGCGCAGGGTTGCACCTGCGCTTTTCGGCCGCCGGGGATCTGCTCTCCCTCGAGGCCGCGGGCCTTTCCCGTTCCTTCGAGCTCGACCCTGGCGAGGCGATCCCCCTCGCCGACGCCGCCGAGTTGGCGCGGCTGGCCCTTCCCGGGGCCCAGGCCGAACCCGACAGGCCCCGTCTCTGGGTCGACCCGACCGGGGGCGGCCGCCTGATCTTCAAGGTCGTCGTCGAAGACCCCTCGCTCTCCCCCTCCACCCAGGAGGTGCGACTCGACGCGCTCACGGGAGAGGTCTTGGATATCAGTCCCACCGTGGCGGGGGGTGACGTCTCGGGCAAGGTCAGCGGTTTCTCGACCCCCGCGGGACCCATGGAGACGGCAGCGGAGATGGAACTGCCCCTACCGGACCTGCGCGTGCGGGCGGTCGACTCGAGCGCCGCGTGGATCCAGCTCTCCAGCGACGGTGGCGCCACCGAAGCGGTCATCTCCACCGATGGCTCGCGGGTGTTTTGGACCTCGGATGCGGACGGAGACCGGGACATCTGGACCGCCTTGGCCGACGGCAGCGCACCCTTGAAACTCGTCGACGACGGGGCGGAGCAATACGACCTGGCCACCGATGCAAGCGGCACGACCCTTTGGTTCACCTCCGAAGCGAGCGGCGATCCCGAGCTCTGGAGCATCGATGCGGATGGATCGGGCCTGACCCGCCTGACCACCTCCCCCGGAATCGATCGCGGGGTCTCGGTCAGCGCCGATGGCTCGCTCTGGGTCTGGGAGAGCGACCGCGACGGGGATTTCGAGATCTACGGCTCCAGCGGCGCCGGCACCGTGCAGCTCACCAGCAACACGAGCTACGACGCCGAGGCGGTGCTCAGTGGTGATGGAAGCACGATCGCCTTCGTGCGTGGAACCGATCCGAGCGATGCCAAGCTCTGGGCCATGGCGGCGGATGGCAGCGGCGCTCTTCAACTGGTCTTCGGGGCGGGTTCCTGCGCAGCCCCCTCGATCACCAGCGACGGCCTGGCCGTGCTCTTCGAGCGCCGCCGAACCGCGCGGCCGCAGCTCTTTTCGGGCGGTCCCCTCGGCGGCGCGGGCCTGGGTTACTCCCTGGAGACGCCGACGATCTGGGCGGCGACGACCGACGGCGCCTACCGCGGCCCGGTGGACGACTCCGCCGGTGCCTACCAGATCGATCCCGCCCTCGCCGGGGATGGAGCCTTCGCAGCCTGGAGTGAACGCAACGGCGACGGATCCTTCGACATCGTCCACGTCGAGCTCGCCACCGGCGCACGCCTGCGCTTTCCCTTGGGAGGGGACCAGATCGGGGTGACCCTCGACGACGGCGGCCGGGCCGGAGCCTGGATCGACAGCGATGCTTGGTCCTTCGATCTGGACGCTCCGGGAGCGAGTGCCGAGTTGTCGACCGACAGCGCCGGCCTCTACTCGACCTCCGCCTTCGCCGACAACGCTTCGGTTTCGATCGAAGCGGCCCTGCGCGGCACCCACGTGCGGGTCGAGGAACGCTTCCCCGGCTCCCAGGATCTCCGAGCCTCCCTGGGCGTCACGGCTCCCACGACCGGAGCCGACATCGTCTTCGGTCCCGTGGCGAGCGATCCCCTCGAGACCCCCCAGGTCACCGCCTATTCGCGCCACTCCGCCGTCCACGACTATCTGGAGGCGATCTACACCGGGATCCTCGGTTACCCAACGCCCCTGCCCTTCGACGGTCAGCTCCGTACGCGGGTCAACGACCCGGCCGGGACGCGCAACGCCCACTACAACTACGTGCGCAACCGCACCCACTTCTTCGTCGGCAGGGGGACCACGGCGCCCAACACCTGCTACGACACGGTGGTCTACCACGAATACGGTCACTCGGTCGACGAGTGGTTCGGCCGGGCCTCCGCCCTCGGCGGCCTGGTGCGGCCGGGACATCCGATCGAGCATGCCAAGGCGACCAGCGAAGGGCTGGGGGACGTCGTGGCTCTCCTGACCAGCGGCAGCTCGGTCATCGGCGAGGACTGGAAGGGTCCCGGCACCGCCCTGCGCGACTACGGAGTCATCGACCGCCAGTACGACTGCCTGGACTGCAAGACCAAGAGCGACCCGGACAACGGAGGAGCACCACGCTTCGAGCCCCATGCCCACGGGGAGGCCCTGGCCGCCTTCGCCCACGACCTCGTCGCCACGATCCCCACAGCGGACGCCGAGACGCTGCTGCTCGATGCCCTCGGCCTGCACCCCGCCAACATGAACGCCGTGGTGGAAACCACCTTCGACGTCGACCTGGTGCGCTTCGGCGGGGCCCATTTCGATGATCTTTGCCGGGCGGCGCGGCGTCACGGATTCGACTGCCCTCCCCGTCCCGACTGGGGCTCCGCCGGTTGCACCTTCAGCACATGGTGCGGCTCCATGGATCCCTTCCACCGCGATACCGGACTGGAGTCCCTCGGCTTCATGGTCGACAGCGAGACCGGTTGCCAACTTCCCGACGGGGACGAGGATGGACTCGACCTGCCTACCGATACCTTCACGGGAGGCACGACCACGACAGTGCCCCTGACGGTCTCGGTCGACGCAGCCCTCTTGGGTAGCGGACGCTACGGCGGAACCACCCTCGCCGGCACCCCCAACCCACTGCACTACATCTACGTCAATGCCTGGCTACTGGTCGACCGGGCCGGGACCCTCGAAGTGACACACATCCTCGGTACGGGAAGCGGTGCTCCGGGCACGGGCGTGAGCGGCTTCGCGGCGGACACCTTCGCCATCGACCCCGACAGCGCTTGGGGGGGCCTCACGTTTCACACCTACGCGATCTCCGTGGACTGGCCCGATGTCAGCGCCCCCTTTGCAGCGGTCCTGCGCGTGCGGCTGGACTACGGCGAGGATGGCGGCCGATCGGACCTGAAAGCCCTCTCGCCCCTGAACGACCCGGGCTATTTCGGTGACTGCGGGCCCAGCCGTTCCGGCGAGGTCGAGGATTACCAGGTCCTGATCGTCCCGGGGAGCTGACCGTTCGCCGGGCCCCTCCCCGACGGCCCCTCCCCGACGGAACGGGAGCGACCTCAGCGCCGCTTGTAATCCGGACAGGTGCGGGCGTTGGGACGCTCGGGGCGACGGCAGGCGTCACCGTAGTCCCACTTGCAGGTGTCGCACAGGGATCCGGAACGCCCCGTGGCGAACAGGCGGGCGAAGAAGTGACCCAGGCGCTGAAGAATGGCGCGCAACATGGCGGCCCAGAGCGTAACAAGCCCAGAGCCTGACAGGCTCTGGGCCGTTCCAGGTTGGAGGGCGGCTGGTCGGCTCAGGAGCCCGAGCGGCCGCCGTCGATGACCTCGATGCGCGAAACGTCGAGCTTGGCCACCTCACCCACCTTCTCGTCGGTCGAGAGGGTGTGGACCCGGGTGGTGCTTCCGATCACGCCGATCTGGTACCCGACGAAGGTGTCCAGGTCATAGCGCCCGCTGCGACACTCGATCTCGTAGACGATCTCGCCCGACCAGCGCAGGTAGTAGCGCGTCTCACGCCCCTCCCGAACCTTCTCGACCCAGCCGCGGCCGGTGAAGCGCCCCCAGCTCGCGGTGTCACGCAACTGTTCGGTACGCTGCTCTTCGATCAGCCTCTGGCGTTCGGCTACGCGACGCTGTTCCTCCGAGGAGAGCTTCTCCCGCAGGCCGGCGAGTTCCTGACAGGTCTGGGCCAGTTCGAGCTGGCGCTGGGCCGTCTCGGCGACCGCACTTCCCTTGGGCGCCATTCCCAGCACGACTTCATAGGCGCGAATGGCCGGTTGGAAGTCGGCCTCGGTCGCCTGATCACCCTTCTTGCGCGCGTTCTCGAGCAGGGTGTTGCCGTAGTTCAGGGAGCGATAGGCCTCCTCGGGCACCTTGGCCTTCGGCTTCGCCGGCACCTTCTCCACCTTCGCTTCGGCGGACTGGGCTTGGGAGGAGGACCTTCCGCTCTCGGCGCTGCGAACACCGGGTGCGACGCTGGCCTGTACGACGGCGGCGCGGGGCAGCTCGCGTAGGGCCGCGGCCCAGGCCTTACGACCCGCCTCGACGTCGCTCTCCGGCGAGGTCTGGGAGGCATCGATCCAGGCGCGCGCCGTCGGCGGGGACCAGACCTTTACCCAGTCCTTGGCCAGGGGAAGGCTCGGGTTCGCGCGCTCGATGAATTCGACCTGCTCCCCCGCGCGCAGGGTCGTGCTCAAGGGATAGCTCGCGATGGAACTCTCCGGCATGGGTCGCATGTGCACCCCGTTGCCGGAGACCGAATAGACGCTGCTGGTCGAGGTGGGGGTCAAGAACTCCCCGTAGACCCAGACGGGGAAGCCCCGGGGAGAGGAGACCTGGTACCACACCAGACGCCGCCCATCGGGCAGCTCGAACTCATCGGAACGGTGGACCCGTAGGAGGTCTCCCGCGCCCAGGGTCGTGACCGCCTTGGCGTTGCGGTCCTGGAAGACGCGCACCGTCGCACCCTGCTTGGCGCGGACGTACCGTTCGACACTACCGCCATCCTGGAGACGCGGTGCGGCCCAGACCGCTCCTGCCAGGGCGACCCCCACCAGTGCCGTCCGGCCCCGGTGAAGGAGGTGACTCGAAACGAAGCGCCCCTTGCTCGACTGGCTAACTTGCATGCTGCTGATCATCCCCTCGATGACGCGACCGAAGTCGCACTGCTTGGCCTACCGGCGACCCCCGCCGATCTGTCGGTCGATCCTAGCGGGCCGGGAGGGGTGAATCCAACTCCGGAGGTCGGGACGATGGCCAGCCGGCCCTGCCGCGGGCACACTCTGGCCATGTCCGCCCCCGACGACGCGCTTTTTCCCTACATGTTTTGGGCCCACGAGGAGTCCTTCGCGGCTCCCTACTGCCTGACCCAGTCCGGCATGCCCCTACCCGAGCTCCCCGGCCTCCGCCTGGAGGGCCTCGACCTCTTCGGCTACCCCACCCAGGAGGCCCAGCCCGCCTTCGAAACGGCCGTCGCCGCCCTCTTCGGGGTCGAGCCGCGGCGGGTCCTGGCCACGGTGGGCGCCAGCGGAGCCATGCACCTGGCGGCCCAGCGCTGGTTCACCCCCGGCTCGACCGTGCTGGTCGAGGTGCCCTCCTATGAACCCCTGCGGGTCCTACCCCGGCGGTCGGGCGCCGAGGTCGTGGCGCTGGAACGGAGGATCGAGGAGGGCTTCGCCCTCGACGTGGAGGCGATCGCCACCGTCGCCGCCCGCACCCGGGGCGCCTGTCACGTGCTCTTGACCAATCCCCACAACCCCTCCGGGCGGGTCGAGAGCGCCCAGACCCTGGCCGCGATCGCCAGGGTGATCGAGCCCACCGGCGGAGTGCTCGTCTCCTGCGAGGCCTACATGGAGTACGCGCCGACCTCGCCCGAGCGCATCCACGCTCCCCTGCTCGCCCCCAACGCGGTGGCGATCAGCACCTTGACCAAGGCCTACGGCCTGGGCGCCCTACGCGCCGGCTGGATGCTCCTCGGAGAGGGGCTCGTCTCCCTACGCGAGCAGCTCGTCGACCTCGCCTACCTGACCTGGGTCGACCCTCCCACTCCGAGCCTCGTCGCCGCGACCCGGGCCCTCCAACGCCTGGAGGAGCTGATGGCGCCCCTGCGAACGATCGAGGTCGAGAGTCGCCCCCACCTGGTGCGCTGGCTACGGGAGAGCAACTGCGTCGACGCCTACGTGCCTCCCTTCGGGATCCTCTCCTTCCCTCGCGTCCGCGGGCTGACCGACACCCACGGGCTGACCGACACCCACGGGGTGACCGACACCCACGGGGTGACCGACACCCACGGGGTGACTGACACCCGCGCCCTAGCACGCTTTTTGGTCGAGCGTCACGGGGTCGGAATCGTCCCCGGCGAGGCCTTCGGAGCCCCCGGTCACCTGCGCGTCACCTGCGGCGTCCCCCAGTCCACCCTGGTCCCCGCCCTGGAGCGTTTGGAGCAGGGCCTCTGCGAGTGGCTCGAGCGGACGTAGCCCGCTCGCTTCTTCGCGCGTAGACTATTGCGCCACCGGGCCGAGACCCCGTTTCGACGCACCATGCGCCAGTTTCTGCGAGCCAAGATCCACAAGGCCACCGTCACCGAGGCCAACCTCGACTACGTCGGCTCGGTCACCCTCGACGCCTCCTTGATGGAGCGCGTGGGGATCGAGGAGTACGAGAAGGTCCTCATCGTCGACAACACCAACGGCGCCCGGATCGAGACCTACGCCCTGAGGGGAGAGCCCGATTCGGGGGTGGTCTGCATCAACGGCGCCGCCGCCCACCTCGTGCATGAGGGGGACGAGGTGATCGTGATGGCCTTCGAACTGCGCGATCCCACCGGAGAGGGGCCGGCGAAACCGCGCCAAATCCTCGTCGATCGGCGCAATCGCTATCTACGCGACATCTAGAGCTGTGTGACCTCTAGAGCCGTGTGACATCCGGGGCGCTCTCTCTGGGGCACGAACTCCGGCGAAGACTCTTCCCGTGCCGCACCCGGCCTCGTACAGGGCGGCCGGCGGGGGGCTCTCCCCCCGCCGGCTCGCTCCTAGAGGGAGGCGAACTTACTGTCGAACAGGACCCCCGCCGCGTCGGTGAACTCGTAGTTCTTGCGGATGTACTCCAGGGTCGCGCGTTCGGTGTCGGTCACCCCAGGTCCGTCCTGGGCCGACTTGAACAGCTCCTCGACCTCATCCTTGGAAAGCTTGCCCTCGCCCTTGCCGGTCGTGTGCTTGTTCGCCAGGTCGATGAGTTCCTTCTCGTACTTGTTCCCGTCGATGGTGAGGTAGGCCATGTTCAGATTGCTCGGCTCTGGGTCATGAAACGCAGGGAAACCGGACCGCTGCCCGGCATCTCTCAGGGCATGCTAGCTTCGATCGCTCGACGTCGCAGAACCCAGGGGGATACCCCTAGAAGACGAGCGGCCCGCACCAGGTCGTCGTACTCGGGGGCGTAGTCCGCCGGACCCGGATCGTCGCCGCGCACCTTGACGCGGATCGTAAAGCCGTCGAGTTCGACCTCGATCGTGCGCCGCGCCAACTCGCGCCGCTCGCAAACCGTCCAGCGCAGCCCCAGGGTGCTCGTCGTCCGAAACACCGCCCGCTCCAGGGACTGCCGCGCCGCGTCCCGGCAAAGAGCGCAAAGCACCACTCCCGGTCGATCCTTCTTCATCTGCACCGGAACGGCCCAGGCCTCCAAGGCGCCGGCCTCGCGCAGTTCCCCGAGGGCAAAGCCGATGTCCTGGGGTGTCATGTCGTCCAGGTTGACCGCCAGCTCCCAAACCCGCGTCCAGCGCTCTCCCCCGCTCTCCTCCCCATCGCGCCCATCCGCAGGCGCGGGGCAGAGTTCGACCCGAAGGAGGTTCGGCGGTCCCTCGGACGCCTCGCGCGTTCCCGCGCCGTAACCCACCGGTCCCGCCACCAGGGAAGTCCCCGGCCGCAGCTCCTCGGTCCAAGCCGCCAGGATGGCCGCTCCAGTCGGGGTCGTGCGCTCGAAGCCGCCGCCGCGGACCACCCTGCGCCCCTCGAGCAGCGCGCTCACCGCGGGCACCGGAACGGGCAGAATGCCGTGGGCGCACTCCACACTCCCCTCCCCTAGCAAGGGCTCGCTCGCCAGGAGACGGGTGACCCCGAGCCGCTCCAGGGCGAGCGCCGCCCCACCCAGATCGATCAGGGTGTCCACCGCCCCCACCTCGTGGAAATGGACCTCTTCGACGCCGACCCCGTGGACCCGTGCCTCCGCCTGCGCCAGGGCGACCAACGCCCCGCGCGCACGCTCGAGGGCCCGCGGAGGGAGCGAAGAGGCCGCCAGGAGTTCGGTCAGTTGCGCCAGGTTGCGATGGGCATGGGCCTCACCGCTCCGCACCGAAAGGTGCGCGGCGGCGAGCCCACCGCGCTTGACCCGGGTCAACTCGAGCTGCGCCTCCCCCGGCACGAGTTCCCGAGCCAGGCCCCGTAGCTCCTCGATCCCAAAGCGAGGGTTCCCCAGGGCGCAGAGGGCTGCCAGGAACATGTCCCCCGCAATCCCGCCGCAGGGTTCGACGACCAGGGTGCTCATCGGACCGAGGATAGCGCCATGCCCGCCCGGGCGAGACAGGCGACCGCGACCCCCCCTGCGCCCGCTCGCCGCAGGACTCGCGCAGCCTCCGCCGCGGTGGCTCCGGAGGTGACGACATCGTCGACGATCCAAGCCGTGCGGCCGGCCAGCCCCCTCCGCCCGCTGGAATCGAGAGCGAAGGCCCCATGCACATTCGCCCGGCGCGAGACGGCACCCGGGGAGCCCTGGGGCGGAGTGGAACGGGTGCGCTCCAGGGCGCGCACCACCGGCCAGCCCAGTTCGCGCCCGGCAGCCTCGGCCAGGAGGGCGGCCTGGTCGTAGCCCCTCTCGAGGTGGCGCAGGGGGTGTAGGGGGATCGGCACCAGGCAGGCGGGGCCGCTCTCCCCCTGCAAGGCCCGCCCCAGCCGTGCCCCCAGGGGTGAGGCGAGGTCCCGGCGCCCGCGATGCTTGAGAGCGATCACCCAGGGGCGAAGGGTCTCGTAGTCGAGACAGGCGACCACCCGGGAGAAGGGGGGTGGTCTGCGCAGGCAGGAGGCACAGGTCATCCCATCCGGGAGCCCCCTCCCCAAGAGCGCCGCGCAACGCCCGCAACGGGCGGGATTCTCCTCCCGCACCCAGCGGTGCTCCTCACAGGCGAAACCGTCCGCCGCGGGTGCACGACAGAGGCGACAGAGGCGAGGAAAGAGCGCGTCGATAAGTTCGGCCCACCACACGGGCCGGAGACCCGGCCAGGGCCCCGCGAGTTGCGCGCGAATCAGAACTCGAGGTCCTGCTCGAACTCTTCGGCGGCTTCGCCAGCCCTGGCCGTCCAACCGACCTTACGGCGCAGGCGGGCGACATAGTCTTCGACCGTGTCGTCCCCCTCCGACTCGATGCCGAACAGCTCGCCGATCTCCCGCGCGATCTGGGGTTGGGCTTCCAGGTTCTGGGGGTGCTCGCGGAAGTACTCGCGCACGTAGCGGCGGAAGGCGACCAGGGACCACCACCAGCCACCGAACAGAAGCACGACCGCCAGGAGGACGATACCCCCGACCCACGCCAGCGAAAGGGGCGCAGCACCCTCCGCTGCGCCGACCCGCCCCTCCGCCACGCCGACCCGGTAGTGGCCGACGAGCTGCAGGCCGAAGCCCGCCAGCAGAAAGCCGAAGCCCAGGGTGGTCTGAACCCGGTTGTAGACGTACTCGCGCACGGACTGCAGCCGCCCGCGGGTCGGCCCGAAGTAGCGCGACACCAGATGCCGGGGATGCTCGAGCAGGGTGGCGTTGGCGATCAGGAAGGCGCCGACGATGGCGCAGACCCAACCGATGACCGACCAATCCGGGCCGGAGCCCCCGGCGGCGAGAAGCACGTCCATGGGCCAAGACCCTAGGAGCTACTCGGGGGCGAAGCAAGCTGGGAGGTCCGCCGTGGCGGAGCCCCCCCCCGGGGGCTACCCTCTGGCCGTGGCCCGTCCCGAATCGACCCTGGAGGCCCTGCGAGCGGCGGCCCGCCTGACCCGCCTCGAGCTCAGCCGGGCGCAGGAGCAGCGCTTGGTAGGGGATTTCCAGGCCTTCCTCACCGCCTTTGAAGCCCTGGCGCGGGCCGAGGTCGCCGGCCTGGAGCCCTACCTCCCCTCGGAGGAGTTCGCCTGCGAGCTGCGCGCGGACGAGCCCCTACCCAGCCCGCCCCCCGATCTCTTTCTCGAGCGAGCCCCCCGGGTCGAAAAGGGCTGCTATCGCCTGCCGAAAGGAAACCCGTGACCAGCGCGGGGGAACTCTCGGCTCGGGTGCGCGGGGGGGAGTGCAGCGCCCGTGAGCTGGTGGAGATCGCCCTGGGGGAGGACCCGTGCCGGGCTTTCACCTGGCGTGACCCCCGCGCAACCCTGCACGCCGAAGCCATCGACCGCGCCGTCGCGCGGGGTGAGGATCCCGGCCCCCTGGCGGGGATCCCGATCGCCCTCAAGGCCAACCTCTGCGTTCGGGACTGGCCCTGCGACTGCGGCTCCCAGGCGCTATCCGGCTGGACGGCTCCCTACGACGCGACGGTGGCGAGCCGCCTGCGCGCGGCCGGTGCGATCCTGATCGGTCTTTGCAACATGGACGAGTTCGGCATGGGCTCCTCGACCGAACGTTCCATCCATGGGCCGACCCGCAATCCGGCCGACCCCGAGCGGGTTGCGGGGGGAAGCTCGGGCGGAAGCGCCGCGGCGGTGGCGGCGGGCCTGGTCCCCATCGCTCTTGGCTCGGATACCGGGGGCTCGGTTCGCCAACCCGCCGCGCTCTGCGGTGTCTTCGGCTTCAAGCCGTCCTACGGGCGCATCTCGCGTCGCGGGCTGGTCGCCTACGCCAGCTCCCTCGATCACGTCGGCGTCCTGGCGCGCAGCGCGGACGACCTGGCCCTGGCGGTGCGGAAAGCGCGGGAGATGGTGGGGGGCTGACGGCTACGGCACCAGCACCGGCAGACGGCGCGGGATGACGGTGAACTCGATGCGGGTGGCCGCGAGGTCGAAC
>JALWOP010000451.1 GCA_027083445.1 Planctomycetota bacterium | reverse complement strand
CTCCCGGGGGAAGCTGCCCCCCGCCAGCGGCGGTTCTCCACGGGTCCTCCCCCTCAAGAATGCTCCCCGGCCCCTCCGATGAACCGATTCCACCTCCGCTTGGAGGGGGCCCCAACCATGCCGGAGCGCAGACGAACGAAGAAGAGCGGGGAGAGTGGGGACCTGGGGGTGGCCATCCGCACCCTGCAGGGGGTCCTGCATGCCGGCCGGATCGAGATGGTCTCCAACGAGCAGGTGACCATCAGCTTCCCCGTCTACGACCTGCCGGATGTAGAGGAGGGGTCGCGGGTGACCCTGCTCTTCCGCACGATTCGGGGGGGAGAGCTGACCGCCGCTGGGCGCATGATCGGGGAGGCGGGCCTGCGCAACGGCTGCCGTCGCTTCCACTTCGTCTTCGACTCGATCGCGGGGAGGGAGCAGGAGCACCCACCGGTAGAGAACGAGGGCGACTCCACCCAGGAGAACCGCCGGGCAGCCTTCCGCGTCAAGCCCGATCGGAGGGCGGTACCCATCACCCTGCGTCCCTACGGTGACCCCAATGACTCGGTCCTACGGCAACTCATGGCCCTGCGGGTCGAGGGGACGGCCCGAACAGCCCACGGCTGGGTGTTCGACATCTCGGCGGACGGCATCGGCATCCTGCTCGAGGACACCGGGGGCTATCCCTTCGAGGTGGGCGACCACCTCGACCTCTCCTTCACGATCCCGGGTGATTCGGACCCGGTGATGCTCGGTGCGACGGTCAAGCACCGCATGACCGTGCGCATCGGTGTCCGCTACGGACTTGCCTTCGACCGCGGTGGCTCGGCCCACTTCCAGCGCATCCAGCAGCGCGTACTCGAGTTCGTGATGCGTCAGCAGCAGCGCGAACTGCGCCGCAAGATGACCTAACTCCCCCTGAGGCCCCACCTCGAACCAAGGGATTACACTTAGAGCATATTGGGCATTAGAACGCCCATTCTGCGGGAAGGTGGCGTACACTGACCACCATGTCCCCCAGAACTCCCCCGACGCGTCCCACCCACTCGCCCGTCGAGCATCACTTCCCTCCCTGGGGAGTCGATGTCTTCGAAAGTCACCATGCGGACGACTGGCGCATGGAGCCGGTCCGCCACGACTTCCTCAAGGTGGTCTTCGTCCTACGCGGACGGGGGGCCTATCGGGTCAACGGCCGGGAACCGGTCGAGTGCGAACAGGGGGACCTGATCAGCGTGCCGATCGGGCAGGACCATTGGTTCGAGGATCGGCCGGGCTCGCCCATGTCGCTCTATGTCGTCAGCATTCAGCCCCACCTGCTCCAGGTGGCCGACCTGGATGCGCGCCTGCTCGCTACCGGTCGGGTCGAGCTCGACTCATCGGCGTCGACGCGGATGGAGGGCACGATTCGTCGCCTGCTCTTCGAGCAGACCTTCAGCGGTCCGGCAACGGGAGCCCGCGTCTTGAGTCTGGCCCTACGCCTCTTGACCGAACTCGTTCAGACCGATTCGAGCGAACTCTCCGCACACGACATCCTCCCTTCGAAGGCCCGCAGCCACCAGGTCGACAGTGCGACTCGCATGCAAGCCTACGTCGACGACCTGCAGGGTCACTTCTTCGAGGCGACCAACCTCGACGCGGCCGCCCAATCCTTGGGGATCAGCCGCCGGCGGTTCACCCAGCTCTTCCGGCAGGTGACCGGAAGCTCCTGGCTCGCCTATGTGCGACGCCTGAGAGTCGATCACGCCAAGCACCTGTTGGCCCAGACCGATCGCACCGTGCTCTCGATCGCCTTCGAGTGTGGCTTTGAAGACCTGTCTACGTTCTACCGAGCCTTCAAACGCGAGGTGCGCCAGAGCCCGAACCAATGGCGCTCCGCCGCCCACGGGCAGAGCCCCTCCGAGGCTGCGATCGAGGGCTAGCCCCCTGACCCGCACCTGGGAGACAATCGTCAATCCCCGGGCGGGATCGGGTCGTGCGCTGGAGGCTCTCGAGCGGGCCCGGTCCGCGGAGGATCTCGACCTACGCATCACCCCCACGACCCAACCGGGTCACGCCCGCAAGCTCGCGGCCCAGAGTCGGGCCGCGAGCTTGCTGATCGTGGGAGGAGACGGCACCCTGCACGAGGCCGTCCAAGGCGTCATGCAACGCCCTGTCGAGGAGCGCCCCTGCCTGGCACTCCTACCCGGGGGGACCGGCGACGCCCTGGCACGCGACCTGGGGATCGCGGACCCAAGCCTTGCCCTGAAGAACCTACGGGAGGGCCGTCCGCGCAGCATCGACCTGGCGCAGGTTCATCTCGACGGCGAGCGGTACTACTGCTTCAGCGTCATCGGCTGGGGAGCCTTCGCGCGCATCAATCGCAGGGCGGAGAGAATGCGCTGGGCTCGAGGACGGCGCTACGACTTGGCAGCGGTGGTGGAACTCCTCTCCCCCTCCCTGGGAGGGGACCCGTTTCTCGCCGCCGTCTGCTTGACCGAACACACCGGACGCGGAATGCGGCTCGCCCCCGGTGCCGAGTTGGACGACGGCCAGGGCCGACTGATCGAGGTCCGGCGCGGATCTCGCACCAGACTCCTCGCCCTGCTCACGCGGGTGCACCGAGGGCGGCACATGGAGTCCTCTCTGGTGACGATGGCACCGGTGCAAACGCTGGTACGCGAGTTCGGCCGGGAGGAGCATGTCATCCTCGACGGCGAGGCCCGGCCGGCCCGCCGACTGGAGCTCGCCATGCTGCCGGGGGCCCTCTCGATCCTCGCGCCCCCCCCCCC
>JALWOP010000450.1 GCA_027083445.1 Planctomycetota bacterium | reverse complement strand
ATCGCCGCCTCCTCCCACCTCCACCTAGCCTTCATCTTCGCCTACCTGATCGCACTGGTCGGCGTCGGCGTCTACAAGACTCGTTCGGTCCAGGGCAGCGATGACTTCATGGTCGCGGGACGCACCCTGCCCTGGTACATCCTCGTGGGCAGTCTGCTCGCGACGTGGATCGGGAGCGGCTCCCTGTTCAGTGGGGCGGGCTTGGGCTACCGCAACGGACCCGCGGGGCTTTGGTCCAGCGGCGGAGCGTGGCTCGGGATCCTCTTGGTCTTCTTCATCGCCCGCCGCATTCGCAACTTCGGCAAGGTCACCATCCCCGACATCTTCCAGGCCCGCTACGGCTCGCTGGCGGCCTTTCTAGCGATGCTGACGACCGTTGTCGCCTACTTGACGATCGTTTCGTATCAGTTTCGGGGTGGGGGCAAGGTGCTCGAGATCATCACCGATGGCCAGATCTCCATGCAGGTCGGCATCATCATCACGGCGGTCTTCGCCATTGCCTACACCGTGCTCGCGGGCATGTTCTCCGTGGTCTACACCGATGTGGTCAACGGTGTCTTGATGACGATCGGCACCCTGGCCGCCCTGGCCTACATGGTCTATCAGGTCGGAGGTGTCGACGAGGTCGTTCACGCCGCACAAGCGGCAGGGAACTGGAGCCTGTGGGGCCACTGGGCGGATGAACGTAGTGGTTCCAGTTCGGGCCCGGTGCTGGCCTTGAGCTACTTCGTGCCCACGATGCTGCTCCTGCTCGGGGATGCGAACATGTATCAGCGTATCTTCAGTGCACGCAACGGGGGGGCTGCCCGCAAGGCGGTCTTCTTCTGGGTGCTGGGGGTCGTCGTCCTCGAGTCCGCCGTTTCCTTCCTGGGTCTGACCGGTGCCGTGGCGACAGGGCAGCAGCTCCTGCCCGACGTTGCCGGCCAGGCCCGGGATGCGGTCCTCGCCGGCGGAGGCAGTCCTGCCGAGGCCTTGGACGCTTTCAAGAACGGGACCGAATCGATCATTCCCACCATCGCGCTCCATGGGCTCCCCCTGCTCTTGGGCCTGCTCCTGGTGGGCACGATGATGGCCATCATCGTCTCGACCGCCGACTCTTTCCTGCTCATCCCGGCGACCAACCTGACCCGCGACGTCTACCAGCGCCTCGTTCCCCAGGCGACGGAGCGCTCGATCCTGCTGGTGAGCCGTGTTCTCGTCCTTGTTCTCGGGGCCGTCGCGTACCTGCTCGTCAGTCAGTTCAAGACCATCCTCGACGCGGCCTTCACCGCCTACAACATCTACGGAGCTTCGATCACGCCGGCCCTCCTGGCGGCCTTCCTTTGGAAGCGGGCCACGGCGACCGGCGCCCTGCTCTCGATCCTCGGCGGAGCCGGAGTGACGATCCTCTGGACCTGGGGGCATGGCTGGCTTGGGGATCTCTTCGATCCAAGGACCTTCGGCCCCTTCTTTTCCGAGCCGACCTTCCCGGCGGCTTTGACCTCGGTAGCGGCCCTGATTCTGGGGAGCCTCTTGACGCCGCCTCCGGCGGAGGCGGTTTGGCGCCAGTTCTTCGAAGAGGCCTGAGCGAACTCCGCGCGGCAGGGTCCTCTCGTACTCCGATCTCGAATGGAGATCGGGGCGCGGAAGCCCGAACGGCATGGTGAACTTCAGGTCTCCGGAGGGCCCATCCGAAGGGAGTGGGAAAGCGGAACCCAGTGGAGGTTCCTGTTCCCCTTTTCAGCATTTCCCTGCTATCTATGCGTATCCCCTCTTTCCCCGCCCATTCCCTCGTCCCGGCTCTCGCCCTCCTCGCGGGCGCAGCGGGCCTTGCCGCTTGCAGCGGCGGCGGTGGTTCAACCGCTCCCACTTCCGTCTCGGGCCTGGCCGGCCCCAGCCAGGTGAGTGTCGTCACGGCCGACGACACCGCTTCCGGAGGAGGCGGCGCCTCCGATGGTGACACCGGGAACGGGTCACCCGGTGCCGGGAACTACCCTCCGGGTTCCGACTACGTCCAGGACGAAGCCAACCTCTACATCTATGACCCGTCGATGGAGTCTCTCGACACGATCAACTTGATCCTGTGCTTGACCTCGATGACGGCCTACCCGGATATGGTCAACGAGGGCAACTACACGGCACTCGTGGACGAATCCCTCTGTAACAACGGCAGTGAGGACGATTCCTCGACCGGTCAGTCCGCCAGCGGAGCGACGCAGTTTGCTCTGTACACCGTCAACTCGAGCCGGGCCTCTGCGACCGCCGACGAGATCGTCAAGATGTGGATCCCCCTCAGTGATAGTCCTCCGGGTGGGGGGAGTCTGATCTACGGAAAGATGGATCTTTCCAAGGGAGTTTCCAGCACAGACCCCTTCGGTGCCTTCGAGCTTTCCTTTGCCGCGCCGACGGACTACTCGTCCATCGCCAGTGACCCCGGAATGCACGGAGGACTGCGCACGACTCCGGCTAATTCGGGGAACGTGGGCTTCCAGTTCTACGAGAAGTTTGGTGACGTCGATGCCGCGCACACGAACCCCGGGGATACGTCTTGGCTCGGCGCTATCGCCGTCGAGATGCGTCCGGATCAGTCTTCGGGTGCCGCCAGGATCTCGCGGTCCCACAGGGAGAACTTCGGTAGCGGTGACTCCGGCAAGGTGAGCGAGGATTGGGAGGTCGTCTTCGATGCGACCCACGTCCAACGTCGCCCGATCCTCGACGGAGTTCCCGGAACGACGGTCACCCTCAGTCGAGACACCTATCTCGATCGGGTCTTCCGCTATAACCTCTACGATGCAGAGACCGGTAACCAGGTGGAAAACAACTCGGGGTTTGGATTCCGAACCGCAAGTGGTGAGTACGGCTGGATCGGATACTGGGGGATGTGGGTACCCGACGGAGTTACCGTCAGTAACGGCGACACGATCACCCGCGACGACCAGAGCGCCATGGACGGAGAGGTCTATACCGTCGTCAAGGCGCCCGGAAAGCTGATCAAGAACACGCGCGAGAGCCTGCCCCTCACCGATCTGGCCGGTCAGGTGCTGCAGTGGTGGGAGAACGGCGATTCACTGCACGTGGACCACGATGGTGTCGACTTCCGGCGCATCGAGATCTGGAACACCGTGACCGAAACCTGGGATCCCATCACTCCTCCGACCGTCATCGATCCGGCTCTGGCCGGAGGCTATCTCAACATGTGGAGTGATGCCCTAGGCGGCCCCGTGACCTACGTCGACGGCGATTCGTTCGTCACCTACTTCGAGCAGGAGTTCGTTACGGGTGGTAGCGATCTGCTACTGAACGCGAGCGGAGGGTATGTCGACCTCTACGGTCTCGTCGAGTGCCTGGACAGCGGCATTACCCAGGCGGATGCGGAAGCGGGGAACATCTATCTCCCGGACGCCGTAGACACCACAGTGGCGAATGCTCACATGTACCGGTTCGGAGAGAATGACTTGACGCTCTACTACGACGCGAACCACGATGGTTCGGTCCTGACTCAGGTTGGCCTCGCGGATGGCGTCGTTCCCGGTACCGGTCCCTATACCTGGGGTATGCGTAGCGGTCCCCTCGTGGAGGACCTGACAGGACTGACCAATGTCTGGGATATCTGGAACGTCAATGTGTTCTATGTCTACGAGACCGGAGCCAACTCGTGGAACCAGCTCGCCGCGGTTGAGGATTCCACGGGAACCCCGGTCGAATTCGATCCGCCCATCCAAATCCTCTACACCCACACCACCGCCAATGACCGCAATGGTGACAGCACCTACGACGGTCAGAAGTACGTGCTCCAGTACAATGGTCCCGGCGACCTCTTTGGGATTCCCTCCGAGGGAGTCGACCTGGACGGCGACGGGAACGAGGATCGCTGGTATCCCGTCTTCAGCATGGCCGATGGCACGCTGATGGGCCCGACGGGCGTGGAGTACGTCGTCCGAGGCATCGAAATCGAGCGCGTTTTGCAGGAGGATCCGGCTGGATCGCCGACCTTGGACATCACGGATGCCAGTGCCCTGACCCTGCCGACCGATGCCATCTACGAAACACCGGCCATCGGCACCAAGCCCACGGTCACCGACCCGCCCGCCGTCATCAACGGTGAAGTCATCGCTGACTGAGGCGTTTACGACTCCCTGACTCGGAGTCGACTGGGATTCAGTAGGTGGGAGGGCGCCCTGGGGCGCCCTCCCACCGGTCATTGGATGGGGTGGCCGTGGGGGGCTTGACGGGACGAGGTAATGCACATCGCGGTTCAGGTCCCACTCCTTCGAAGTCGATAGGAACTCCACCGCGTCTCGCTTCGGGGCGCGCAGCACCAACCCCGGTGAGGATTCCATGGCCTGGATCGATTCCCTCTTCAAGCGGATGGTCGAGCTCAACGCTTCCGACCTGCACATGACCTCGGGCAAGAAGCCCATGCTGCGCCTGGACGGCGACATGATGCCGATGGAAGAGTGCCCCATCCTGGCGCCGGATCAGATGCGACAGGTCTTGAACGAGATCTGTCCCGAGGCGAGCCGCAGGCAGTTCGAGAGCGAGAGCGACACGGATTTCGCCTATGAGATTCCCGGCCTCGCCCGTTTCCGGAGCAACTTCTTCGTGGATCATCGTGGGCCTGGGGCGGTGTTCCGGGTCATTCCTGAAAAGATTCTGACCGTAGAGGATCTCGGCCTGCCTCCCGCAGTCCTCGACTTCTGCCGGCTCTCCAAGGGGCTGGTCGTCGTCACCGGCCCGACGGGCAGTGGTAAGTCGACCACCCTCGCGGCCATGGTCGATTGGATCAACAAGAACCGCTCGGATCACATCATCACCATCGAAGATCCGATCGAGTTCGTCCACCAAGACCACAAGTGCCTCATCAATCAGCGCGAGGTGGGTGGCCACACCCAGAGCTTCAAGCGTGCCCTGCGGGCGGCCTTGCGTGAGGACCCCGACATCGTGCTCGTCGGTGAGATGCGCGACCTGGAGACCATCGAGATCGCCATCGAGACGGCCGAGACGGGTCACCTGGTCTTCGGCACACTGCACACCACGACCGCTGCATCGACCGTCGATCGAGTCATCGACCAGTTCCCCGCCGATCGGCAAGCGCAGATTCGCACCATGCTCTCCACCTCCCTCAAGGGGGTCGTCGCCCAGACCCTGTGCAAGAAGAAGGGTGGGGGCCGGGTAGCTGCGCTCGAGGTCCTCGTCGTGAACAGTGCCGTGTCGAGCCTGATCCGCGAGGGCAAGACCCACCAGATCGTTTCCAGCATGCAGATGGGCGGCAAGGTGGGGATGAGGCTGTTGAACGACTCTCTGCTCGAACTGGTCAAGCAGGGTCAAGTGACTCCCGAGGAGGCCCACCTGCGCGCTGTGGACAAGGATGGGTTGAGCCAGCGCCTGCGCGAGATAGGCATGGGACTGGCTGGTTCCACCGTGGGCGGGGCCGAGGCGCCTCTCTCCGGGATCGCCCCCAGTCCTTCGGCCGCGGGGGCGGTGCCCACGCCGGACGCCTCCTTCATCCCGGGCCAGCAGGCCGATCAGCCGGCAGCGCCCCTACCTCAGGATGGGGCGAACCCCCACTACGAAGCGGATCCCTTCGAGCAGTTCAAGGCCAAGAAGGGCCGCCGCTAGGGTCGCCCCCCGGGGTCGGAGGCGGCCGCGGGCAATCTCGAATGGACCTGCGATCGTGACGTAGAGTAGGGGCCATGTCCCCGCTCACCTCCTCCGCGCAGCCCTGCCCGGCGGATCAGGCTCGCTCCCGCGCGGCCCTGGCCACCCTGGCGGCCGTGCTCTTGCTCGGATCCCTGATCCAGGTCAGGGCCGGCCGTGCAAGCCTCTTCGGTTTGCACGGACCTCGCTGCGTCGTGGGCGAGTGGGTTGGACCCGCCGGCTGCCCCGGGTGTGGGCTGACCCGCAGCGTTGCCCTGACCCTGCATGGGGAACTCTCCGCGGCAGCACAATTGAACTGGGCAGGAATCGGCCTGGTCTTTCTGTGCGTCGCGGGGATCCTCGTCCATCTGGACATCCTGCTGCGCGCGGGTCGACGAACGGCGCGTCATAGGTGGCTGCTCCGCGTCGGAACCCACACCTTTGCCGCGAGCCTGTTGTTCGCCTGGATCTATCGCTTGCTCTCTTTCTGATGGAGAACGTGCTTCCCTTCCTGGTCTCCCTCTCGTTCGGCGTCCTCTGTGCCATGATCGCCAACTCCAGGGGACGCAATGCCGTCGGCTGGTTCGCAATCGGTTTCATCTTCTCCTGTTTCGGACTGGTCGGACTCCTGGTCCTCCCGGATCTGAAGGCCCAGGAGGAGCGTGAGAGAGAGCTGAGGCTAGAGAACCGTCGCCTACGGGAGCAGCTCAAGAAGGATCGCGCGGTAGCCGATGCGCGCTATGCCCAGACGGCGAGGCGTCTCGGTGCCCACGACCGAGCTCTGGGGATGGATACAGCTCATGCCGAGCTCGAGGCCCCCCCTGTTTCAGCGCAACCCCAGCTCGGACCGGAAGGAATCGAAGCCAAGTGGTACTACTTGGACCGAACCCGGGAGCGCCGGGGCCCGCTCACCTTCGATGCCTTTCGTGCGCAGTGGGAGGCGGGAGAGCTGACCCCCCAGACCCTCGTTTGGGCGCGCGTCCTCGAGGACTGGACGCCTCTCTCTGACGTTCCCGGCCTGATGGAGGAGCTGCATGCCTGAGGAGCCGAGGCCTGAGGAGCCGAGGATCGTCCCCGAGGGACCGCCGCGCTTCGTCTGGTTCGGGGGCATCCTCGAGGCTCGACGGGGGGACGACCAGCGTCTGCGTCGCAGCGTGGAGCAGACGAATCGCCTCGGGCTCTGCCGACTGGACCTGGCCCTAGAGGGCGGGCGCTTCTCCGTGCTCTTCGAGGAGGGGACGGTCGAGGGGGAGCAGATGACCTCCGCCAAGGCCGAGGAGCTACTCGAAGGGCTGAATGAGATTGCCTCCTCGTCGGCCGATCCCGCCAGCGTCGAGTCGACCCTGCACTGCACCGAGGTCTACGACGACCTGGCGGTGGAGACCCTCTTCGTCGCCCGGGGTGGGCAGATCGAGTGCGTGAGCCGTCCCCGTGAGTTGGCGCAGGAGGACCATCGTCACGGCCCCCGCGCTTCGGAAGGACTGGGGTTGCCCCCCATGGAACGGCGGCGCGCTCTAGGGCTCGGCGCCTTGGTCTTGCTCACCTTTGGTCTCTTGGCCTGGAAGGAGGGGTGGATCGATCGCCTCGCCGCACGGGATGGGGCGGGGCTCGAACTCGAACTCGGTGAGTTCGAGGGGCTCCTCCGAGTCGAGGTCGAGTCCCACTGGGGCAACTACCAGGTGAGCATCGGGCGCGGCCCCGAGTGGCCGGACGACGCGGCGCAAGTCGAGAGCCGCATCGCTTCCGCCGAAACCCTGGCCCGAAGAGCGGCGCTGCGGGCCGTGGCCGACGGCTCCGAGATCTGGATCCATCTGCGCAGCGGAGAGGGCCGCATCCTGGCCACCCAGTCGGTACGCCTGGCTCACCTGCTCTTCGACTCGGAGGAGGAGCCGACCCTCGAGGTGACCCTGCCGGGGCGCATGGTGGCGCGCACTCTCTCCCTCGATCTCGAGGAGGGTCGGCCGTGAGCGCCGGTCGCGTGCGCGAGTGGCCCGCCGCCCATCCTCCGGGCCCCGAAGAACGTATTGAGACACGTTGTCCCTCTTGCCGTACCTGGTGGCGGATCCACCAGGACATGGCGGGCTTCCGGCTTCGCTGCGAGTGTGGTGTCTGGATCCCCGTTCCCGCGGTCCGGCCCGCGGAGTTGCGCGGTCCGAGCCATGCACTCACCAGAGAACTGCAAGCAAAGCCGGCTGTCGTCGTGCCGCGCCACCCCCTGCCCGATCCCCGCCGCGGAGGAGCACCCGGATCCCTCTCCCAGGCCGATCTGCGCACGCGTCAAGCCTGGACCAGCCGCAGTCTTCTGGAGTTGGCTGCGATCGTGGTCGCCCTGGCGGGACCCGCCACCCTCGTCCAACTGCTCTACTCGGGTTCCGCTGCGGCTGCGGCCATGCCCGTCGCCAGCTTGGTCTCGGGCATCGCGGTCCTGGTGGTCTGCGCGCTCACCGGGCCCTATGCCTTCGCGGGGCTGCGGGATGCTCGGCCGCTGCGCTACGCCGAAGCTCTCTTCGTCGCCCTGGGCAGCGCCGGGTTGGCCCTCGCCTGGCGGCAATGGCTGGTGAGCTCCATGCCCGATCTGGCCGATCCGGTGCTCGAGCTGCGCCAGTCGATCGGTCTGGGCTGGGCCCTGTTCGTCTTCGGGCTCTCCCCGGCTCTCTTCGAGGAGCTGGCCTTCCGAGGCCTGCTTCAGGGTCGGCTGATGGCGCTCCTCGGGCGTACCACCGGCATCCTCGTCACCGCGGCGGCCTTCGCTCTGGCTCATGGTGTGACAGTGGGCTTCCCCTTCCACCTCGGCCTCGGGCTCTATCTGGGGTACCTGCGCGAACGTTCCGGCAGCCTCTACCCGGGCATGCTGGCACACTTCGCCTACAACTCGACCCTGGTCATCCTGGTCGGGGGCACGTGATCAGTCGAGGATCGGGCGCAAGACGATGTTGCGAAACTCGATCACCGCTCCTTCGGACTGCAGGCAGATCTTCCCCGGGACCACTTCGCACCAGTGGGCGCGGTTCTGCACCAGTCCGTTTACCTCCAGGGTGAGTTCGCGGCGGTCGAGCCGGATGCGGTAGCGGTTCCACTCCCCCAGGGGGCGCTCGTTGCTTGGGAGCAGAGCCAGCGTATGACGTCCCTGGGTACGCTCGGGAGCGACGGCCATCGGAAAGTGATCGATGTTCCAGATATCGCCTGCATGCTCCGACTGGAGCTGGGCTTCGATACTCTTCGGCCAAACCTTGTCCTCGCCCACCATGCGCAGAAGCACACCGGAGTTGCCTGGGCCCTCTTCGGGGAGGAAACGCCACTCGAGGGTCAGCTCAAAGCTCTCGTAGTCCGCCTCGGTGCGTAGATAGCCGATCGGGTGGCCCGTGCAGTGCAAGACTCCATCCCCCGCGGACCAGACGGCTCCACCCTCGGGGGTCTCGTTGGAGGGGATGGCGACCCAGCCGTCGAGGTCGTGACCGTTGAATAGTTCGATCGGCTCACCCCAATGCGGCGCGCTCTGAGGGGACGCCGAGAGGAAGGCGATCAGGTCAGCGAGCTCTTGGGGCGAAAGGTTCCTCGCCACGTCCTGGGGCATGACCGAGAGCTCCTGCTTCTTCTGGACCTCTATCTCGTCGGTGGGGATCGCGTGGCGGTGTCCCTGGGTGTCCTTGAGGACCAGGTCCTCACCTTCGGCGAGGATGAAGCCCGAGTAGATCAGACCGTCCACCGTGCGCACGACGTAGGTGTCGTAGCCGAACGAGATCGCGGCCGAGGGGTTCAGGATCGCATCGAGGAGCTGGCTCCGGTCGTACTTGGCGTGGATCTCGGTCAAGTCCGGACCGATGTCGTTGCCGCGCCCCTCGAAGGCGTGACAGGAGCTGCACGAGGCCTGCTCCGAGAAGAAAACCTCACGTCCGCGACCCGCGTCAGCGGGCAGCGAGAGGAGCTCATCGAGCGGGGGCAGAGCCTTTTCCTGTCCGGGGACCCGGAAGTGGGCCGCCGCCAGGGCGCGCACGCTCGGGTCGGGGTTCTGGAAGAGGGTCTCGCCGGCTGCCGCACGCACCTCATCGGAGAGGGCCCCCTCCTGGGCCAGAGCGACGAGCAGCAATCCCCCGGCGGGGTCCTTGCCGATCTCACGGGCCAGTTCCACATCCCCTGCCCGCAGGGCCTCGGTCCAGCGCCGGGTTTCGGCGCCCACCGGCTTGCCGCGCACCCAGACCTGGAACTCGATCGAAGTACCGCACCCCTGCGAGGTTCCACCCGCATCGGGACCGGCCTGGGCGACGAAGCGAACAGCCGTCGGGGGGATCAGGACCACGATCTGGGCGGCGGCATGGGTGCCGATGCCTTCGCTGAATTCGTCCTCGCCTACGCGCAGGGGACCGCCCTCAGTGTTCTTGCCAAAGCGGCACTCCCCCCAACCGTGGCTTTCAAAGATCCAGCCCAGTGATTCGAGGGGCGTATCGGAGCCATCCTCCAGGATGAAGCGCGGTGCGATCCAGTCGGCCCAGTCACAGCCGTTGCCGTCGCCGCCATCGGTGGTGACCAGGATCAGGTGGGTGTGGCCGGTCACGTCGACGTCGATATCCACCACACGGGGGTCACGCAGGACTCCGCTGGCGAAAACGCGGGTGGCATCCTCGAGATTGGGATCGCTTTCCGACTCGAAGTCGAAGGCGCGCCAGAGGTTCGTCGCGCGCTGACGAGACCACCAGCGGGCATGGGCACGCAGGTCGGCGGGGCCGGTGGCGCTCAGGATGAACATCGCGTCGGCGGCCTCCCGCGTGGGTACGAAAGCCAGGGCATCGATCATGCGGGCGCGTAGCTCGGCCGGACGCTCGGGGTCGCTTGCGACCGCGACGAGTTCCTCCACCATCTCGGGGGGGTGCAGGCGCCAGAGGATCTCCAGATAACGCTCTTCGCCCTGCTCCCGCAGGGGGCCGAGCTTGGAGAGGAGTTCGGCTTCCAACCCCTCGGCACCGATGCCCAGCGACTCCAGGTAGTAGCGATCGTCCCCGGGGTAGAGATTCGAGAGCTGGACGAGCGCCGCCAGGCGCAGGTCGTGGTCATAGTCTCGCAGGAGCCGGGCCAGGGTCGCGCGCACATAGGGGTCCTGGTCCCGGGAGAGGCTCGGCACGTGGGGCGCGAGGCGTGCTGGATCCTCGCTGTCGAGGGAGCGCAGGGCCACCGCACGCATCTCCGCCCTGGGGTGGAGGAGTACCTTTTCGACCAACTCGCGGCCCTCGTCCGACAGGAGGGCCAGTGCCTGCACCGCCCGGGCGGCGATGCGGGGGTTCTCGTCCCCGGCCAGGCTGCGCAGTTCCTCGAAGGCCAGCTCCCCGTCCGCCAGAAGGCGCTCCCGGGCCGTGGCCCGGATCGAGGGGCTGGGGCTACCCAGGGCTTGGATCAGGAAGGCGTGTGGGCCCGAGAGACCCAAACGTACGACCTCCTGGGGGGTGGCGCGGCGCAGGGGTGGTACTTCCCAGGTGTCGCGTGCTCCTTGGGGGGCGATGCGCAGGAGGCGTCCATAGGCTTCGCGGTCTCCGGCACCGTGTCCACCGACCATCGGGTCATACCAGTCGGCCACCAGGATCGACCCGTCCGGAAGAACGAGGAGATCGCTCGGGCGGAACCAGCGTGAGCGACCGCCTTCGCCATCCTGTGTGTGGTTGAGCAGGACCGAACGGCGGGGGAAGATCCCCGCGCCGACCCGCTCGGGCAGGTGGGCATAGACCAGCCCCGCGCCTGCATCGGCATCGAGCACCGCTCCATTGAAGGAGGCCATCGGGTCACTCGAATCTCGGCTCTCATAGATGGCGACTCCCGTGGGAGCTCCGGCCCCGGTGATCGATCCGGGGGGCATGACTCCCGGATCGTCCACGTGCCAGTGGGCGTCCGGCGTGTTCTGGCCCGGGCGGCGATCCGCACGCCAATAGCGCGTTCCATCCTCTGAGAAGTAGCCGTAGTCGGCCCCCTCCGCGACCCAGACGAGGCGGCAGGACCGGTTCCCGTCGTCGTCGTTGTCGCCGGTGTAGAGGTTCCCAAAGGAGTCGCGGGCGATCTCGTAGGGATTGCGGAAGTTGTCCGCGACCACCTCTAGCTGGGTTCCGTCGGGCCGTACGCGAAGCATCAGGCCACCGGTCCAAGCCCTGCCGTCGTCGGAGACCAGGCCCGGTTCGTTGTGGGTGTTGTAGGGGGAGCCGCCGGTGTAGATGCTCCCCGAGCGCAGTTCGAAGCCGCTCTTGTCGCGCACGATGTGCGGGCCGGCATTCCCAACGGCAAGGTAGAGCCAGCCGTCGTCTCCCGCAACGATCGAGTGCACGCCGTGGTCGTGGTTGAACCCACCGAAGCCGGTAAGGAACACCTCCCTCTTGTCGGCGTGGTCGTCCCCATCGGTATCGGTGTAGACGAAGATGTTCGGCGAGCAGCTCACGAAGACTCGCTTGCCGATGACGCAGATCCCCAGCGGAGAGGTCAGGTCCGGGTCCTGGACGAAGACCGTGGAGCTGTCGCAGCGACCATCCCCATCCTTGTCGGCCAGGATCACGACTCGATCACCGCCCTCGCGGTGCAAGCCCGGGTTGCGGCCGTCCCACTGGCGGTAGTTGACCGCCTCCGTGACCCAAACCCGGCCCCACATATCGACGTCCATCGCCGTGGGGTTGAAGAGCTGGGGAGATTCCGCCCAGAGGCTGAGCGCCAGTCCTTCGGGCAGGACGAAGGAGGAGGAGAGGTCCTGGGCGGAGAGGGAGGCGCAGAGGAGCGCCGGGAGGAGGAGCAGGGGCCATCGCATGGGCTCAGAATAGCGCGTGGCTCCTGACCGGACCCGTACGCAGGTGGGCCGGGGCAGCCGCTATGCTGAGTGCTCATGCTCCAAGGCACCGCGAAGGCAACCGTGATTCGTACCCCCATCTACCCGCTCTCGCTTCTGGCGCTCTCCCTGGCCTCGGGCCAAGAGCTCCCCAAGCCGACTCCGGCTCACACCCTGACCCTCGAACAGGCCTCCGGACGAGGGAAGGCACCCAGCTTCGCTCGCCGAGCGCCGAAGGTGGAGTTCAGCGTGGATGGGAAGCACGTCGTCATCGGGAAGGGGGACGATGCGGTCTGGGTCGACCTCACCACCCTGGAGCGGGTGCCCGCGCCGGAGGCGCGGACGGAGCCCGAAAAACCCCATCCCCCGCACGAGGCCAGTGCGGCTGCACGGGTGACCGAGCTACTGGGTGATCCCGAGACTCCCCGTGAGCTGGTCGCCCTCTCCGAGAACGGCGCCACCGCTTCGTGGGTAAGCGGGAACGATCTCTATCTGGTCGACATGGCCACCGCCCGGGTGAGCCGCGTGACCGAGGACGGGAGCCCCGAGCGCTTGAATGGCAAGCTCGATTGGGTCTACCAGGAAGAGCTCTACGGCCGCGGGGATTTCCGCGGCTCATGGCTCTCACCCGACGGGCGCTACGCCGCCTTCCTCTCCCTGGATGAGTCGCCGGTGCACGAATTCACGCTCGTCGACCATATCGAGAAGGAGACCTTCCGCGTCAAACCCGAGGTCACCAACTATCCGCTCGCGGGGGATCCCAACCCGGTGGTCTCCCTGGGCATCGCTCGAGCCGCGGACGGACAGGTGGTCTGGGTCGATCTATCGAACTATGCCGATGCGGAGCCACTCATCGTGCGTGTCGGTTGGACTCCCCGGGGTCGGTTGCTCTTCATGGTGCAAGATCGCATCCAAACCTGGTGTGACGTCAACGTCGCCGACCCCGAGACCGGGCGCTACGAGACTCGGATTCAAGAGCGGTCGGAGACCTGGGTGGAGCGTCCCGCCATGCCCCATTGGCTCGAGGACGGGAGCTTTCTGTGGATCAGTGCTCGCAGTGGATACGAGCATCTCTACCACTACTCCCCCGACTGGAAGTTGGTGGGGGCTCTCACCTCCGGGGAGTGGTCCCTGCGCGACATCGTCCGCGTCGATGAGCAGGCGGGCCAGGTCTACTTCCACTCGAGCGCCGACGGGGCGATCGATCGCAACCTCTACCGCGTCGGGCTCGACGGCAAGGGCTTCACTCGGCTGACTCGTGGCCGGGGGACCCACCGGGTGCAATTCAGTGCCGATGGGCGTTACCTGCTCGATCGCGTCTCGGCTCTCGACATGCCCGAGGAGGTCCGGCTCTGCGATGCAGACGGGGACCTGCTCGATCGCCTGGCGACCGCACCCGAATGCGAGGCCGTCGCCCAGGGCTACCCGCGCGCGGATTGGGAGGTCGTGCGCATCGAAGCACGCGACGGTTTCCCGTTGGATGCCGCGGTCCTGCGGCCCCTGCCCTTTGACGCAAGCGAACCTCATCCGGTCTGGCTGATGACCTACTCGGGCCCGGATGCCCCTTCGGTACGCAATCGTTGGAACTCGGATCCCTGGCCTCAGTTCCTGGCCGAGAACGGCATCGTCTGTCTGCAGGTCAACGTTCGCAGTGCCAGCGGCAAGGGTCATGCGGTGATCGGTTCCTGCTACAAGGAACTCGGCGTTCGCGAACTCGCCGATCTGGAGGATGCCGTCGACTGGCTCTGTGCGCATCCCTGGGCCGACGGGAGCCGCGTGGGCATCACCGGTTACAGCTATGGCGGCTTCATGACCGCCTACGCGCTCCTCGCTTCGGACCGTTTCGCCCTCGGGATCGCCGGCGGCGGGGTCTACGACTGGCGGATGTACGACACGATCTACACCGAGCGCTACATGTCGACACCCGACCGCAACCCGGATGGGTACCAGCGCAGCTCCTGTCTGGAGCACGCCGGCAGCCTCTCGGGTTTCCTGCACATGCACCACGGGGTCATGGACGACAATGTGCACGTGGAGAACCTGATGCAGATGGCCTACGCCCTGCAGTTGGCCGGCAAGGATAGCTGGTCGATGATGGTCTACCCCCAATCCCGACACGGCATCCACAATCGCGAGCAGCGCTGGCATGCACGCCGGACCGAGTGGCGGCTGATCCGCGAGCACCTGCGACCGGTGACGGCCGAGGAGCAGGTGGGGCGGGCCTTCGAGCAGGCGGTGGGGTCCGGCTCTCGCTGACCGGGCATTCCCTGGGGCTCGGAGCCCCTGAAGGGGACTTTTTCCCCTTTTCCAGCAACGGGATCGGGGGGTGGTGATAGACCCGATGGAAGAGATGCCTACCGGTGGGGGCCGGCCGGGGCTCCGGGCCGCTGCATAGATTGTCGATCCATGGACCCCAAACCGAGTTTCTGTCGTTTCCCTCTTGGCACGCTCCTTGGACGCGGGAGCCTCGGAAGGAGCGCCCTGACCTTCCTGCTCTGTACCGCCGGCTGGGTGGCTGCGGCACCGCCGATCCACGCCCAGGAAGAGCGGGGAGGGAGCGGGTTCCAGGTCGGTAGTGCCCCGATCGGGGCCATGCATTCCCAAGAGCCAAGGCTCCAGGATCCAGATCGTCGGCGCCTCCTGACCCTGGGTTCGGGAGAGATTCTGCGAGTCCGCAGCCGCCGTACCGCCGAGGGGATCTGGCAGGTGCGCGACCACCGGGGTTGGCGCGACCTGTCGGTCGAGGTCCGTCGGGCTCGGCTCTTGCGTGATGTGCAGGCCCAGGCCGAGGCCCTGCGCCGGGATCTACCCGACCGCGACCCGCGCCATCGGGAAGAACTCGCCCGCTGGATGATCGCAGCCGGTCTCTACCCCGAGGCCGTGGCGGAACTCGATCGCATTCTGGCCGAGACGAAGGATACGGCGGGCGTGCGCGCCCTGCTGGCGCAGGAGCGCGTTCCGATCGAGCTCTCCTCGCAGGCCCGGGGCAACCCGGCCCTAGCCCTCGAGGAGACCCTGCTTGCCGGTGCCGGCGCTTCGCCGGCCTGGCGAGAGGTCGCCGTCCAAGCCCTGCGGGACTACATGGGGAGACTGGATCTACGCGCGGTCTTGGAGAGGGAACTCACCGCTCCATCGCACCATCGACGCGCCTTCGCCGCCTTCGCTCTGGGGCGGCTCTATTCCAGCCTGACCGACAGAGCTCTCGGCCGGGCTCTCGGCCGGGCTCTCGTCCGGCGTGGACTGCTCGATAGCTGGAGCGACGTACGCGGGAGTGCGGCCGCCGCACTGCGGGATGAGGGTGACGTAGGGGTGTTGTTGCCGGTCATTAGCGGCCTCGAGAACCCAAACGGAGCGGTCCGCGCCAATGCCGCGGAGATGCTCGGGAACCTGGGTTTCGAGGCGGCGGTTGAGCCCCTCATGCTCCATCTGTCGAGGAGAGCTTCGTCCCTGGGAGGCGGCAGTGGTGCGAATACCGGAACGCGCGCCAACCTCTTTGCCGGCCTGCAGACCGCCTATGTCATGGATTACGACCTGGAGATCGCGCAGGCTGCGTCGGTGGCGGATCCAATCGTGGCGGTGCAGGCCTCAGGCGTCTCCTTCGACGTGCGTACCACCGTCCAGATGACCGAGGTGGTCGAACTGCGGCGCACGATGACGGCCCTGCGTCAGCTTACGGGCCAGAGGCTGGGCAACGATCCACGGGCCTGGCTGGAGTGGTGGCGCGCGCATGGCAAGGAGTGGCGAGCCCTGGATCGCGCGCGCGCCTACGAGGAGCGTCGCAGCGTGGGCACCCCCCCCGCGAGCCGCTGAGGGGCCCGGGCTCTTTTTCCTCCATTCCCAACGCAACCGATCCGGGGGTGAGGGGGTCTCGTGGCCGTATGGACTCCCTACTCCCTCCCCAGCGTGTCGAAGCGGGCAACTGCCTCCTGGAAGCCATGGAACGCGACCGCCTCAACGTGGTCGCCTGTTACTGGCGTCGCCTGCGGCCGACCCGCGGCCAGTGGGCCCTGGTCATCAGCTTGGCCGAGTTCGGTCCGGACCTTCGGGCAGGTCTTGCCCGGCTCCTCGATGCCTGGGAGAGCAGCCGGGTAGCGGAGCAGGGGCTTCAGCCCCTCGATCTCTGGGCTCTCGAACCCGACCACGAGGAGCCCCGGCAGTATGCCCGCGCCGTGGCGCGTCGCCGGACTCCCTGGCCGCGTACCTTCGAAGGCAACGGCAGCTTGGAACCGGCCCTGCTCTATCGCCTGCCAGCGCTCTGAAGGCGGCTTGACCCCTGCCCGGCGGCTTGACCCCTGTCTGGCTGGGGGTCATTCTCCGCTGCATGAACCACCCCGCGCCTCTCGAGACGCCCACTCGGATCCTCCTCGGTCCCGGACCGTCCGACGTTGCTCCCTCGGTCCTACGTGCCCTGGCGGCTCCGACCATCGGTCACCTGGACCCGGCCTTCCTGGAGGTCATGGACCAGGTCTGCGCGATGTTGCGGGAGGTCTTTGGTACCGAGAACCGGCTCACGATTCCGATGTCGGGCACGGGCAGCGCGGGCATGGAGACCTGTCTGGTCAATCTTCTCGAGCCCGGGGATCGGATTCTGGTCGCGATCAATGGGGTCTTTGGGACGCGTATGGCCGAGGTGGCGCGCCGGCTGGGGGCGCAGGTGACCGAAGCGCACGTGGAGTGGGGGAGGACCTTCCGTGCCGAGGATCTGCGCAGCGCCGCGGAGGGGGAATACGCCGTGGTCGCCGCTGTCCATGCGGAAACCTCCACCGGAGCGCTGCAGGATCTCGCCCCCCTGCGAGAGGTGGCCAGCGAGGTGGGCGCGCTCCTTCTGGTCGACTGCGTAACCTCCCTGGGGGGCTATCGACTGGCCCTCGACGAGTGGGGCGTGGACGCGGCCTATTCGGGGACCCAGAAATGCCTCTCTTGCCCTCCGGGCTTGGCCCCCATCTCCTTCAGCTCCCGCGCCTGCGATCGACTTGCCGCGCGCAAACAGCCGGTACAGAGCTGGTACCTGGACCTCTCGATGATTGCGGAGTACTGGTTCGCCGACGGAGGGGGAGGGCGGGCCTACCACCACACGGCACCGATCAACATGCTCTTCGGTCTGCACGAGGCCCTCAGGCTCGTGCTCGAGGAGGGGCTCGAGGAGCGCGCCGCACGTCATGCCCGGAATGCCGCCGCCCTGGTGGCGGGGCTCGAGGCGATGGGGCTGGAACTGCGCGTCTCTCCGAGCGAGCGCTTGGCGCCCCTGACCGCCGTGGCCATTCCAGACGGCGTCGACGACGGAAAGGTGCGTCGCCACCTCCTGGAGCGTTACGGCATGGAGATCGGGGGCGGACTCGGTCCGATGCAGGGCAACACCTGGCGCATCGGCTTGATGGGCGCGGGCTCCACACGGCGCAACGTGACCCTCTGCCTCGCCGCCCTGCGCGAGGCGCTCGAGGCCCAGGAATGGGCCGTCGGCGGTGATCCCCTGGCCGCCGCCGCTGCCGCATACGCTCCCTGAACCCCAGCTACCCCGGGCCCCGGCTATCCTCGAGCGGCTCCCTTTCCCACTCCTTGACGACCATGCGCTACCTCCTCCCCTTCGCTCTCCTGACCCCGGCCCTGCTTCTTCTTACCGCCCGCGGAAGCGCCCGACAGGACGAGCCCAAGCCCGAGCAGCCCAGGCCTGAACAGGTCAAACCGGGGCAGGCCAAGCCCGAGCAGGCGCTGCGCAACCTGATCGACCTCGATCCCGCGGAGCGCCAGGCTCTGCAGGTGCGCGCCATGGAGCTGGCGCAGCCCAGCGAGGAGCACGCCCGCCTGACCTCCTATGCGGGGACCTTCGATGCCGAGGTGAAGATGTGGATCGCCCCCGGTCAGCCGCCCTTGGAGTCCAAGGCGGTCATGACCCACGAGTCGGTGGTTGGAGGACGCTTTCTCCGCATCAGCGGAAGCACGACCTTCACCTTCCCCGGCATGGGTGAATACTCGGTGGAGTCCCTGCAGTACCTGGGGTTCGACCGCCGCAGCGGTGAGTACACTTCGGTCGGTTTCGACTCGATGGGAACCTACTCCACGGAGGCGCGGGGAACCTTTGATGAGGCGACTTCGACCGCGACCCTCTCGGGGGTGACCGAGGATCCATCCCTCGGCATCCGTCAGGCCTACGACACGGTGATCGAGTTCGTCGATGCCGACACCCTCAAGATGACCACCATCGTCTACGACGCCTTCCAGCCCGGGCCCTTCAAGTTGATGGAGGTCACCAGCCGGCGCCACAACTGGTGAGCCATTCGCGGCAGCCTTCACCCCTCATGGTCGCCTGCGCACCGCCGTCACCACCGGGGGCGTTCTGGGGCCGCCTGGCGGGACGAGCTTGTGCAACATCGGGGTTCAACAGCCGGTCTTCTGGCGGAACCAGGCCTGGACCAGATCAGCGTGGCTGGCGTGGGCCGAGAGTTCTCCATCGGTGAAGACGAGGGCTTGGGGAGACTCGTGGTCGATGCCCAACTCCGCGGTCAATCCCCGGGCTAGAGCGCGCTGGCTGAGCACGTCGATACGATGGGATTGCACTCGTCCCTCCCCGAGGGACCCGCGCCAGGCATCGAACTCGGCCTCGGCGCGTAGGCTCACCGGTCAGGTGGGGGAGGCCTTGAAGACGACGACCGGGAGACTGCGCGAGGCCTCTCGTAGGAGCGTGAGGGCTTCAGCGGGATCGGTGGGGAGGCTCATACCCGAATGTGCTTGAAGAGCAAGAGGTCCGTGCCGCGGGTGAAGGCCACCCCCGGGAGGTTGCTCGTATAGGGTTCCTCGTTGGCGCCATGGCCGGGATAGCGGAACTCCGCCACGGTCCCATCTTCAAACTCGAGCTCGAAGTAGTAGGTCGTCTCTCCGTTCCAGCCTCGGATCTCGGTTTCGCTACGGCGGTTCAGGATCATGCTCGGTCGCCGCAGGAGCGGCAGGGCCACGGCCCGCTTGCAGGCGGCCCGTCCCTTGAGGATCCAGGCGACTCCCAAGACGGCTACAGCCACCCCTACCCAGGTGAGCCAATAGCCCGCCAAGGCGCCACCTACCAGAAGGGCTGCCAGCGCAACCACTGCCACCGCGACGACCAGGGCCGCCTTGCCCCGGAAGATCGCCAAGCGCCCCCGCTGATACTCCCGGTTCTCGGGGGGCACGATGGCGAGGGTCTCCTGGTATTTGGCGTGCTCGGCAACTCGCAGGATGCGGGCGTGGGCCGGGCTCTCGCCCTCAACGCTCGTCTCGCCCGTGCGTGTCCCCAGGGGGAAGACACAGTAGGGGCAGATCGAGACCGGTGTCTCCGGGAGCCTGGAGTTGCAATTGGGGCAGCGTTCCAGGCGGGCGGGGGCTGCAGTGGAGGCGTCGCTCATCGAGGAGGAGGGGGGGCTGGCGGGGCTGCGGGCTCCGGGAAAAGGATACCCCGGGAGAAGCTACCCTGCTCTGCCGACGGGCGCCTCTTCGTCGGTGAACTTCGCCAGCCTGCGGGCCTCGGCCCGGCACGGACGCGCAGTGTGGGGCAAGGGCTGGTGGAATCAGGGCCCCTTGACGATGCGGCCCGCCTGCATCACGAAGGAGACGCGTCCCAGGGCGGAGATTTCCTCCAAGGGGCTGGCGGGGAGGGCAATGATGTCGGCGCGCATACCCACTTCGAGCGTGCCCACATCGTCCAGGCCCAAGAGGTCCGCCGCGTTGCGGGTGGCGAAGACCAGGGCGTCCGCGGGTGAGACCCCGGCCGCCACGAGCAGGGGAAACTCGCGCCAGTTCTCCCCGTGCCGGCTGACTCCACTGTCCGTGCCGAAGGCGATGCGTACGCCGGCCCGATAGGCCCTGCCGAGCGAAGCCGCCAGCACCGGGCCGACCCGCAGGGCCTTCTCCCGTATTACGGCGGGGAAGTAGCCCTCGTCCTGGGCGAGATCGACCACCGTCTGCCCCGCCAAGAGGGTGGGCACCAGATAGGCCCCGGTCTCCTTGAAAAGCGCGATCGCCTCATCGTCCAGGTAGGTGCCGTGTTCGATGGAGTCCACTCCCGCATGCAGGGCGGCCAGGATGCCGCGCGTGCCGTGGGCGTGGGCGGCCACCTTGCGACCCAGGGAGTGCGCCGTGGTGATGATGGCGGTCAGCTCGTCCCCGAAGAACTGCTGTTCGGTTCCTGCGTTGGTCGCCGAGAGCACGCCCCCCGTGGCGACGAGCTTGATCACGTCCGCTCCGCGTTTGACTTGCAGTCGCACCCCCTTGCGACACTCCGCCACCCCATCACAGATGCCCAGGGCGGGCCCAGGCAGCTCAAAGAGGTCTTCCCGGTACCCCAGGGTCTCGTCGGAGTGCCCGCCGGTGGGGGAGAGACTCTCCCCGGCGGCCAGGATGCGCGGACCGGGAATCCACCCCTTCTCGATGGCATCGCGCAGGGCGAAAATCGCATCGCCGCTCGAGCCGACATTGCGCACGGTCGTGAAGCCGGCTTCCAACGTCCGCCGAGCATAGACCACCGCTCGGATGGCGCGATCCGCATCGCTCTCTTCCACCCGCTCGAGGCGACTCGTCCGTGAGAGCTCGTGGGTGAGGTGGGTGTGGCAGTCGATCAGACCCGGCAGGACGAAAGCCTCGCGGAGATCGACGGCCCGGGCCCCGGGGGCCAGGGGGGGATAGCCCTCCCGAATGGCCGCGATCCTCCCCTCCCGCACGACGAGGGTGACCTCGGGACGGGGCGCTTCACCGGGAACCACCAGGGCCATCCCGCAGCGCAGCCACGTCTCCGTGTCCTGCGCCGCGGGAGGAGCCCCGATCCAAGGGCTCGCGAGAACGAGGGGCAGCAGCCCGAGGATCGTCATCGCCTCAGTTACAGAAGGTCGCGCTGAGGGCGTCGGTGGTGTTCGACCCCGCGCCTCCCGCGCTGGGGTCGCGGAACCAGAATTGGAAGTTGTGGGTCGTGCCGGGGAGCAGCGCGCCACCGCCCGCGGGGAGATTCGTGTTGTCCACCACCTGCAGCGCTGTCCCCGCCGCGTCGGTCTGGGTGATGGGGAAGCGGGCGATGCTGCCTCCGATGCAGAGGAAACCGTCACCCAAGGGGGTTTGCACCTGCCCCGGGCCGTAGAAGAAGAGGCCGAACTGGGAGGTGGGGCAGGCACTGGCGTGCAGGACCAGGTCGTTGGCGGAGACCGAAACCGAGCCGGTGTAGTCGATCACCGCGCCGGAGCCGGCGGAGTTGGGAGCCCCGATGCAGTAGCGCTGCACGGGGAGGCAGCCGTCGACGTCGATGTATTCGAGCGTGATGGTGCCCACGTTCGATGTCCCACCGGCCCCGGTGACCTGGTAGGTCAAGCTGTCGCTGCCCAGGGCTGTGGGCGAAGGCATGTAAGCCCTCCAGGTTCCGCTCCCGCCGAGCAGGGTCGATTGGGTGGGCTGGCTCAGGATGGTCGCAGTGATGGCGGCGGGGTCATCGTCGGCCGTCAGCGGCAAATCGACCAGGAAGGCCTGGTCCTCACGCACGCGCAGGGTGAAGTCGTAGGCGATCGGTGCGCTGCTCCCCGTAGCGCCGCCGGTGAAGGTGACCGAGAGGTCTACCGGAGCGCTGCGGGCGAGGGATCCGTCGGTGAAGCGGGCCTCGGCGACGACCGAGGTCTGACCGGCACCAACGTTCTGACCGAAGACCGAGATCGTCCCGCTCGTCTGGTTCGAGGCACCGATGACGCGTTCGTGTTGCAGGAGCACCACATGATCGACGGTCTTGCCGCTGGCGGTGTAATCCAAGGCAAAGAGGGTTCCCAGGTCGCCGCTGGTGGCGGCGGAACTGAGGGTGATGTCCCCGGCGTGGTTGTCGATCTCCAGGCTTCCGATCCAGTTGGCCTGGTTTCGCCACACCTTGGCGTCGACCGCGCGGACTCGAAGCTCGTGCCAGCCGTCGGCGAACTGGGTGGTATCGAGGGTGAAGCTGCCCGCTGCGATCTCTTCGACGGGAAGGCCGTCCACGAAGAGGGTCATCTCTGCGATCGAGTTCGACCCACCCACGGCCGTGGCGCTGGGAGTGATGCTGATCGTGCCGGACTGGGGGCCGACCGGGGGGCTGGGAACGTCGACCGTCGGACGCTTGGCGAAGGGGCGCGTCAGCGGATCCCCGAGCAGGAGTTCCTGGTAGGGACGGAAACCGTGGCTGCGGAACCAGGCCTCTCCCAGGGTCAAGCCCCGGAAGTAGACCACGTGCATGCGTGCATGGGGGAACTTGCCCGCGTAGTTGCAGGGCTCCTCAACCGTCCCAGCCGTGCCGCTGGCGCCCTTGGCGATCCAGCGCGACATCTTGGTCTGGGAGTTGTTGTTGAAGGTACCCGCGAAGCTCGTCAGGTGATCCGCGAAGGAACCGGGGAGCAGCGAAAAGTTGGGATCGTCGATAGCCGGGTTGGCCAGTCCGGTCATGACCCCCAAGCAGTCGTGGTTGCCGAGGGGCAGGTTCGCGAGCAGATGCTGGGCCTGACCGCCGCGGGCGATGATCTCATTGGCCGCCGGCGTGTAGAAGGGATCCCGGGGGCTCGAGCGAGTCGTGTCGCTCGTCTCGCAGTAGTAGTAGGTGCCGCTGGGCTGCGTCCCATCGACCGCCACGCTGCGGTCGATCATGTCGAGCACCTCCTGCAGGGTGTTTCCGTTCTGGCCGGTCCAGCCGATCATCCCGCCGATGAAATACTTCTCAGCCTTGGAACTCGTGCTCGGATCACCCTGGTACCAGGAGAGGCGGGACTCGAAGGCTCGGGGACCCCAACTGTTGATCTTGTACTGGTTGACGCCGGTGGAGTTGACGCCGCCGAGGATCTCGTCGGCTTGATGCACCAGGGTGAAGCAGGAGGGGACCGAGAAGCGGTGGACCGCGACACACTGATCGCTGACGTAGCCGTTCGCGGAGATTTGGTAGTCGTTCCCCGGCGGCACGAGGACGAAATCGATCGTCTCCTCGATGCCCCGGTTGCGCAGGGTGCCGAGGAAGGCGTGGCGTTGAACGTCGGTCCAGGTCTGATAGTCGACCGCCGCGGGATCCATGTAGATCACGTTGCGCGCCGGGATGCCCCGCGCGGCGGCGTAGTAGTTGGCGACGTAGCGACTCTCCGCGTTGTCGGGATTGACGATCAGGAGGGCGCGCTCGGCATCCTGGGCCGCGGCGTGGGGTGCCAAGGTGTGGAGGGCCGCTAGGGCCCCAAGGAGAAGCAGCGGTCGCATGGCAGGTGGGGGGTGGGAGAAAACGGAGGAGCGGGGGCTTCCACCACTCTAAAGGACTTTTCCCGTGTGCCCTCATTGATTCTCGTTTCAGGCTGCAGCGGGGGGCTTCCGTTGGCAGGACCCGCGGCGCCCGGGTAGTCGTCCCCTAAGCTGGCCCATCCGGAGCGCCCCCTTCGGATCTCGTGTTCCCTGTCCCCAGCCATCTCGCCATGAATGAAGCTGTCCACGGTACCGACCTCACCTCCCGGGAAAAACGCCTGCTCTTCTGGGCCAGCTTCCTCTCCCTGACCGCGGCGGGGGTTGGTTTCGCCTTCCGAGTAGCCGAGGGGCCGATCTACGGCGCAGCGCTGAAGCTGACCAACCACCAGATCGGTCAGGTCTTCGGGGCCTCTCTCTGGCCGATCGCGATCACGATGATCGGCTTCAGCTTGGTGGTCGACCGCACGGGTTACAAGTTGCCCATGTACGCGGCCTTCCTGCTCCAGGCAGCCTCGGGCATCGGGACCTACTTCGCTCACAGCTACGGCGCGCTCTACTTCTTCGCCCTCTGCGCAGGTCTCGGGCACGGCATCGTGGAAGCGGTGATCAACCCGATCTGTGCCGCGGTCTATCCCAAGGAGAAGACCAAGTGGCTCACGATCTTGCACGCTGCTTGGCCCGCGGGACTCGTCCTGGGGACGCTCTTCATCATTGGAGCGGACCAGGTGGTCTCCCTCTCCTGGAACTTCCACGCCCTGTGGATCCTGGTGCCGGCCATTCTCTACGTCGTCATGTACGGCCCCTGCCGTTTCCCAGTCGACGAGCGCGTGCAGGCGGGGGTGCCCTACCTGGACATGCTGCGACAGGTGGGTTTTCTCAGTGCGGCCCTGGCGGCCTTCATGATGATCTACGAGATCGGGAACCAGGTCTCCGCTCTGACCGCCTGGAGTGCGCCGGAGAACTGGTTCTGGGTCAGCCTCATCGCCGGCACGGTGGTGGGCGCGCTCTTCGGACTCGGTGTCCGCAGCTTGGGACGACCGCTCTTCTTCCTGATGTGCCTCCTGATGATTCCCGTCGCTACCGCTGAGCTGGGGACCGATCAGTGGATCAAGAAGCTGATGACGCCCGTGCTCGAGGGCCACGCGATCAACCCCGGCATGGCCCTGGTCTTCTCCGCCTCGATCATGCTCGTCCTGCGCGTCTTCGCCGGCGGGATCCTGCGCTTTTTCAGTCCGCCGGGCCTGCTCTGCATCAGCGGGCTCTTCTCCGCGGCCGGTCTCTACTGGCTCTCGGGCGCCACCGGGGCGGCCATCTTCCTGGCCTTCGTCCTTTACGCCCTGGGACAGACCTACTACTGGCCTTGCGTCCTGGGCTTCACCTCCGAGCGCTACCCCGAGGGGGGAGCGTTGACCCTGAACACCGTCTCGGCTATCGGCCTGCTCTCGGCCGGGATCATCGGAGGCCAGCTTCTGGGGGTGGCCTTCGACACCTCGATCCACGACCAGGTCAGCAGGACGGCTCCCGAGCTGGCGGCTGCGGCATCGGAGACCCGCAGCTTCCTGGGGATGACCCATGAGGCGATCATCCCCGAGGAGAAGGATGCCTACCTCGAGTCCCTGACGGATCCCGCCCTGCGGGAACGCTACGCGGAGGCCTATGCCCAGGCGGATGAGCAGGGCGGCCGGGACGTTCTCAAGTATTCGGTCCGCTTCCCCGCCATCCTGTTTCTCGTCTTCGGCCTGATCGCTCTCTACTTCCGCATGCAGGGGGGCTACAAACCGATCGAACTCGTTCCCCACGATGACGGGGCGGCCTGTCCGTAGCTCGTCTTCCGCGGAGCCGGATCGGAGCCGGTGTGGAGTCAGTGGGGCGGGGCCTTCTCGAGCTTGATCTCCTTTGGGAGCCCCGTCAGGGCCTCCCCGGCACGGACCGTGGTTTGCCAAGCGGTGAATCCGGGGACCTGGATCTTGATCTCGAGCGGGACGCTCCTCCAGGGATCACCCGCATACCTGCATTGCGCCACGGGTAGGGCATCGCTCTCGATCTGGATGAAATCGCGAAAGTCGTCTCCCGTGCGACCGTCGGGAGGCCGGATGCGTTCGACCACGAACTGGGTGCTCGGCAGGACGGCGACCAGATCGAAGGGGAGTTCTTCCTCGGAAGGGGGAGCGTCCCTCGTATCGATCCGAAGCTCGCAAAGGGTGTAGCGGCCATCTCCCAGGGAGCGGCGCAACTGATAGTAGGCACCGGCGCAGGCTTCCCGGCTCGCCTGGGTGAAGCGACCGAAATCGAACCAGCCGTCCACGGCATGGCGGTGGCTCCATTGGTTCCTGCGGACGGAGGTATCTTCCTTGTGTTCCAGGTGATCATTCCACTCCTCGCGCAACTCGCCGGGGTTACGGTTCCGAGTGGTCTCGCTTCCATCGGACGGGATCGCCTCGGGGAGGTAGGAACTCTCAAACCGGAAACCAGGTTTGACTTCGATGTCGGAGAGGATGCGGCCGCGCTCATCGCGAACACGGAGTCGGCATCCAAAGTCGTGGGGAGGATGGAGGGAGAGATCGACGCGTGTGTAGAGTCCCTTGACCTCGAAGGTCTGGGGGCCCGTTCGCACGGGGACGCTCTCGTGGACGACCGCCTCGTAGGAGCCGGCCGGGCAGGCTTCCAGACACAATCCTCCGGTGGGGACATCGACCGTCCGCAGTCCAGAGGGTAGCCGGCTCCCCCCCGGTCCCACCTGGGCTCCCCAAAAGCTGACGTGCGCAGCGACCGGTGCGCCGGTGCGCGAATCGAAGACGAAGAGGTCGAGGGTGGAGGTTGCGGCCTCTCCGCTCGGATCGCTTTCCTGGGCCTCGTCCTGCGGGTCACTGTCATCTCCTGGTTGGAGCGCGCTGCGTGTGGCATTGCGGCGCTCGGTTTCCAGAGCCGGTGGCCCTCCTTGAAAGGCGGGGGTGCCGCGAACTCCCTCGGATGCCGACGCGGCCTCTGGTCGCTTAGTCGCAAGGAGGCTGCCCCGGGTCAGGAGGCAAACCAGGAGGATAGCCGCAAGGGGGCCGATGACCGCAATGGAGCGCATGGATCGATCCTAGCTCCCTCCTTCCCGCGGACTACCCAGGGTTGTGGAACAGGGGATTGGGAGGCTCCGCAGGCACCCAAGAGATTCCCCAGCCCTCCGGTTCCTCGCACGGCTTCTAGCGGGGCGGGGCCTTCTCGAGCTTGATCTCCTTTGGGAGCCCCGTCAGGGCTTCCCCGGCACGGACCGTGGTTTGCCAAGCGGTGAATCCGGGGACCTGGATCTTGATCTCGAGCGGGACGCTCCTCCAGGGATCACCCGCATACCTGCATTGCGCCACGGGTAGGGCATCGCTCTCGATCCGGATGAAGTCGCGCACATCGTCTCCCGTGCGACCGTCGGGGAGCCGGATGCGTTCGACCACGAACTCGGTGTCCGGCAGGACGGCGACCAGGTCGAAGGGGATTTCCTCCTCGGAAGGGGGAGGAGCCTCCTTGGTGTCGATCCGAAGCTCACAGAGGGTGTAGAGGCCATCTCCCAGGGAGCGGCGCAACTGATAGTAGGCACCGGCGGAGGTCCCCTGGCTCGCCTGACTGAAACGACCGAAGTCGAACCAGCCGTCCACGGCATGGCGGTGGCTCCACGATCTCGCGGAGTCGAGAGAGCCTCCCGTGTATTCCGTATATTCCAGGAGGTCCTCCAAGCTCTCAGGCAACTCGTCGGGGTCGGGATTCCGAAAGGCCTCGAGCTCCCCGGACGGGATCGCGTCGGGGAGGTAGTAGCTCTCGAACTGGGGACCGGGCTTGACCTCGATGTCGGAGAGAATGCGACCGCGCTCATCGCGAACACGGAGTCGGCATCCAAAGTCACGGGGAGGATCGAGGGAGAGATCGACGCGCGTGTAGAGTCCCTCGACCTCGAAGGTCTGGGGGCCCGGCTCCGTAGTGGCGCTCTCGTGGACGACCGCCTCGTAGGAGCCGGCCGGGCATGCTTCCAGCCGCAACCCTCCGGTGGGAACCTCGACCGTCCGCAGTCCGCTGGGTAGTCGTTCCCCCCCCGCTCCCACCTGCGCTCCCCAAAAGCTGACCCGCGCAGCGGCCGGGGCGCCGGTGCGTGAATCGAAGACGAAGAGGTCGAGGGTAGAGGATGTGCTCTCGGAGGCCTCGTCCCGTGGGCCGGCCCCGTCCACGGATGGCGGTGTGCCCTGCGCCGCATCCCGGCGTTCGGCCTCCAGAGGCGCTCGCCCCCCTTGCAGCGCGGGGCTGCCGCCCACTCCCTCGGAGATCGAGGTGGTCTCCGGTTGCCGGCGGGTGAGGATGTCGCCCCGCGTAAGGAGGCAGGCCAGGAGAATGACCGCGAGGAGGCCGATCACCGCGAAGGAGCGCATGGACTGGTTCTAGCTCCCTCCTTCCCGCGGGTTACCCAGGGTGGTGGAAGCGGTGATCGGGGGCGGCTCGGTGGGCACCGAAGCGATTCCCCAGCCCTCCGGCTCCTCGTTCGGCTTCCCCCCGACGGCAGGGTTCGGTGGGGTTCTCTAAGCTAGGCCCAATGAAGGCCCTGATTTCGGTTGTCACGCCGCTCCTGCTTCTGGCCTGCGGGTCCGGGGCGCCCTCCAGCACCTCTTCGGAGTCCCGAGCCATCGTGAAGGACGAGCACAGCCTCTCCAATCCCGCTGAAGTTCGCGTCGAGCACATCAAACTCGACCTCGAGATCCTGTTCGCCGAGCAGCGCCTCAAGGGGCGGGCGATCTTGAAGCTCTCGCGCGGGGCGGGTAGTCACACCCTGGTCCTCGATACCCAGGCCCTGGAGATCCTCGGCGTCGAGGGAGCGGATGGTCGGCCCCGTGAATGGAGCCTCGAGCCCGCGGTGGATCGCTTGGGCCGTGCCCTGCGCATCACCCTGCGCGACGGCGACGATGAAGTCGGAGTGCGCTACCGCACCGGCGAGGGGGCAGAGGCTCTGCAGTTCCTTTCGCCCGCCATGGCCGGCGGAGAACATCCCTACCTCTTCACCCAGGGCGAGTCGATTCTGACGCGCTCGTGGATTCCTTGCCAGGACACCCCCGGCGTGCGCGTCACCTACGATGCGAACATCATCGCGCCCCGCCCGCTGACCGTGCTGATGAGTGCGGATCGGCGCGGTGGCAGCCGGGAGCTGGTCCAGGACGACGGCATCGACGAGGAGCGCCTGGTCTGGTCCTTTGAGATGACCCGGCCGATTCCCTGCTACCTGATCGCCCTGGCCTGCGGGGAGATCGAGGAGCGTCCGATCTCGGAGCGGTGCAGCGTCTATGCCGCTCCGAGCCTCGTGGATGCGGCCGCCGAGGAGTTCGCCGATCTCGAAGAGATGGTCTCGACCGCGGAGGGGATCCTCGGCCCCTACCGCTGGGGGCGTTATGACCTCTTGGTTCTGCCCCCCGCCTTCCCCTATGGCGGCATGGAGAACCCCACCCTGACCTTCCTGACGCCAACCGTCATCGCCGGAGATCGTTCGTTGGTCTCGGTCGTGGCCCACGAGTTGGCACACTCCTGGTCGGGCAACCTGGTAACGAACGCCACCTGGAGCGATTTCTGGCTCAACGAAGGCTTCACCGTCTATTGCGAGCGACGCATCATGGAGGCGCTCTACGGGTTGGAGCGGGTGCGCATGGATGAGGTGCTCGCCGGGGAAGGACTCGAACGGGAGATGCAGGAGATGCAGGCCTGGCAGACGGTGCTGCACACCAACCTGACGGGCAAGCACCCCGACGAAGGTTTCAGCGGCGTTCCGTACAACAAGGGGGCTTTGTTCCTGCATCGTCTCGAAGCGCTCCTGGGGCGGAGGGAGTTCGACCTCCTCTTGCGCGAGTGGTTCGACGGACACGCCTTCCAGTCGGTTACGACGTCCGATCTGGAGAGCTTCCTCGCCGAGCGCCTCCCACCCGGTGCGATTGACCTCACCGATTGGTTCGAGGGCGTGGGCCTGCCCCAGGATGCACCCCACTTCGAATCGCCGGCTCTCGAGCAGGTGGACGAAGAGCTCGAGCGCCTTGCGGAAGGCGCAGCTCCGAAGGAGCTGGAGACAGCCGGCTGGGTCACCGCTCAATGGCTGGCCTTCATTCGGCACCTCCCTGCCGACACGGATGCCGAAACCCTGGCCCTTCTCGATCAGGCCTTTGGGTTCACCCAGAGCGGCAACGCGGAGATCCTCGCGGCCTGGCTCGAGCGGGGTATCGCCTCCGGCTACGCGGGCATCGATGCCCGCCTCGAGTCTTTCTTGATCGAGGTGGGGCGCTTCAAGTACTTGGGCCCGCTCTATCGGGCCTTGGTACAGCGCCCCGGTGGACGCGAGCGTGCCCGCGAGATCTTCGAACGTGCGCGCCCCGGCTATCACCCGGTGTCGGCAGGGAGGGTCGAGGCCATCTTGAATGAGAACGGGTGAGATGCGCGCGCTCTGTCGCCGCCCCGCTCTGGAGGACTTGCAGGGAGTCCGCGCCGATCCCCGCCGGCCCGTGGATGCCGAGAGGCTCCTCGACCAGCACCGGGAGTACGTGAGGGTACTGCGTAGTGCGTGCGTCGATACCTGCGTTCTCGACCCCCTTCCGGGTCACCCCGAGGCCTTTCGCGTGCAGGACACGGCGATCGTCCTGCCCGAAGTGACCATACTGACGCGCCCGCGCGCGGTGGGGAGGCGTAGCGAGCTTGCCGACATCGAGCGCAGCCTGGTCTCGGATCGAGCTTGCCTGCGTCTGGAGGCCCCGGCCATCCTCGACGGCGGTGACGTCTGCGCCATGGACGAGGTGCTCTACGTGGGCCAGTCCGGGCGCACGAACCATGCGGGACTGAAGGCTCTCGCTCTGGGGGTGCTCGCCTACGGCTACGTCGTCAAGGCGGTCGAGGTCCGCGCCGGCAGTTGCCTTTGCGAATCGATGACCCGTCTGGATCGAGGACGTATCCTGGTCACCCCTGCGAACCTCGACTTGGGCCGCGTCAAGGGCGTGGAGCAGGTCGAGACGGTCGAGCAAGGGTGGGGGGCGGCCAACGTCCTGGCTCTTGGCAAGCACCTCATCTGCTCGGACGCCTACCCCCGTACCAACGAACACCTCTCCCGCCTGGGCTATGACATCCTCGAGGTGGGACTCTCCGAGTTTCACCGCATGGGCGCCACCGTGACCTGTGCCTCCATCATCCTCGATGCTTGATATGCGCCTCCTCTCGACCCTGCTCCTGCTGGGAACGCCCGCCCTCGCTCAACATGTGAGCTATGAGAAGTTTCAGCTCGACAACGGTTTGACCGTCATCCTGCACGAGGATCACTCGCTGCCGCAGGTCGTGGTCAACACCTGGTACTACGTTGGAGCCAAGGATGAAGCGCCTGGTCGCAGCGGATTCGCCCACCTCTTCGAGCACCTGATGTTCCGGGGAACCGAGCGTGTTCCGGGCTCGAGTTTCGACGACTGGATGGAGGCCGGGGGGGGCTCCAACAATGCCTCCACGGGTCAGGATTACACGAACTACTACGATGAGGGGCCCGCAGAGCTCTTGCCTCTCTTGCTCTGGCTCGAAGCGGATCGCATGCAAGCCCTGGGACCGAACGTGACCCAGGAGAAGCTCGACGCCGAGCGCGAGGTCGTGCGCAACGAGCTGCGCCAGTCCTATGAGGGCGTGCCCTATGAGAGCGCCTACCTGGCGAGCTTCCCCCTGCTCTACCCCGAGGGGCATCCCTATCACGATCCCGTCATCGGCAGTCACGCGGAGCTCGAGGCGGCCACCCTGGATGACGTGCGGGAGTTTTTCGCGGAGTACTACGTACCGAACAACGCCAGCCTCGTGGTGGCTGGTGACTTCGACCCGATCGCCGTGCGCGAGAGCATCACACGTCTCTTCGGCGCGATCCCACGCCGATCCGACCCGACCCACCGGGAGGCGCCACCGGTGGTCTTCGAGCGTGACCGAACCGTTTCCCTCGTGGACCCGGAGGCTCCCTTTGCCCAGACCCGGTTCCTCTGGCACAGCCCCCCCTTTTTGACCCAGGCGGATGCCGAGCTCGATCTAGCAGCGACTCTTCTGGCCGGCGGGGTTTCTAGTCGCCTGTACCAGGAACTGGTGGTACGGCGCGGGCTCGCCGAGGATGTCGAGGCGCATCAGGAGTCGCGCCGCCTGGGCTCGAGCTTCACCGTGACCGCCTTGGCCAGGGAGGGAGTCGACCTGGACGAGTTGGAAGGGGCGATACAGGAGGTCATCGACGCCTTCGTCGAGGAGGGTCCGTCTCGAGAGGAACTCGCCCGCGCCCAGGCGAGGGTCGAGGCTTCGAACCTGCGGGGGTTGGACTCGATCCAGGCCGTAGCGGATCAGCTCAACCTCTATCAGGCCTACTTCGGTGAGCCGGACTGGTTCGCGAACGACCTCCAGCGCTACCGTTCGGCCACCCCCGAGAGCCTGCGTCGAACCCTGGCCGAGGTCGTGGGCCGGCCGCGACGCATCCAGCGCGTCCTGCCCGCCGCCCCGCCTCCCGCCGAGGATCCCCTCGCCGAGCGGCCCCAGCCGCTTCCCCCCAAGGCCTTTCATCCTCCCGCACCGATCGAGTTCAAGCTCGCGAACGGGATCGAGGTCCAGTTTTGGCAGCGCGATTCCCTACCCCTGGTCCAGTTGATTCTGCAATTGCCCGTGGGATCCGGCCAGGACCCCCAGGGCAAGGCGGGCATGATGGATCTCGCCGGAACCTTGATGACCCGTGGGGCGGGAGCGCGCACTGCGGCGGAATTCGCGGACGCGCTCGATCGCTTGGGCGGCGAACTGGAGGTCGACGTTCAGCGCGATGTGACCCGCGTGCATCTCGCTGCTCTCTCCCGTGAGCTTTCCCAGAGCCTCGATCTCATGGCGGATGCCGTTCTGCATCCGCGCTTCGATGCTGCGGAGTGGGAGCGCGTCAAGCGTGAGCGGTTGGCCGATCTGACCCTGTCGGAGCAGGATCCCATGGTCATCGCACGCCGTATCGCGCTACGAGCCTTCTTTGGACCGGAACACCCCTACGGCCGGTTGATCCGGGGTACGACCGAGGAGGCCCAGACGATTGAGCTGAACGAGCTTGTCGCCTTCTATTCGGACATCCTGCGCCCCGAGGGTGCCAGGCTGCTGGTCGCGGGGGACGTGGAACGCGAGGCCTTGGAGGCGGAGCTCAATCGGGTCTTCGGACAGTGGCAGGGGTTACTCTCCCCGTCGGGCCGCCACGAGCGTCCCGCGATCGATCCTCCGGCGATCGACGGGATGCACGTCCTGGTTTTCGACCGTCCGGGTGCGACCCAGACGGTCGTGCGCTTCCAGTTGCCTACCGTACTGGAGAACGACCCCGAGCGGCCCCTGCACGACCTGGTCGTCACCCTCTTTGGGGGCAGCTTCACCAGTCGCTTGAACGTCAACCTGCGGGTGGAACGGGGCATTACCTACGGCGCGCAGGCGGCCGGCGTCCGGGCTCGGGGTGGCGCCTATCTCATCGCCCAGGCACGCATCCAAGCGGGGCATACCGGCGAAGGTGTGGCCGCCTTCCTCGAGGAATTCGCGCGTCTGCGGGAGGGTGATGTGACGGAGGACGAGGCCCGCAAGGCCATCGCCCACGCCCGCCTGGGGGTGATCCAGGACTTTGCGGGACTCGACGGGTTGGTCACGACCGGGGCGGAACTCGCACGCTTCGGGCGTGGCGTCGAAGACCTTGCCGATGAACTGGAGCGCCAAAGCGGCCTCACCGCCGAGGATCTGCGCGCGGTTTCCCCGAAGGTGGGCGATCTGTCGCGCGCGGTCCTGGTTCTGGTTGGTGATGCGAAGCGGATCCTGGCGGACCTGAAGCAACTCGATCTACCGGCCCCGGTCCTGGTCGACGGCAGCGGGCGGCCCTCGGGAGACTGAGTAGGGATGGGGGTCGTACAGTCCTCCCGAGTTGCATGCGGAACTAGAAAGGCATTCGACAAACAGCCCCTCGATAGATAGGGGAGGACGGCCTAGGGTGGGGGTCGCATCATGTTGCTCGTGCTCCTCTGGTCGCTCCTCGTCCCCTCTGGATCCTGGCCCGGCGGATCCCAGGTCGTGCCCGGGGGTGCCGATTCTCTGGATGCTCTGCGCTCGTTCGAACGCCACTGGGAACGGGAACACTCATTCTGGAACGGGGCTGAGGAGCAGTTCAGCCGTGCTCTAGAGGGAGCGGAGGCGGCCCTGCGCGGGTCTTCTCCAAAGCGGGATGAGGCGGCGGAGCTTCTGCTGAAGCTCACCGCCGAGCCAGACCCTGGGCCGAAGCAACACCGAGGGGGACCGAGCCCAGCCGACCTGGGCCGGGTTCGCAGGGGGGCACGTGCGCTCCTCGTTCGGGCCCTCGCGGGGGAAGGTGGGAACGATCTCTTGCTCTGGATCACCCAGGAGGTGGTCGTTCGCCCCGCCCGCGAGCTCTCCTTGCGACTGGCGGCGGTGGATCTCTTGGCTCCACGCCGCCAGGTTGCGTTGAAGCAGGCTCTCCTGACGGTCGGCCGCGACCCGGCGGATCCACTCTGGCCGCGGGCGATGGATGAGTTGGTCACCTGGCCGGATGCGGCTGTGGACAATCTCCTCGTCGGCCTGCTCGGCAAGACGGTTCCCAGCGAGGCTGCTCGTCACCCCTATACGCTCCTACTGCGACGCATCCAGGAGAACCGCTCCTCGCTGGCCCCGCGCTCGGCAGACCGGCTCTCCCAGCGTCTGCGGGTTTCCCTGCTCTCCACGGATTGGCGCGACGCTTCGCGCGCGATCGAACTGGCCCAGGGACTGGCACCCGAGCGTGGGGTTCCGCTCCTGCTCGAGGCCCTCTCCGCCTGGACGCGGCGCGAGGAGCGCGGGCACGGCTCGCGCCGCATCCTGGATGATGTATTGCGGGAGCTGCGCCGCATCAGTGGCCGGTCGATCGGTCGTGACCCGCGCAACTGGGCCACCTGGTGGGCAGCCGTGCGTCAGGGGCGCACGACCCTTGGGGAGCCCCTGGAGGCCGGCGCTCAGACGGCGCGAACCCGAGCCTCTTTCTTCGGCCTGCAGCCGGTCTCCGACCAGGTGACCTTCGTGATCGATCGATCCGGTTCCATGTCCGATGAGTGGGGCACGACCGGCCACTCCCGCTACGAGGAGGCCGTCGATCAGATGCTGCGCTTCCTGCAGGCCTCCGGTCCTTCCACGCGCTTCAATGTCGTTCTCTTTTCGGACACTCCGCTGCTTTCGAGTCGCGAACTGGTGCCCGCAACCGCCAAGAACCTCGAGCGGGCACGGGAGTCCCTGCTGCGGCGCACTCCAGATGGGGGGACCTACCTGCGTCCCGCCGTGGAGCTGGCGCTTGGGCTCGGGGAGAAGGAGAGCTTCGACCCGCAGCAGGTCGAGGCCGACACGCTCATCGTCTTGTGCGACGGGGTGACCGAGGAGGGCAAGGGCTGGGTCGCACCCCTGCTCCCGCGCATCCGCGACCTCATGCGGGTGCGCATTCACTGTGTCTTCCTGGGCACCCACAGTGACGGGACCCTGCGTGCACTCGCAGAGGGTACCGGTGGTGACCTGATTCAGGTCGGTGGCTGAGGGCCCTTCTCAGGCGAGGGAGGTACGCACCTCTTTCTCACCCATGAGGGTGCGGTGGACCGGGCAGCGATCCGCGATCTCCAGTAGGCGGGCGCGTTGATCTGCGTCCAAGTCGCCGCGCAGCTCGATTACCCGTTCGATTCGGTCGACATGCCCCTCCCGGGTTTCGCACTCGGCGCAGTCCTCTGCATGGATCTTGGAATGGGCAAGCTCGACTCGAACGTGTTCGAGCGGCCAGCGCTTGCGTGCCGCGTACATGCGCAAGGTCATCGAGGTGCAGGCGCCGAGGCCCGCGAGGAGGAGTTCGTAGGGGTTCGGCCCCGCATCGAGGCCGCCCAGCTCCTTGGGTTCGTCAGCGAGCCAGGTATGCCTGCGGGCGAGGACCCGGTTGGTGTAGGGCCGGTCCCACTCCTCGACGGCGACGCGCCCCTCCTTGGGTGCCCTCTCTTCCATGGAGGCGAAGGAGACGTAGCGGTGGGCCCAGGATGCGATCATCGTCCCCACATAGTCCGCATCCTCCCGAAGAGAGAGTGTGTGGTCGGCGTCGGCCAGGGAGAGAAAGCTCTTGAATCCGTGCACACCTTCGTAGATCCGGCGAGCCTCGTCGATGGCGACGACCTTGTCGACCGGCGAGTGCATGACGAGCAGACCGGCATCGAGGCGTAAGGCTTCGCCCTCGGCGAGGGCCGCCGGAGCCGGTGCGCCGATGGTGACCACAGCCTCGGTCGCCGGCAGTTCGGCCGCAGCTTCGAGTACCGCCGTTCCGCCCCGACTGTGCCCGACGAGCAGCCGCGGGAGCGAGTGCTGTTTCGCGAGTTCCTTGGCGGCGCTGACGAGGATCGCCGCCAGTTCCTGGGTGCCGGTCGACTGGGCCGGATTCTCTTGCACGCGCAGAACCGCGAAGCCGCGCCTGCAGAGGGCTTCGCTGATGAGCCTGGCAGCGGGCAAATCCCCGTCGCAGGCGAAGCAGTGCGTGAAGAGAGCAAAGGCGCGCGGCGGGCCGACGGGCAGGTCGAGCTCGGCGGAAAGAGGTTCACCACCGGGGCCAAGGAAGGAGA
>JALWOP010000449.1 GCA_027083445.1 Planctomycetota bacterium | reverse complement strand
CCGGCGAGTCATCCTCTGCCGGGGCGGGCTCCTGAATCTCTGACGGGATCGCTGCTCGTGCATCACCGTCGCTCGAGATCACCAAGTCCGGACCCTCGGAGTCCTGGTCGCTGGGCAGACTTGCCACAAGCGGCTCAGGCGGGTCGACCTGTCGAGGCGGGTCGACATGGCCTCTCTGCATGCCCGCGAGATAGGCAATGACCAAGAGAACGGCGAAAACGAGGAGGGTGAGGCTACGGGTCATGTCGTTGGGTGCAGATTCATCCAAGCGATCTCCCCACACTCGGATTCAAGAGGTGGGTCACCAAATAGCGCCAATTGAGCCGGGATTCTCGTTATGCCGTGGAGGACGCGAGTCGAGGTCTTGGTTGGGTTGGTCAGGGGGTCAGGAGTGCTCCGGATCAAACTCCCTCGCGACCTGCGCAGCAGAGCCGAGGCGACCGAACTGTCTAGGTTCAGCCGCACCGGGTCCTTTCAGCGCGACGAATGGCGCGAGCTGTCTCGCGATGCACGACAGGGCGAACGCCTGGCCGCCGGGAACTCTCGTCACTGCCGAGCCGCTCGTCACAAGATGGCGTGGGGCTCTGCGGCAACAAGAGAACCCGGGTTCGCTACATCGCTGTAGTCAGAGGCAAGGGTCTACATACACGTCCCGCACTCGATCCACCAAGTCTCAGAGTAGTCGACGTGCAAGATCGGTGGCTGCTCGTCGCAATTGTCGCCATTGAAGAGCGGATTGCAGGTACCGACTTCAAAGAGGACCGAATCGCCCCCGTTCGGGCCGAAATCTCCACAGCTCCCCTTCAAGGTGTGCCGGACCGATCCCCCATGTGGCCCCTGATCGAGTAAGCCGCAGTGGTTGTAGGCGACGCACAGCCCCTGGGCGTTGAAAGAGAAGAGGATCATGCCCGTGCACTTCGTGCATGTGCGGCAGTGGAAGTTTCCGTCCAGGTCCGTGCTCCATACCCCCGTTCCGTTGGTCTGGCTGATCGGGGTGACGAAGAATACGATGCCGGGTGGTTTCGTACCGGTTTCGGTGTGCTTCAGAGAAACCGTGCAGGTCTCGGGACATTGCTGGGCAACAGCAGATACGCTCAGGGTGAAAGCCAGCAAAAGAAAAGGAACTATGTGGATTCTCATCTCGGTTTCCTCTCAAGTCTATTGGGATGTGGGGACACGAACTCACTTACCAAGCCACACCAGAGCCTCCTCGGCCCTGAAGCGAATCTGTTGCAGCACGTCGTCGGGCACGCCGTTGCCGGGCTTCCAACCCGGCTTCTCCATGTCTTCCACGGCCTGACGGTAGCCGCGGTGTAAGGCGGCGTATTCCGGGTAATCGGACTCGTGGAAGCGGATGACGCGGCTGTTCTGGTAGAAGGACCACCAGCCATCCTCGCCTAGGGAGAATTTGACTTCGCCGTCGGGTCCGCACGGCTCCGGTGGCTGTCCTCTGGCATATTGGAGCACGACGATCGCACATCCCAGAAGATGGAATGACTGCACATGGGAGATACTCTCCCCGTTTTCGAGTTGTTCAAGGAACGTTGCATAGAGATCCGGAAGGCGGTAAGCCGCTGTTTGCACGCACTCCGACGCGCCCTCCAGCATTCCGCGGGCAATAGGGCCGACAGCAGGCTCCGACGAATCATCCTCTGCCGGGGCGGGCTCTTGGATCTCTGACGGGATCGCTGCTCGTGCATCACCGTCGCTCGAGATCACCAAGTCCGGACCCTTGGAGTCCTGGTCGCTGGGCAGACTTGCCACAAGCGCCTCAGGCGGGTCGACCTGTCGAGGCGGATCGACATGGCCTCTCTGCATGCCCGCGAGATAGGCAATGACCAAGAGAACGGCGAAAACGAGGAGGGTGAGGCTACGGGTCATGTCGTTGGGTGCAGATTCATCCAAGCGATCTCCCCACACTCGGCTTCATGCTGGCACGACAATGGTGAAGATGGACATCCCGACAAGGAATCCCATCCTACGGTCCCGCTTCTTGCGACTGGGGAAGCTTCAGTGGGGGCGAACATCGTCCGTCTCTACTCTTACAGGGGGACCATGGATTCCGTCAAGACACGGACACGGACACGGACACGGACACGGACACGGACGTAACCAATGAACGTACAACAGGATACAGCAATCTTTGCGTCGGGTCTTTTTCGGAAATCTGTCCGTATCGGCGTAGAGTCCACGCGTCGCGACAAGGATCCGCCTAGGCATCTCGGGAGGTCTCCCTGCCGAGATCAGAGGCGGTCCCAGGAAACGGCGCCACGGGGGTAGTCATGCTGGGCGGGTAGCCCGAGGAGGGGCACCGAACCCAGATGAAGCGGAAACGACGCACCCACAGCCCTGAATTCAAGGCCCGTGTAGCCCTGGAGGCGATGAAGGGCATCAAGCCGATCCACCGGATCGCCGCGGAGAACGAGATCCACCCGGTGCAGGTCTCGCAGTGGAAGAAGGAACTCGCCGAGCGCGTCGGTGAGATCTTCGAGCGCCAGAATGCTCGTTCTAAGGAGGCCGAAGAGGAGAAGCGCCGGATCGCGGCCCTTGAACGGAAGGTAGGGCAGCTCACGATCGAGCGCGACTGGCTGGCAAGAAAGTCCAAGGAGCCTGGGATCGACTTAGAGGAAAAAGCTTCATCGACCGGGACCACCCTCAGCTCAGCGTGCGGCGCCAAGCTGCTCTGGTCTCGGTGAACCGCAGGCGTCTGGAGAGGAGCCCGAGAAGGCTCTCTCCGGAGACCCTGGAACTCCAGA
>JALWOP010000448.1 GCA_027083445.1 Planctomycetota bacterium | reverse complement strand
TCTCGTGCCTCGTGGGGTTCGTTGGAGATCAACACGAAACACCGAGATGGCCGGCCACGCCACCCGACCGCTCCGAAAGGGCTCCTCTCGAAAGCGAGAGCCCTTCCTCCGCTCGGTCAGGTAGCCACCAAATTTACACCGCTACTGATACACCCCCCGGCGCACTAGCGATTCCAGCGGAGGTTTCATCCGGGGCACTCTTGGAGGGGGAGCGCCCTGCGGTGGATCCTTCGCTTGCCACCGAGAATGACCGGACACCGGCCGGGCGCCGTGATGCCGAAGCGGCCCTGGTCGGACACGTTCGACCGGCGCAGGGGAGCTTCGGGTCGGTCCCGCGGGTACTGGCCCTTGCCGCTTCGCCCCGGCCCCCCGTGGGCGGGGAGGGAGGCCGCGTGGCGCGGTGGAGAGCCACGGCCTTCGTCGAAGCGATTGTGGAAGGGGATAGCTACCGCTTCGAGCCCGATCCGGTTCTTGATTCGGCGGCCATGATCGTCGCGCTCGAGGGGATTTCGATCGGTGAGGCTCGGGAGTGGCTTCCCGGGGAATCCGGGCCGGAGTTCGAGCTCGACCCGGCGCCCGACGGCCTCGTGCCCCTCACCGTCGAGGTAAGCGGGCCACTGGTCGAGGTAAGCGGGCCACTGGATGAAAGCCCCGTGGTCTGGTTCCACGCCGAGTTGCCCCTGCGGGGAGGGAATGTGTTGCCGCTCACCCTCTCCTATCCCCTCGGAGTCGAGAGGACCGTGGAGCTCCCCCCTCTTCCCGGGACCCTTCATGTGCGAGCCGTGGGTGCGCGGTCCCTGTCGGAAACCTGGAGTGGCGACCTGGCTGCGGCGGGAGGCCGAATCACCCTCGAGCTGCGCGACACCTTCTCCGTCGAAGGGAGCCTACTCCAGGCTCCCGCGGACCTGGGCCCCACCACGCTCAGTGTTCGCTCCTCGGACGAGACCTGGGAGGAGGGGCTGGCCGAGACCCTTCTCGGTGACACCGGGGAGTTCGTGCTTCCTCGGGTCCCTTGGCTGGGTAAGGGCCCCTACATCCTGCGGCTCGAAACCGAGAGTTTCCCCGCTCAAGAGTTCTCATTCTTCGTCGAGGGCCCGGGGGAGACGGTCCAGCACGTGTTCATTTTCGACGGTGGTGTGGCCGGTGCCTTTCGCGCCCTGGATGAGAACGGTGCGCCCGTCTCCGACGCCGAGGTCCAGGTCTACTGGTGGGGTGATGACGCCTGGGTGATCGGCGGCCGGCGCCGGACGGGTGAAGACGGCGTCGTGCGTTTCGAAGGGCTGGGACGGACCCACGTCGGCTTGCGGGTCACCAAGTCCGGTTTCGTCAGTCGCCCCTATGGGCCTTGGGAGCTTTTGGAGGAGCGCCCCGAACCGATTGACATCACGCTGCAACCAGGTGCCGGGCTGTCGGGCAAGGTCCTTCTCGACGGCCGACCCGCAACGGATTTCAGTGTTCAGACCTGGTCGGGTGCGGCCCGGAACAAGGTGGTGCTCGAGTTCCACGCTCGGGAGGACGGAACCTTCAGCATGCAGGATCTCTCCCCCGGTCGCCTCGATGTTTGGGCGCTGGATGAGGACCATCCCCCCGGTGAGCCCGTGAGTGTGGAACTCGTGGCGGGTGAGACGGCCGAGGTGACTTTGGAGCTCCAGCCGGGAAAACTGGTTTCAGGACAGGTGCTCGACATCACGGACGGGTCACCGATCGAGGGGGCCCGGGTGCAGGCCTGGTCCACGGGGTCGGGCGGGGCACGCGTTGCACAGTGGGGGCCGACCCTGCGAACGGATGCTCACGGGCGCTTCACCGACTTCTTGATCCCTTCGCAGAACCCCGCGCTTACGGCTACCGCAGACGGCTACGGTCACTACACCGTGTCGGACCCAAGGGTGGATGAACGCAGCGGGAGCATCCCTCCCCTGGGGCTTGCACCCCTCCAGGATCTTCACGTCCATCTTCTAGCCGAGCCGGAGACGGACCTCAGCCGGTACCTGGTGCGCGTCGTGATGCGGCAGCCGGGGGAGGCCGTGCCCTGTGACCCTTCGGGAGAGATGATCCTCGAGGATATCGAGGCGGGTGCGGGCGTGGTTCAAGTCTTTCCTCCCCGTGCGGGGGTGTTCACCCGGGACATCGCCCTCGTTCCAGGGCAACCCTGGGAAGTCACGATCCCGATCACCACCGGCAAGAGCCTCCACGTTCACGTGGATCACGATCCAAAGATCAAGCTCCCCGAATCCCTCTGGATCAATGCGGCCTTCCGAGGGGAGGGGCGCTTCCCTCACCTCGAGGTGGTGCAGCTCGACTCCTCCGGCAGCGCACACATCGAATGCGCAGACGGTGAGCGTGCCCTGGTGGAAGTGGTGGCGGAAGATGGTTCCCGCTGGGGCACACGCTCAGTGGAACTCGACCCCTCAGGTGAGACGACCCTTGAGTTCTACTTGCAGGGACGGACCTACACCTTTCGGCTGGAGGACGAAGAGGGCACGCCGCTGGCCAACTCCTTTGTATCCATCGAGACCGTCGGCGATTCGACCGGTTATCGCTTGAACCTGTACGCCGACGGTGAGGGTCGTTTCACTCTCAGGGATCCTGGAGAGGAGAGCCTCTCCGTCGTGGTCTACTCAGAGGCGGTCCCAGGAAACGGCGCCACGGGGGTAGTTATGCTGGGCGGGTAGCCCGAGGAGAGGCACCGAACCCAGATGAAGCGGAAACGACGCACCCACAGCCCTGAATTCAAGGCCCGTGTAGCCCTGGAGGCGATGAAGGGCA
>JALWOP010000447.1 GCA_027083445.1 Planctomycetota bacterium | reverse complement strand
GACTCGCCTCCCAGTGTTCCACGTGGAACAATCGCCTCCCCACCGCCGGTGGGGAGCACGATGGCCGGGACGTGGCGCTCTCCCTGCCCCCACACCCCGAGGGACCTGTTGTTCCACGTGGAACACTCGCTGAGCCACGCCGGCCATCCTGTGCCCTCCGGTGTGGCCCGCCTCCCATTGTTCCACGTGGAACAATCGCCTCCCCGCCGCAGGGGGGGAGCACGACGGCCGGGACGTGGCGCTCTCCCTGCCCCCACACCCCGAGGGCCCTGTTGTTCCACGTGGAACACTCGCCGAGCCCACGCCGGCCATCCTGTGCCCTCCGGTGTGACTCGCCTCCCAGTGTTCCACGTGGAACAATCGCCTCCCCACCGCCGGTGGGGAGCACGATGGCCGGGACGTGGCGCTCTCCCTGCCCCCACACCCCGGGGGCCCTGTTGTTCCACGTGGAACACTCCTCCCGTGCCGCAGTATGGGCCCTGAGCGAGGATTGGTGGATCTCCATGCACCCGGTCTTCCCGGTTCTCCCTGGGCACGGATCCCACTCTGAGCCCTTGCTTTCTCTCCCCCCCATCGTGCAGGGTGTACCTCCAAACCCTGTGGAGAATGCCCATGGAACGACGCCTAGGCCGCGGACTCGATAGCTTGATCGGGGGAGGCACCCCGCCCTCTGGTGGGGATGAGAAGGGGGTCCTGCCCGCCAAGAAGGTCCCGCAGACCGGCCCCAGAAACCTGCCCATCACGTCGGTGCGACCCAACCCGGATCAGCCTCGCAAGGTCTTCGACAGCTCCGCCCTCGAAGAGCTGCGCGACAGCATCCAGAGACACGGCGTCCTGCAGCCGATCTACGTGCGGCCCACCGAACGGGGTTTCGAGATCATCGCCGGCGAGCGCCGTTGGCGCGCAGCACGCATGGCCGGCCTGACCTCCATACCGGCCACCGTCTCGACCGAAGCCGATGAGCGCATGCTCGAACTCGCCCTGGTCGAGAACCTGCAACGCCAGGACCTGGATCCCCTCGAGAAGGCCCACGCCTTTCGAGAACTCCAACAGAGCCTGGGCCTGACCCAGGCCCAGGTCGCGGAGAGGGTGGGTATGAAACGGGCCACCGTCGCCAATCACCTGCGCCTCCTCGACCTTCCCACCGAAGCCCAGGAAGCCGTCGTCCAGGGCCTGATCACCATGGGCCACGCCAAGGCCCTGCTGGCCCTTCCCGACGCCGCAGCCATTCGCTCCGCCCTCCTGACCACGGTCAAGCAAGAGCTCTCCGTCCGGCAACTCGAACGCCTGGTGGCTGCCCGGGATGGAGCTTCCCCCTCGGCGGATCCGAGCAGAGAGAAACCGTCCAAGCCCCAGAAGATTGCGCCCTGGGCCCGCGAGTTGGAGAACCGCATGCGCGACCACCTCGAGACCCGTGTCAGCATCGAAAACCGGGCCGGCTACAAGGGCCGCATCATCATCCGCTACCACGACCGCGAGGAACTCGAACGGATCTGCAACAAGCTAGGACCCCCGGACCAGATCGAGTGACCGATTGTGGAGTGTCTCCTCGGAAGCACGGCCTATCGGGCCACCAAACGCCCTTCTAGCTACCTAGAAGCGCCCTTGGGCTCTAATGCGAGACAGTATCCCGACCCGTGGACTCGCTGTGGATAACTCTGGGACGCACGGCCTGGCAGCCTCCCTCCTGGGCACCCTGCGATGGAGCCTGATCCACCTGATCCGCGACCCGATCGGATGGCTCTGGTTGGTGCTGATCGCCTCCGCCTGGCCCATCATCGTCATCTTCACCCCCCTGGGCATCACGACCCAGGAGCGAACGCCGGCTGCCCCTCTTTACGAAATCGCATTCATGGCGCTCCTGGTTGGAGCAGCCCTCGGCGTGGCTCTCATGGCCCGCAGCCGCTGGTTCCTCGCCCCCCTCTCCGTAGGACGGCGCCTGGCGGTCGAGGCCACCGGCCTCCTCGGTCTCAGCTTGACCCTGGCCGGTCTCACCCTGGGACTCGCGCTCCTGTCGCGCACTCCCGTGCCCCCCCGCCTAGTCCTGGGGGTTCTCCTGGCCGCCCTGCACATCTGCGCTGGAGGGATCCTGCTCCTGCGCCTGCCCTTCTCCCCGCCGACCCTGGCCCTGGCCCTACCGCTCCTCTTTTGGCTCCTGCCGGCCCTGCTGGAGGGGGCCGGCAACCCGGGACCGCTGATCGCCTCCTGGCTGGATGCACGCGCATTCCTAGCGTTCCCCCTGGCCGGCAATCCGGCTCCTACTCAGAGCGCTATGCCCTTCCTGCCGATCATCGCCATGGTGCTCGCTGCCGGCTTGCTGCACCATCCCGATGCGATACGCGATTCTAGGTGACCTACACGCCAACCTGACCGCCCTCGAGGCGGTCTTGGCCGCCATCGGGGAGGAGGGCCCCATCGATAGCCTGCTCTCGGTAGGCGACGTGGTGGGCTACGGGGCCGCGCCCCGGGAGGTCATCGCTCTCCTCCGGGAGGTGGGAGCCACCGTCGTCAAGGGCAATCACGATGCGGCGGTCACCGGGGAGTTGGATCCCCGCTGGTTCAATCCCTTCGCCCGCGCCGCGGTCGATTGGACCGTCGACCAGCTCACCACCGATGAGCGCCGCTGGCTCACCGACCTGCCCCTCGCACTCGACCTAGAGCATTGCTCCCTGGCCCACGGCACCCCCAGTCACCCCGAACGGTTCGACTACGTCCAGTGCACAGAGGACGCCGACCCCTCCCTCGATCTGCTGGTCGAGGGAGTCTGCTTCGTGGGCCACACCCATGTCCCGGTCACCGTATTGCGCTTGAACGACGATCCGGGGCGCACCGCCTACACCATCAGCGAGCGGGTCGATCTCTCGGAGGCCCACGTCGCTCTGGTCAACGTCGGCAGCGTGGGCCAACCCCGAGACGAGGATAGTCGCGCCGCCTACGGCCTCTACGACTCCTCCTCAGGACTGTTCGAACTCAAGCGCGTCGAGTACGACATCGATCGCGAAGCGTCCCGCATCCACGCCGCCGGCCTCCCCGATGTGTTGGCCGACCGACTGCACCTGGGGGTCTAGCGAGAGGTTCGCGGGCGCTCCAGCCGGCTCAAGCTCCCCCGCGCAGGTAACCCAGACTCTCGGGGAGGGAATCGACGCCCTGCTCTCCCAGGCCGTTCTCAAACAGGGTGGCGATGTCCCTCAAGGGGCGCTCATCACCTCGGAAAAGGTAGCGGCGCGCATCGGGGTGGGAACCGACGAGGACCATCAGCTCCAGGATCGAAGCCGCATTCGCGGTCCGGCCCTCGATCTCCACCTCGATCGGCATCCCGTAGTAGTTGGCGATCGAGACGATCAGGGAGGCCGGCCGGGCGTGGACGACTAGGTCGTCGGGCACCTCGACCACCAGTGTCTGTAGGTTGGTGTAGTGGGGCAGAAGGTCCTCAGCCAGACCACGGCCTTGCTGTAGGAAACGGTTGGCCCAGTAGAGGAGTTGGTTTCCGAGCACCTCTTCGACCCGCTGGCGCGGCACGATCTCCGCCAGGTCCTCGCCGGCGACGGGACCGCGCGCATCGCTCTCGTGACGCTCGATGAAGTGCGCGAACTGAGTCACCGCCTCCAAACAGTGCAGGCTGGCGGAGATGTGTCCACGCAGACGCTGGAGACGCTCATCCCCGGCCTCGAGCACGGTGTTCTTGATGTGGGTGTCATAGGTCGACTGCAGGTTGTGGACCGTCGCCTCGTAGACCCGCGCACGGGCCTCACTACAACGCTCCGCCAGGAAGCGCGTGCGCCGGAGAGGATCGCTCTCCCGGCGGATACCCACCTCATCGAGCATGGTGCAGGCCTGCAGATACTTCGAACTCACCTCCGCGATGCGTAGCTGCTCCTCCTCGATCTGTTCCTGACCCAAGTCCTGGGGCAGGAGGATGCGCACCGCTTCCACCGCGCTCGGCAAAGGGCGGTTTCGCCGGGGGGGCAGGTTGACCCCCAGCCGGCTCGCTTCCCGCTCGATGGCTTCCAGGGCGGAAACGAGAACCTCCTGCACGAACGCCCGAGCGCCGGACACTCCCTTCTGCGCCTCTTCCGCCTCGGATTCCGAGAAGGAGTCCAGGACCTTGTACCCGGCCATGCGGCGCATCAGGTGCTCCAAGCTGAGGCCGGCCATGGCAAAACCTCGGGTCGAGGCGACCCACTCGGTCAGGGGTGCAAAGGTGCCGTTTCTTCGCGCTCCGTAGTCATCAAGAAACGACTCGAGCTCATCCGCCTCGCTACAGAGCATGAACAACTGCCGCTTCGACCAGGCGGTTTTCCGCGCCTGGATCAGGGAGGCCGCCAGTTCAAAAAAATCCTGGCTGACGGAGCTGAGCAAGGGCGCGAATTCTTGCTCCGAGACAACCTGCTCCAGAGAGCGTTCCCGAGTGACGTCGGTCATGGTTCAGCCATCATTCTACACCCTGGGAGGGTGCCCCCCTCACCGATCGCCCTCTGGGTACCCCCAGGATGGCCCGAACCAGGGCGAGGCAGCCGTAAGCGCGCCTCAAGAACCGGCCCAGGGTAGGTCGATGGTCGGGGTGCTCGCGACCCTCCCCCCTGAGCAGGAGAGCCCGTCATTTCCTCCGAACGCTGCCTCGAGACCTACCTCCACGAGATCAACGAGGTCCCTCTCCTCACCGCCGATGAGGAGAAGGAACTCGGCCGTCGTATTCAAGCCGGTGATCTGGAAGCCCGGGAGCACCTCATCCGCGCCAACCTGCGGCTCGTGGTGTCGATCGCGAAAGTCTATGCGGACCGCGGCCTGACCCTCCAGGATCTCATCGCCGAAGGCAACATCGGCTTGATGAAGGCCGCCGAGAAGTTCGACCCGGATGCCGGTTGTCGCTTCTCGACCTACGGCACCTGGTGGATCAAGCAGTCGATCCGGCGCGCCCTGACCAACACGGTCAAGTCGGTGCGCATCCCCGGATACATGGCCGAGATGATCTCCAAGTGGCGCGGCGTTTCGGCCGAGCTGACCTATCACCTCGGGCGTGTCCCCACCGTCGAGGAGGTGGCTTGCGAACTCGGCGTCCCGCCCGAATCCTGGCCGCTGCTCAAACGCACGATCGAGCAGAGCTCCGGCGGTCAGGTCTCTTTGGATGTGCTCACCGCCAACCAGGACACGGTCGAAGACGAGCGCGCCCCCTCGCCCGACGACGCCTCGATCCACAGCGACCTGTTACGCCGCCTGGACGAGATGCTCTCGGTGATCGACGAGCGCGAAGCCACCATCCTGCGCCTGCGCTACGGGCTCGACAGCCCCGATGGGGAACCGATGACCCTGAAGGAGATCGGCAAGGTCGTCGGCCTGACCCGCGAACGGGTGCGGCAGATCGAGCAGGAAGCGCTGCGCAAGCTCTACGGCGTGATGGGCGGCGAGTAGCCCCCGACCGCTCGTAAACTGGGCGCGTGCCTCCCCCCATACCCTCCCGCGCCCCGCGGGGTACGCCCCTCTACGTGCACCTGCCGTTCTGCGCGGCCAAATGCCACTACTGCGACTTCTTCTCGGTCGCGGACGAAGGACAGGACCTGGAGGGGATGATCGACGCCATCCTGGCCGAAGCCCACGTCCGCGCCCCCCATGCACCGCGCACCGTCTTTCTCGGAGGGGGAACGCCATCCCTGCTCCCGATCCCCCTGCTGCGCCGACTGCTCGATGGGCTCGAGCAGGTGACCGCCTTTCGCGATCACGCCGTCGAAGTCACCGCCGAGTGCAACCCCGAAAGTCTCGATGGGGAGAAGGCCCGCGCTCTGCTCGACCTGGGTGTGGGACGTCTCTCGATCGGCCTGCAGAGCCTCGATGACGACATCCTGCGTCTCTTCGGACGCGTTCACGATGCGGCGATGGGTCTTTGCGCCTACGAGGCCGCCCGTGACGCGGGTGCCCCGAATGTGAACGTCGACATGATCCACTCGGCCCCCGGATTGCCGACGCGCACCTGGCGTGAACACCTGCGCCGCATCCTCGACCTCGAGCCCGACCACCTCTCCGCCTACACCCTGACCTTCGAGGAACAGACGCGCTTTCGCACCTGGCTGGAGCAGGGTCGCATCGAACGTCAGGCCGAAGAGGTGGAGCTCTTGCAGTTCGCCATCACGCGCGAGGCCTGCTCGGCCGCAGGACTGGAGGCCTACGAGATCTCCAACCACGCCCGCCCCGGGCGAGAGTGTCGCCACAACCTGGTCTACTGGCACGGGGAACCCTACGTCGGAATCGGACCGAGTGCCGCGAGCAAGCTCGGCCACCAGCGCATGGGGAATCTGCGTGCGATCCCCGCCTACCTCGGGGCGATCGAACGCTCCGGGACAGCCATCGACTGGCTCGAGGAGCTCTCCCCCGTGCGCCGTCTGGCGGAAACCTGGTGGCTCGGGCTGCGGCTCAGCGAGGGGGTCGACCCCGCCCGGGCACGCGCCTCCGCGGGTTTCGAGGGGGCAGGGGAGGACCCCGCCCTGGCCGAGGCCGAGCGGCTGGTGGAGCGCGGCCACCTGGAGCGGGTCGGGGAGCGCTACCGCCTGACCCCGCGCGGATTGCCCGTGGCGGACGCGGTGGCACGCACCTTTCTCACGCGGCTGCACTGAAGCTCCCCGCCGCGCCTGGTGCAGCCGATCGCGGGTTTCGGCCCCCTGGCTCTTGTGCGAGCGCCCTCGGGCGGGTGTCGTCGGGCCCCAGCATGAACTACGCCGACCGACTCGCCGCGGCCGTGGACGATAAGGGCTCTCCCTGCGTCATCGGCCTCGACCCCCACCTCTCCCGCCTGCCCGCCGAGTTTCGCGCGGCGCACGACCCGGATGCGTCCCGCGCCGAGGTCGCGGCGGATGTCGAACGCTTCCTCTTCGAAGTCATCGACGCCGTGGCGGATCTGGTCCCGGCGGTCAAGCCCCAATCGGCCTTCTTCGAAGCCCTGGGAGCGGACGGCGCGCGGGTGTGGGAGCGGGTGGTGGTCCGCGCTCACAAAGCGGGCCTCCTGGTGATCGGCGATGTGAAGCGCGGGGACATCGGCAGTACCGCAGAGGCCTACGCCCGGGCCTTCCTCAGCGGAGGCCCCGGTGCCGATCCCGACACCCTCTGCGATGCGATCACCGTCAATCCCTATCTGGGAAGCGACTCGATCGACCCCTTCCTCAAGGCCTGCCGCGACAAGGGCGCCGGTCTCTACGTGCTCGTTCGGACCAGCAACCCCTCCAGCCGTGAGCTGCAAGCCCTGGGCGACCCGCCCTTGATGGAGAAGGTCGCGGAGCTGGTCGACGGGTGGGGGCGGGAACTCGTCGGTACCTGCGGTCTCTCGGCGGTGGGCGCGGTCATCGGAGCGACCCATCCCTCCGAGCTGCGCTCCCTGCGGGCCAAGCTTCCCCACTCGCCCCTGCTCATCCCCGGCTATGGGGCCCAAGGCGGGGGAGCCGGGGATGTGGCCGGCGGCTTCCTCCACGGACTCGAGGGCGCCCTGGTCAACTCCTCCCGCGGCGTGCTCTATGCGGAAAGGAGAGGAGAGGAGGGTTGGAAGGACGCCTGTCGCCGGGCGGCCCGTGAGATGCGCGCAGCCCTGCGGGGAGTCCTGCTCGGCGGCGAGGGCGCCTAGCGCGCTGCTATCCTGCTCCGGTGCAGCTCTCCCTCCGCCACCTGCCCGCCGACGTGCTCGGTCTGGCCGATCACGCGCGCCGTGCCCTCTCGGGCGGCTCCCTGGGAGGCCTTCCGGTCGTGCGCCGACTCGCAGAGATCCCGCGCCCCGAGGAACGCCACGACCCAGGGGAGCGAAAGCACCTCGTCCAGCCCCTGCGGGAAGCCCTAGCCGCCCTGGAACCTCCGAGCCGCGTCGAGACATCCCTCAGCGTGCTCGAACGCCCCGGCAGCTTCTGCGTGGTCACCGGGCAACAACCCGGGTTCCTCGGGGGACCGCTCTACACCCTCTACAAGGCGATGCAGGCCTGTCGCCTGGCCGGCGAGCTCTCCGGGCTGTGGGGTGTCCCGGTCGTACCGCTGTTTTGGAACCACGCCGACGACCACGACCTGGCGGAGGTTCAACACGCCTACCTTCTGAACCGCAACCTCGACCTACAGCGGGTGGGGCTGGCGGGGCTCTCCTCGGGCCGCATCCCCATCGGGGATCTCCATCTCAGCGAAGAGCGCAACCATCTGGCGGCCACACGGGCCATGCTCGTGCAGGCCTTCGAGGAGTTCCCCGGATCCCTGGCCGCCGTCGAACTCCTCTTTCCCCGTAGCGGGGAGACCCTGGCCCGCGCCCTCTCGCGCGCCTTGACCGCGCTTCTGGGAGAACACGGCCTGGTCGTGGTCGAGCCGGAGTGGCTGCGGGGGGACTTCTCCCGCGCCCTCGCCGAGATCGTCGGATCGGATCCCCTGCCCCCCCTCGCCGCGGGATCGGGCTCCCAGCCCGCCATCGACCCAGAGGGCGCCGCCCTGCTCTTTCGCGTGGACGAGGGGGGCAGACGAGCCCTGCGCCCCGGCGGCGACGGATTCCGCTACGACGGCGAGGGGGGCTCGCGCACCCCCTCGGAACTCGCGGCCGAGATCGTCCAGGATCCAAAGCACTGGTCGGCCGGCGCCCTCCTGCGCCCGCTGGTGCAGGACCGGGTCTTTCCCACCTGTGCCTATGTCGGCGGCTGGGGCGAGCTGGCCTATCACGCCCAGCTTTCCCGGCTGCGCGACCACTGCGACCTACCGCGCACGCCCTTCGTGCCGCGCATCTCGATCACCCTGCTCGATCAGCCCACGCGCCTCTCCCTGGAGAAGTTCGACGCTTCCCTCGCGGAGGTGCTCGCCAGGGGCGGTGCGGTTGAAGCCCAGCCCCAAAGCGATCTTCCTCCGGTCATCGAAGCCCTGCGTCAAACCGCCCGCGAAGCTGGTGAAGCGCTGCGCGCTCACCGCCCGGAGCTGGCTGAGCTGGAGCCGGCCCTGGCGGTCAACCTGAAGAAGACCGCGGACCAGGTGAAGCAACTGGTCGAGAAGATCGCCACCAAGGCCGAGCGCGTGCATGCCAACCGCAGCGGCAAGGGCAAACGGCACCTGCGGCGCATCCAGAACACCCTCGTTCCTCGGGGTCAGCCCCAGGAACGGATCCTCTCACCCCTGCCCTTCACGGCACGCTTCGGGCGCGAGTGGATCGAGGCCCTGTACCGTGAGCTACCACCCCTGGCCAGCGAACACCTGGTCGCACTCTTGGACGAACAGATAGAGGAACAGGACGCATGAGCCTCGACGCCCTGGTCATCGCCGCCCATCCCGACGATGCGGAAATCTCGGCCGGCGGTACGATCCTGCGCTGGGTACGGGCCGGACTGTCGGTCGGAGTGCTCGACCTCACCCGCGGGGAGATGGGCACGCGCGGCAGCGCCGAGGATCGGGCGCGTGAGACGGCGCGGGCTACCGAGCTCTTGGGCCTGGCCGTGCGCGAGAACCTCGAACTCCCCGACGGCCGAATCGAGGTCTGTCCCGCCACCCGAGAGGCCTTGGCAGAGCGCATCCGCCTGCATGCGCCCCACGTTCTCTTGGCGCACCACGAGGTGGACCTGCATCCCGACCACATCGCGGCGGGACGCCTGGCTCGGGAGGCGTGGTACCTGGCCGGCCTGGCGCGCCTCGCTCCAGGGGGCTCACCCGCCCACCGCCCCGCGCGGCTGCTCTCCTTCCTTTCCCACCTGCCCTTCGACCCCACCTTCGTCGTCGACATCGGCCCGGTCTGGGAGGCCAAACGGGAGGTGGTCAAGGCCTACGCCTCCCAGCTCGAGCCGGCCGACGAGGGCGACGACGGTCGCCACTTCCTATTCGGGGCGGATATCTTGGCCAGAATGGAGACCAAGGCCCGCTACTACGGGGAGCAGGCGGGGGTCCGCTATGGGGAACCCCTCCTGCACCGGGGACCCATCCCGATGGATGACCCCTTCCTGCGCTGGCTTTGAGGGACCCCTGACCCCCTCCACGGGCGGCACAGGGGCCACCAGGGCATTACCCGGCCGGATACACTGGCGGCTCCACCATGCGGCGCATCGCGATCATCAACCAGAAGGGCGGAGTCGGTAAGACGACGACAGCCGTCAACCTGGGGGCCGCCTTGGCCCGCGCTGGACGCAGGGTGGTCGTGGTCGACCTCGATCCCCAGGCCAACGCCTCCCTGCACCTGGGAGCGGAACTCGGCCCAGAGGAGGCCTCGATCTACAGCGTGCTCTGCGGCGGTGTCCCCTTCGAGCAGGCACTGCGCGGTACATCGATCCCGGGGCTCTCCCTGCTGCCCTCCCACATCGACCTCTCCGGTGCTGAACTCGAACTCGCCAGCGCCATCGGGCGCGAGACCGTGCTGCGGGACGCGATTGCCGACTGGATGGCGGCGGCGGGCGGCCCCCCCACCGACTACCTGCTCTTCGACTGTCCGCCCAGCCTGGGGCTGCTCTCGGTCAACGGTCTCTCGGCCGCCGAGGAGGTCATCGTCGTCCTGCAGACCGAATTCTTCGCCCTGCAGGGACTCTCCAAGCTGATCGAGATCATTCAGCTCCTGCGCCGACGCCTCAATCCTGACCTGCGCCTGTCGGGAGTCCTGCCCTGTCTCTACGACAGCCGCCTGCGTCTGGCGCGCGAGGTCCTGGGCGAGATTCGCCGCTACTTCGGCGAGCAGGTCTTCAAGACTCCCATCCGCAGCAACGTCAAGCTGGCCGAGGCCCCCAGCCACGGTCAGACCATCTTCGAGTACGACCCGAGCTCCAGCGGAGCGCGCGACTACGCCGCTCTCGCCCAAGAACTCCTGGACCTCGAAGGGGGCGAGCCCTCCCCAAAGGCCGCCGAACCCGCGCCCCAGGAGGTCGCCCAACTCGAACGCAAACTCTCCGGCCTCTCGAGGCAACGCAGCCCCCAGCCCAGGCCAAACCCCTCTCCACCCGACCCCACCGAATCCTCAAC
>JALWOP010000446.1 GCA_027083445.1 Planctomycetota bacterium | reverse complement strand
GCCCTCCCCAGAACCGAAATCCCCCCCCAAGCACCTCTTTATAGGTGAAGATGGTGCCTATTTACGGTCCCACCTGGGTCCGTGGACCGGGCGCGATAGCATATAAAGGCGCAGATAAGCCAACCTAGTAATGCAGATAGGGATTATTTGCCATCCCACGTATGGGGGGTCCGGGGTGGTCGCCAGTGAACTCGCCCTCTCCCTGGCCGACAAGGGGCACCAGGTACACCTGTTCTCCCACGACGTTCCGCCCCGCCTGGCCCGTTCGTGCGGCCCGGTGGAGATGCATGTCGCCCAGGGGATCCCCTATCCGCTCTTCCACTCCACCCCCCACGACCTGGCGATCACGTCGCGGGTCCTCGACCTGCATCGCGCCCGGGGTCTGGACATCATCCACGCCCACTATGCCCTCCCCCATGCGGTGAGCGCCCTCTTGGTGCGCCAGGCAGCCTCCATGGACGTCGGGCGACCGGCCCCACGGGTCGTGACCACCCTGCACGGGACGGACATCACTCTGGTCGGTAACGACGCGAGTTATGCCCCCCTGACCCACTACGCCTTGCGGGCCTCCGATGCGGTCACTGCGGTCTCCGAGGACCTGCGCAGGCGCAGCCTGGAGAACTTCCCCTGCGGGATCGACATCGACTCGATCGAGGTCATCCCCAACTTCGTCGATGTCGACGTCTACCACCCCGGCGCGGGGACGGGTGAGCCCGATCCGGTGCCGACAGCCGTGCACGTTTCCAACTTCCGCCCCGTCAAGCGCACACCCTGGCTGGTGGAGGCCTTCGCGGATGCCGTTGGTGACCGGCCGGCACGGCTCGTGCTCGTCGGCGACGGCCCCGACCAGGATGCTTGCAGGAATATCGCGGCGCGACGCAACCTGGGCGCAAGGGTGAGCTTCCTCGGAACTCGCGACGCCCTTCCCGAGCTCTTGGCACCTGCCGACCTGTTCCTCCTCAGCAGTAGCGAGGAGTCGTTCGGCCTTTCCGCCTTGGAGGCCATGGCCTGCGGAACTCCGGTCGTGGCCACCGCTGTCGGTGGAGTCGGCGAGGTGGTCGAGGATGGAGTCACCGGCATCCTCTCGCCGGCCGATGATCGGGAGGCCTTTGCCGCAGCGATCTCCGCCCTCCTGTTCGATCGCGAGCGCTGCGCGGCCCTGGGAAAGGCCTCCCGCCGGGCAGCCCAGCAGCGCTTCGAACGTCGTGCGGTCGTCGCCTGCTACGAGGACCTCTATCGACGACTGATCGCGCGATGAAACGCGTCTACCTCGACCACAACGCGACCACGCCCCTGCGCCCGGAGGTTCGGTCGGCCATGCTCGACGCCCTCGAGGTCCTCGGGGGAAACCCCTCGAGCGTGCATGCCCCCGGTCGTGCGGCCCGCGCCTTGATCGACGAGGCACGCGAGCGCATCGCCGCTGCCCTGAAGGTCGGCGAGGACCAACTCATCTTCACGAGCGGTGGGACCGAGGCCAACAACCTGGCCCTCCTAGGGGTGGCGCGCAGCCACGCCGCTGCCCCCCTGGTCACCACCCCAACCGAACACTCCTCCGTACGCGAGGTGGCCCTCGAACTCCAACGCGAGGGACATCCGCTGCGCTGGATCGAGCCCGATTCCACCGGGCGGATCGACCCCCAGGCGGTGATTGAAGCCGCTGGGGGGGCCTGTCTGGTCTCGATCCAGGCTGCCAACAACGAGATCGGCAGCTTGGGACCTCTGCGGGCGATCCAGAGCGGTCTGGAGGAGTTGGGGGAGCGCCCCCTGCTCCATAGCGATGCCGTGCAGGCCCTAGGCAAGCTGCCCTTGGAGTTGGAAGCTGTCGATCTGGCATCCCTCTCGGCCCACAAGGTCGGCGGGCCCCTGGGAGTCGGTCTCCTGGTGCGCCGGACAGATCGGCCCATGCTGCCTCTCATGTGGGGTGGCGGTCAGGAGGCGGGGCTGCGGCCGGGAACCGAAAACGTGCCGGGCATCGTCGGCGCCGCAGTGGCCATCTCCCTCGCCTGTGAGGAACAGGAAAGCCTGACCCCGCGCCTTCGCCGGCAGGTAAGCCTCCTTTGGCAGGAGATTAAGGCCGCATTCCCTGCCGCAGTCGTGCTCGGACCTCACCCCGACGATCCCGATCGTCTCGCAAACACCCTCTGCATCTCCTTCCCCGGCGTCGACGGCCGCGTCCTCGTCACCCGCTTGGACCTCGCCGGCCTCTCGGCTTCCGCGGGTAGTGCGTGCAGCAGTGGCTCCCTGGAACCCTCCCATGTTCTGCGCGCCCTCGGCCTCGATGACGAGCGCGCGCGCGCCGGTCTGCGCCTCTCCCTCGGCCGCACGACATCGGATCAAGATATCCACAACGCTGTGGAGATCCTGAGGAAAACGCTCTAAGTCCTTCACCTTCGTGTGGGTTGTGCAGCGAAGGTGAAGAGATCGCGCATGGGTCGTTGACCGCTCGGGAGTGATGGAGCAGAATCGCCTTCGTGGTGCAAGGCCCCGCGCACGAAGGGGAGCCGCCTACCCGGCACACGGGCGACGGACCTGCAACGATCGCCCCCTTTTCGCTCCCTTCGGCCGCCTTGGCATGACACTCGCCCGCTCCCGAGCGGGCTCCCATCTAGCGGGCGCTCTCCACCGGCTACCCCGCACGGCTCTGCCCACCCAGGGTGATTCGTGTGCACGGTCTGCCGTCCTGGCCGGCGCCACCCCCGCACGGTCCGGCCCCCCGGTTCGGCCTTCAGGCAAAGAACGTGCTCACTCACCAGCCCATCCCGCTTGCCCCAGCGTTGCACCAGC
>JALWOP010000445.1 GCA_027083445.1 Planctomycetota bacterium | reverse complement strand
CTCAGGAGAAGCTCGCCCGCGCGCTCAAGGCCGAGGCCGCCCGGCTCGGCTTCGACGCGTGCGGCATCTCGAAGGCCGAGCGGCTCGACGAAGAGGCCCGCCGCCTCGAAGAATGGCTCGCGCGCGGCTATCACGGCACGATGGGTTGGATGGCGCGCAACTTCGACAAACGCGTCGATCCGCGCGCGCTCGTCGAGGGGGCGCAGTCGGTCGTCTCCGTGCTCCACAACTATTACCAGCCCGTCGAGCACGCCGGGGGCGAGCGCGCCGGCAAGATCAGCCGGTACGCGTGGGGCGACGACTACCACGAGGTGATGAAGGAGAAACTCTTCCGCCTCTTCGCCTGGCTCGACGAGCGCCTCGGCGGCGTGCACGGGCGGGCCTTCGTCGACTCGGCCCCGGTGATGGACAAGGCGTGGGCGCGGCGCTCCGGCCTCGGGTGGATGGGCAAGCACACGAACCTCATCAACCGCTCGCTCGGCTCCTTCTTTTTCCTCGGCGAGCTCATCATCGACGCGCCGCTCCCGCCCGACGGGCCGATCCCCGACTACTGCGGCTCGTGCACCCGCTGCCTCGACGCCTGTCCCACCGACGCCATCGTGCAGCCGTACGTGGTCGACGCGAACCGGTGCATCTCGTACCTCACCATCGAACATCGCGGCGACGACATTCCCCACGAGCTTCAGGCCGGCATGGGCACGTGGATCTTCGGATGCGACGTGTGCCAGGACGTCTGCCCATGGAACAAGTTCAAGCACCCCGCCGCCGAGCCCCGCTATGCCCCGCGCCCCGGCGTGACGGACACGGACCTGCGGGAGTGGATCGAACTGGACCTGGAGGCCTTCCGCCGCCGCTTCCGCAAGAGCCCGGTCAAGCGCGCCAAACTCGAAGGGTTCCTCCGGAACGTGCGCATCGCGCTGACGAATGCGGAGCGGGGCGAAGGGAGAGACCCGCTAAAAAATTAACCACCAATAAAGACAGGGTGCTTATATTCCCCTTTACATTGTTTTTTTTTGACTTACGTTCCATCGGGTCATATCTCCACGAGCGCTTCTCCCGATTCTTCGATTCAAGTATGTCGTTTCGACAGACAAAATTATGTTTTGTCGGCACACACCTCTCAACTCAAACTATTGGAGGAAGAATGCGATGAGAGTATACGTTTTCGTACTCGTCTCAATGTTCATCTTCGGCTTGAATGAGCCTGCCTTTGCTCAAAAACCGTTTTACTATGGAAGAGGAGGCCAAAAAGTCTTCCTTGACGTCTCACCTGATAAGCTCATCATCAAACTCAAAGACACGTCCTGGCGTAGATTCATTCTTAGTTGAAATTGGATACAGCAAGGGGTTCCTTCCCGTTGTCCGTGATCTTCATCACCAGAAAGGAACCCCCATGAAAGCAGAGCTTCCTCTCCACGATACGACACACGAAGCACTTACGCCAGAGCCGCCCGCTTCTGCGCCCCGATATCTCAGCGAGTTGCTGCGCCGTGGACTCGACGTCAAACTGGAACTGCTCGCCCATTATGCCGAACTGGCCCGGCTTCTGGCTCGCGAGATCCTCGACGAGGAGGTCGCCGGCCTCTGCGGCGAGCGCTACAGCCGCGACAAGCCGCTCGAGGGGCGCTACCGGCGCTGGGGCTCGAATCCCGGGTCGATTCGCGTTGGCCCCGAGCGCGTACCCATCGACGTGCCCCGTGTGCGTGACATCGAGGCCGGGCGGGAACGCCCGCTTCAGAGCTACCAACACATGAAACAACCCCTCGAGATCGGAGATCGCATGGAAGAGGCCCTGTTGCTGGGGCTCTCGCAGCGCGACTACGGGCGCGTCGTCTCGGTCTTTCTCGACGGCTTCGGGCTAAGTCAGGCCTCGGTCAGTCGAGCCTTTCAGGAGCGCAGCCGCCGGGCCCTGGAGGCCTTCGAGCAGCGCTCGCTGAGCGAGGAGGACTTCGTGGCGCTCTGGATCGACGGCAAGTACCTGGCCGGTCGGCAGGTGGTAATCTGTCTGGGACTGACGATGGACGGGCGCAAGCTCCCACTGGGCTTCATTGAGACGACGACGGAGAACACCGAGGCCATCAAGGGGCTCTTTACGGACCTGATCGGGCGCGGGCTGCGCTTCGAGGAAGGACTTCTCTGCGTGATCGACGGGGCCAAGGGTCTGTTCAAGGCCGTGCGTGAGGTCTTTGGAGTCTACGCCCAGGTGCAGCGCTGTCAATGGCACAAGCGCGAGAACGTCGTCAGCTACCTTCCGAAGAAGGATCAGGCTCGCTACCGCCGCCGCCTGCAGCGAGCTTACCAGAAGGTGGACTACGCAGAGGCCAAAGCAGACCTGATCGAGATCCATGCGGAACTGGAGCGGCTCAATCGCTCGGCGGCCCGGAGCCTGCTGGAAGGCCTGGAAGAGACGCTGACGCTGCACCGACTGGGTCTTTTCGAGCAATTGGGCAAGAGTTTGAAGACGACGAACTGCATCGAGAACCTCAACAGTCAACTCGTGAAGTACATCGGTCGTGTGAAGCGCTGGATGGACTCGGACCAGCGTCAGCGCTGGGTTGCGATGGGTCTTTTGGAGATAGAACAGAAGATGCGACGTATCGCTCATGCCGAAGACCTGCCCCTGCTCAGAGCAGCCCTTCTCAGAGAGATAGAACGACATCCTCCTCCGTCAGAGAGGGAGCCCCTTGCCGAAGAAAATTTCAACTAGCTTTGCATCAATGCCTCTTGCACGATCCCAATACGTGATCATTGTGCATTTTGTCGTGCGCCCTTGACGTCATGTAA
>JALWOP010000444.1 GCA_027083445.1 Planctomycetota bacterium | reverse complement strand
CGATCCCAGGAGCGGACCCCAACAGTTCCGTGACCGGCGCAGCAGAAACTGGAAACCGCCCGCCGTGAGGCAAGCTCGCACGCCGCCTTGGTCGAAGCCCAGCTCCTGGACCTCACCGCGGCTCGGGTGACCGAGCGTGCGGCCCAGGTGCTGCAGGCCCACGAGCCTCTGGTCGCCGCCGCGCGCAGCGACCTCTCGGAGGCCTTGGCCAAGATCGAGTCCCGGGCTCGCAAGGCGCGGGCTTACTGGACCGACCTGGCCCCCGCCGGCGCGGGTGCCTTGGAGTTGGAGGCCCTCGACGGGCCTGACTCCGATCCCTACTGCGCCGGGGTGATCCCGGTGGTCCGCGAGGGCCGCTAGAGATCTCCAGGGGCCGGCCCGGGCCTTCCCGTGCCGACCCCCGCGAGGATTCTTGCGATCACTCCTTCGAAGGAGGGGCGGGTCCTCAACGGAGCCCGCTCCCACCGGAAGCCGCCTTGGCAGCGACTCCGTCCGGGTCGGCATCCCCCTTGGTTGCCGGCGGTCGCGAGTCGCTGCTCTTCAAGGCCTCCAGGTTGGTGAACTCTCTGGAGAAGGGATTCCATTCACGCCAGCCGATCTTCTGGGCCGCGCCCTGCTGCATGTGCGCGTCGCGATCGAGTCCGTTCCAGGTGTCGTGGAACTCGGTCAAGGCGGCCAGCAGCTCACCACGGATCCGGGTCTCACTGGCTGTAGGGGGGATCTGGGCCTGCACCTCTGCTGTACGCCCGAAGGTTTCGGGCGCCAGGAAGAAGAGTCCCGGCGACGGCTGACCGCCCGTGACCTGCCCTTGCGAGATGGCTTCTTGCCACTCGGTCATGTTGAGGCGAACGGCGTGGACACGACCGGCGATGCCGGGCTCGAAGAGCAGACGGGCCAGGTGCACGGAGAGGGTGTCCTCCCCCTCGGGGGGCGGCACGATGGCCAGTACCGCGCGCGCGTCGGTCGCCCCCATGTTGATCGCCTGGGTCAGGTTCGGCATCAGGGGCAGCACCGGCAGGCCCTCCTGCGCCCCCTCCTTCAGGGGGTACTTGGCGGCCAGCTCCCGCATGATCTGGGCGAAACCCGCGGCGTGGGAGCCGTGGTCGCCCTCCCAGATGATGCGCTCGATCAGGGCCGGATCCACCTGCTCTTCGCCGAGGTCTTCGAGCCGCCGTCTCTTGATCTGGCGGATGCGGGTAGCCTTGCTCTTCCTGTAGGCACGACTGTCCGGCGGCGGATCGTTCCAACGGGACACGCAGTAGGGGTAGCGTGCCCCCACCCGGGAGCCGAAGTAGACCGACTCTTCGCTCGGGAAAGAATCCGCGGAGAGCCCCTTGGCAAAGGGTTCGAAGAGAACGAAGGCGGTGTTGCCCGTATTGAGCTTGCCCGCCGCGCGGCTTCCCGACAGACGTTGGAAGCGCAAGAAGTTGGTTTCGTCCTGCCACATGTTCAGGCGGACGTTTACGAAAGCCCGGGATGCTGCGATCACTTCGGGTTGGAGAAGGATCCTCCTTCTCAGTAGGTCCGTGCCGAGTCACCAGGTACCGGGGACACAGGTCTTTCGATCACGGGGGCTGCCCATGTGGAGCATGACCGGCTTGCCGGTGCGCTCCATCTCGGCCATGGCGGCCTCCCAGGTCCCGTACCAAACGATTCCGTCGAGGACGGGTCGGCCGTCGGCGGCTGCGGTATAGGGCCGATCGCCGAAGGGGACCTGCGGTGTCTCGCCAGGCACGGCCTCGGGCGATTCCGGAGTTACTTTAGCAGGAGCGAGCGTGGGCAAGGCCAGGGCCAAGCAGGTGGGGATAAGCGAGCTTCTCATGCCCTCAAGTGCCCGACGAGAGCAAGAACCACGGTAACGGGTTTGTAAGGGCTTGGTCGGGTCACTCAGAAACACCCCCTTTAGAACCCTTGAAATGCCCAATTCACATGTATTTGGCTCCCCTGTGCGCGATTCAGGTATCAGGACAGGAAAACGACGGCCCTTACCGCCCAAAGGTCTCCCCCGCTCCGTCTTCTGGCTCGTGGAAGTGATGCTCGTGGACTCGTGGAAGATTGACCGCCCCTGTGGCGCATCCCCAGGCCGGCGCGGAAAGGGGGCCTCCCAGTCCGCCACCACTCAAGGAGGCGGCCATGAACCGGGCTGAGTTCGGGGCCTGGTACGCCGAGAATCGCCCATGGCTTGACCGATTCATCCTGGCGTGTGCCTGGTTGACCGCTGGCGACAACTGCCTATCTCTGGAGGATCTGTGCCAGGAGGTGCTCCTGCGTCTGTATGAGCACTCCGACGAGATCCCTGTCGGCGATGAGCAAGAGCAGATGCGCTGGGTGGCCAGAGTCACCTTCAACTGCTTCGTGGATCAAGCCCGCAAGACAGAGGCCCGCATCTACTCGGCACCACAAGCCCGCGAGTCCGTTGGGGAAGACGATGCTGAACCGTCCGGTCAAGAACACGTCCGCCGAGCGGACGACTCGTCCCTCTCCGATCGAGCTTACAAGGCGCAGGAAACCGCAGGCAGGCAACTGGCCCGCTTCATCCTGGTCCTGGCCCAGGCTGAACTCGACCCCGGCACCGAATGGTTGGTCTTTCGGAAGATCTTCGTCGAGGGCCTGAACACAGCCGAGGTCAGGAAGATGATCAACCTCAGCAGGGACCAGCTTGAGGGCTGCAAGAGGAGGGTTCGGCGCAGGCTCCGGAAACAAGGGAGCGACCCTCCTAGGAAAGCGCGCGTAGAAGAGCTGCGCGATCTGTTCAAGCTAGTCGCCTCTCGCGACGGGGGGGGCGGGGGGG
>JALWOP010000443.1 GCA_027083445.1 Planctomycetota bacterium | reverse complement strand
CTCGAGATCCTGCGCGGACGGGGCTTCGAGCCCGAGGTGCGTACGGGGATGGACGAGGCCGAGCTCTCTCTGGCGGTCGCAGAGGTCCATGCCCTGCTGATCCGCTCGGCGACGAAGGTGACCGCCGGGGTGCTCGGGGCAGCGGACCGGCTCGAGGTGATCGGCCGGGCGGGGGTGGGGGTCGACAACGTCGACACCGCCGCGGCCACCCAGCGCGGGGTGCTGGTGATGAACACCCCCACCGGCAACACCACCACCACCGGCGAGCTGGCCATCGCCCATCTCTGTGCCCTCAGTCGCCACCTCCCCCGCGCCGATCGCCTCGTGCGGTCGGGCACCTGGAAGAAGAAGGGGCTTTTGGGAACCGAGCTGACCGGCAAGACCCTGGGGATCGTGGGGCTGGGACGCATCGGCCGCGTCGTCGCGGAGCGCGCCCTGGGCCTGCGCATGAAGGTGATCGCCTGCGACCCCTTTCTATCGGCGAGCGGAGCCCCCTCGCCGATCCGTGGGGTCGACCTGGTCGAGCTCGAGGAGCTCCTGCCCCGGGCGGATTTCGTCACCCTGCACCTTCCCCTCACCCCCGAGACCCGGGGTCTTTTCGATGCGGAGCGGCTGGGGTCGATGAAGCGGGGAGCGCGCCTGATCAACTGTGCCCGTGGAGGGCTGGTCGACGAAGAGGCCCTGGCCCGCTTTCTGGAAGAGGGTCACCTGGCGGGGGCGGCCCTGGATGTCCTGGCCGAGGAGCCCCCCCCGGCCGACCACCCCCTCCTGGGGCGGGACGACGTCATCTTGACCCCGCACCTGGGGGCCTCCTCCCGGGAGGCCCAGGTGCGGGTGGCCGAGGAGATCGCCACCCAGATCGCCGACTACTTCGAGACGGGAGAGGCGGTCAACGCGGTCAACGCCCCCTCCCTACCCGCCGAGGTGCGCCGCGACCTCTCCCCCTACCTCCTGCTGGCGGAGCGCATGGGCGCCTATCTGGCCCAACGGGCAGGGGGGCCGATCCGCAAGCTCGAGGTCACCTGCCTGGGAGGCATCGCCGGCGAAGAGACCGCGCGGGCGGTCGGCCTGGCCGCCCTGGTCGCGGTCCTCAGCCAGTCCCACGATCGCGGGGTCAACTTCGTCAACGCTCCCCTGCTCGCCGAGGAGCGCGGCCTCTCCCTCTTCACCTCTACCCTTGCCGATGCCCGCCAGTTCCAAAACCTGATCGAGATCCGCGCCTCGGGTTCCGACGGAGCGGGCTCGGCCGAATGCCATTCGGTCCACGGCACCGCCTTCGGGGGCCAGCCGCGTCTGGTCTCCATCGACGGCATGGCGGTCGACGTCGCCCCCGCCGGGGCGATCCTGATCACGCGCCACGACGACCGCCCCGGGGTCCTGGGGGCCATCGGAAGCATCCTGGGGGAGGCCGGGGTCAACATCCGCCGGGTCGAACTCGGTCCGCCGAGCGAGAGCAACGGGGGCCTCGCCTCGGCCTTCCTCTCGCTCTATGAATGTCCGGGCGAAGAGGTCGTGGGCAGGGTGGCCGCCCTCGAGCCGATCGAAGACGTGCACCTGGTGCAACTGTGAGCGCAGGACGAACCCCCTCGCCGCCCCCCTACGGGACGATCGTCTTCGACTGCGACTCCACCCTCTGCTCGATCGAAGGCATCGAGGCCCTCGGCGAAGGGCTCAGCGCGGAGGTGGCGGCCCTGACCGAGCGGGCGATGGAGGGGACGCTCCCCCTCGAGGAGGTCTACGGCGCGCGCCTCGAGCTGATCCGGCCCACCCGCGAGGCGGTGGAGCGCATCGGTCGCCTCTACTGCGAGGCGACCCTGCCCCATGCCCGCGAACTCCTGGCGGCTCTCTTGGCCCTGGGCAAGCGTGTTCTGATCCTCTCCGGCGGCCTCGCCCCGGCGGTGCGCATCCTCGGGGAGGAGTTGGGGGTGAAGGCGCAGGACGTCCATGCCGTGGAGATCCACTTCGATGGCGAGGGGAACTACGCCGGCTTCGACGAGCGCTCGCCCCTGGCCCGTTCGGGGGGCAAGCCAGCCCTCTTGGCCGAGCTTCTCGATCTGGGTGCGGCGACCGCCCCCCTCAGCCTGGTGGGTGACGGGGCGACCGATCTCGAGGCGGCTCCCCTCTGCGCACGTTTCATCGCCTTCGGCGGAGTCGTGCGCCGCCGGGCGGTCTTCGCCGCTGCCGACGCGACCTTCGAGGCGGCCGACCTGGCCGGACTCCTGCCCCTGCTCACCAGCGCGGAGGAGCGCGCGACCCTCGCCGCCGACCCCCTCCATGCCGCCCTGCTCGGCGCAGCCGAGCCCTTCCTCACCCCCCCTGGAAAGAGCCCGCGATGAAACTCTGGATCCCCGGTCCCACCGAGGTGCGCCCCGAGCTGCGCCAGGCCCTCGCCGTGCCGATGATCGGCCACCGCTCGCGCGAGATGCGCGCCCTCCTCGAACGCATCGACCCGCTCCTGCGCCCGGCTTTCGGTCTCTCGGAGGGGAGCCTGGCGACGCCGGCGGTGCATTCGGTCTCGGCCACCGGCCTGATGGAGGCGGCCCTGCGCGGCGCGGGGCGGCGGCGGGTGCTCTCCCTGGTGAACGGAGCGTTTTCGGAGCGCTTCGCCCAGGTGGCCGAGTCCCTGGGGCGTGAGGTGCGCCGCATCGAGGCGCCCTGGGGCGAGATCGTCCCCCCCGAATCGGTCGAGCGGGTCCTGGCCGAGGAGGGTCCCTTCGACGCCCTGACCGTGGTCGCGAGCGAAACATCCACTGCGGCGGCGACCCCCATCGCTCCTCTGGGTGAGATGCTCCGCCCCTATCCCCAGACCCTGCTCCTGGTCGACCTGGTCAGTTGGATCGGCGGTGCGGCGGTGGACTTCGAGGGGGCGGGGATCGATTTTGCCTTCGCCGGGGTGCAGAAGGCCCTGGCCCTGCCCCCGGGGATCAGCGTGCTGGCCGCCAGTCCCCGTTACCTCGAGCGGGCCCGGGAGGTGAAGGAGCGCGGCTTCGCCCTCGACCCCCTGCGCATCGTCGAAGGGCACGTGGCGCGCAAGACCCCGGCCACCCCCTGCATCCCCCTCTACTTCGCCCTCGAACGCCAACTGGAAGAGATCGGCCGCGCCCCCGGCGGATGGGAGGGGCGCTTCGCGCGCCACCGGCGCATGCAGAAGCTGACCCTCGAGTGGGCCGAGGGCCACGGTCTCACCTCCTTCCCCGACCCCGCCCAGGCCTCCCCCACCGTCTCGTGCATCCGAGCCGGCGAGTTGGACACCGCCCGCCTAGTCGATGGGCTCGCCCAGGAGGGTTTTGCCATCTCCGCCGGCTACGGCCGCCTCAAGGGGGAGACCTTCCGCATCGGCCACATGGGCGACCACGACGAAGCGGGGCTCACCGAATTGCTCGCCGCGGCCGACGGGGTCTTGGAGCGGATCGGGGGCTGAGCGGCGCTGCCGACCGAAAGGGCTCGGCAATTCTTTTTGGAATGGCGTCCCAGCGGAAGGGACTCGTTGCACAGGGCCTGTGTGCGGAGAGGAGGTACCCCTCTCGCAACCGACACACGCGCCCTCCGCACCCTCCGCCAGAAGATGGAAGCTACCCGAGCAGAGGATCGGCGGTATGTCTCGCCCCTCGCCTGGTACGGAACTACTGGTATTCCAGGTCCGGATCGCACGTCCGGGTGGTCAGCGTGCGCCAGCGCTGGAGGGGGGAGTCATCGTCGAGCGCTCGCTCCGCGGTCAGGGCCTCCCCCGTGCGAGTCTCGCCCTCCGAAGAGGCCGAATCTCCCCCCAGACCCTGGGCGCGAGCCAACTCGTGAGCTTCGGCCAGCAGCGCGCGGGCCGCCTCCAGATCCCCGGCGAGATAAGCGGCACGGCCGCCCAGGTAGCGAGCCTCGACCGAACGGGGGTTTTGGCGCGCCGCCTCGGCGAAGCGCCTGCGGGCCAGGTCGAGTTCACCCTTGAGGAGCGCCACGACCCCGAGTTGGGTGATGGGCCGTGACTCCTCCTGGTTGATCGCCAGCGAATGCTCGAAGGCGGCCTGCGCGGCATCGAGATCGTCGAAGGCGGGGTCCCCACCTGGAAGATGGGCCAGACCGAGCTGCATCCACCCCCGGTTGCTGCCCGGCGTGAAAGCGACCTCGGTCTCCCAGACGCGCACCGCCCCAGCCTCGTCTCCGATGTGGGCCAGACAGTGGGCCAGGTAGTAGAGACAGTCATCGTGGCCCGGCCAGAGGCTGAGGGCGCCGAGGTAGTGCTGCACGGCCTGGGGATAGTCCTCCGCCAGGCGAGCCTGGGTCGCCTGCTGCCGCCGGCGAAAGAACTCGCGCTCGGTCTCGACACTCTCCGGGCCCTCGCTCGCGCGGGCGAGGAAGCCGGGGAGAGCCTCGATCACGGGGCGCTCCCCCCGCGTCCAGGTCACGCTGGTACCGGCGAGGAAGGGTCCCTCCTCGGAGATCTCTCCCCCGGGCCACCGGACCCGAAGGCGGCGGATCTGGGAGTGCTCACCCAGACCGAAGTGCAACTCGCCCACGGTGTGCTGCGAGAGGTAGGAACCCTGGCTATCCGTGACGGCGAGTCGCCAAACTCCCCCGATCTCGGCCTCGACCCGCGCCCCGATGGCCAACCGGTTTCCCTCGGCCTGTCGCAGACGCAAGGTGACGCTGGGCCGCTCGTTCCCGCCCTCATTGCGGAGCAGCCGAACGCGCTCGCCCAAGAGCTGCACGCACAGGTCGAGGTCGCCGTCGCGATCGTAGTCGAGGATCGCTCCGCCCCGGCCCACGTGCTCTTCGGCGAAAAAGGCCCCCGCGACGGCACCCAGCTCATGGAAGCGCCCACGTCCCTCGGTGGAGTGCCAGAAGAGCTGACTCTGCATCGGCTGCAGGTGGGTCGCATCCTCCTTGGTCGGAATCGTGCTGCCGTTGATGACGAACAGGTCCAGGGCACCGTCGTTGTCGTAGTCGAAAAAACCGGTCGCCCAGCCGACATCCGCCAGCCCCGTGAAGCCGACCCCGTAACGATCGGCCACGTCCAGAAAGGTGATTCGACCCGCCGATCCACCTGCGCCGCCCCCCTCCCTGGGATGTGCCTGGTAGAGGGCATTCTCCTGGCCGACCCAGTGGGTGATGAAGAGGTCCAGATCGCCGTCACCGTCGAAGTCCGCGCTCGCCAGTCCCATGGCCCCCCGATAGTCCCCGACCAGGGCGGCCGTCGTCACGTCTTCGAAGGTGCCATCCCCTCGGTTGAGCAGCAGGGCATTGTCCGAAACGTCGTTGGCGACGTAGAGATCCGGCCAGCCGTCATCGTCGAGGTCACAGAAGAGCACGCCCAGGCTACGCCCCGTCTCGTCCGCTGCCCCGGCTTGGAGGGCGACCTCTTCGAAGGTTCCGTCGCCGTGCCCTCGCAGGAGCAGGTTGCGCGCCGGCTCGAAGGCCGAGGGGTTGATCATCGCCGGGATGTCGATGCCGAACTGGGACTGGTGCCCACTCTTCTGCGCCTCGTCGTACTCGACGTAACCGCAGACGTAGAGGTCCATGCATCCGTCACGGTCGTAGTCGGCGACGCCAACGCCGCTCCAAAAGCCTGGCCAGTCGTCCAAGCCCGCCCGGGTCGAGATATCCTCGAAGTGCCCGGTGCCGTCGTTCCTCCAAAGCTTGCAGGTGCCGTAGGCGGAGACGAACAGGTCGAGGTCCGCGTCCCCATCGACGTCGACGAAGGCGGCCGCCATGCCCAGTCCCGAGAAGTCGATCCCGCTGGCCTCCGTGACATCTTCGAAGCTGCCGTCGCCCCGGCTTCGAAAGAGCCGAGCGGGATCCCTCTCGCCGGCCAGGGGACCGCTGTTCACCAGGAAGAGGTCCGGCCAGCCGTCCCCATCGACATCCCCAGCCGCTACCCCCGAGCCCATGTCCTCGACCAGACGCCCCGTGCGCCTCCCTCGGAAGTGGGTGAACTCGAGCCCGGCCTCCCGGCCGACCTCACGGAACTCCACCTCAGGAACAGCGCTGGGTAGGTCCGCCCGCAGGGTATCGACCAGTCCCTCGGTCTCCTCGCCCGCCTGGTAGCCCTTGACGCGGGAGCGCAGGGCATAGACCGCCAAGGCTCCACCGGCGAGCGCGAGGGCGGAGACCGTCAGGATCGCCTTGCGGCGGCGACGCCAAAGACCCATGCCTAGCGCCCCTCCTCGATCAGGCGGACCGTCGCCTCCGCGGAGGAGATCACCGTGATGGGGGCGGTAGCCTCCGTCCCCTCGCCAAAGGCGAAATCGAGCAGGTATTGGTCGAACTTGCGGTAGTTCAGCCTGGCACGAACGGTCAGCGGTCCGACGATTCCCTCGTGGAGAGCAAAGGCCGCTCCGGTATCGAGGGTGCCCGCCGCATCGAGGTCATGCTTGGGATCGACTCCGGCACAGGTCAGGCTGTAGTTCGCGACCTCCTCGGAACCGGGGAAGAGCGAGCGCTTGAAGCGCACTCCCACCATCTCCCACAGGTTGTGACGGTCGATCAGGTTGCCGTAGCGGTCCACGGGCTCCGCCTTGAACATGAAGCTGCCCTCCTCGACGAAGTGCTCTTCGTCGACCTTGCCGCTGTGCAGCAAGACCTGACCCTCGGCGTCGACCACCTCGATCTCGACCCACGCCTGGATGATGTCGAGGGGTCCGGTCGGGAAATCGTGCCCGACCTTGTTGTTGACCAGGTGGACCTTGATATCGAGTTCATCCCCCAGGGCCACCTCACTGGGAACCTCGATCTCGATCGGAACGGCGGGACCCGTGCGCCAGCGGTCAGCAATCTCGGGGATCTCATACTCGCCCTTGAGCCACTTCTCGATCAGCGCGACATGCTCCTCGGCGCCCGGCAGATCCATGGCGAGGGGAATGAACTGATTGGCTCCCAGGAAGCGGTGCGAGCGGTGCTTGCCATCATCCCGTGTGCGGTTGAAGTCCGCCTCATCGCCTGCGGCGGGATCGTGGGAATCGACCAGCGGCATGTGGCACTCGCGGCATTCGATCGTCTCCTCGGGGTGCTCGTCGTGGTGCCAGCGACTCGCCCTCCAGTTGTCGTACTGGTTCTGGAGTTGGACCCAACCGACCTGGTTGACCTCCTGGTCGATGAACTGCTTGTGGCAGGCTGCGCAGAACTCCGGGGTCTTGAACATACGGCGGGAGAGGGTCCTCACATGCTCACCGGGATAGGCACGGATCGTGAACTTGGCCAGAAAGCCCGCCAAAGGCCCGTCACGCAGTTCCCAGGCGTAGCGCTTGGGTTGGGTCATCACGTAGTTGGCGTTGCCCTTCACGTCGGTCTCGGCGATCGCGTGGCAAGCCAGGCAGGAGATGCCCTCCTGGTAGCCGGAGAGGTCGGAGAGGTGCTCCACCCCGATGTTCTTGGTTCCCGAGAAGAGCGAGATAGGATCGTGGCACCCCCCGCAATAGCGGGTCGAGGTGGCCCCGTTCTGGGCTGCCATGACCGACTGGATCTTCTGGAAACCGATGTCCATCGACGCATAGCGGTGGACGCTCGGGAGCCATTCCCGATAGATCTCCTCGTGGCAACCACTCGTGCCGCAGTAGGCCGAATCCGACAGGGAGCGCGGGTCGAAGGCCCCCCCGGTCGAAGTCGTCGCCAGGCTCGGCGAAAAGGGTCCCGCTCCTTCGTAGGGGGCCCCGTCGTAGTCACTGGGGAACTCATTCACGAAGGAGACCGGTCGGATCACCAGGGTCAGAGCGCCGGTGACGACCAGGCAGAAGGCCAGGGCGGCCAGTGAAAGCGAGCGGTGCCGGTGAACGGCCTGCCGGGCCTCGGCCTCTTCCGCCCGGGCCCGACTCGCGCGCGCATAGGCCGAAGCCAGGTGGGCCCCGAGCAACACGATCAATCCGAAGGTGGTGATCAGGTGGGGCAGACTCCAGAAGGCGGAGATGCGTGTCCCGAAAACCGCCTCCCAGGTCAGGGCGATGCCCGAAATGACGCACACCACGAGCAGGACGAGTGCCGCCCAGCCCGAGAACTTGACGTGGGTCGAGGGGAAGGCGCTGTAGCGGCGAGCATGTCGGACGAGGTAGAGCGCAAGGGGCAGAACGTAAGCCAGTCCGACGACGGTATGCACGACCACCGCGTGCTGATTGAACAGGTTGAAAGGCAGGGCGAAGAGAGCAAGTCCCGTTAACGTGAGAAAGAGGGTTAGCCCCTCGACCAACCCTCCAATCCACTCGCTCCACCCCTGTATGCGACGTTGATTCCACTCGCTGCGCGTGAGCTTCGCTTGCATTCTCGGACCTTTCTCTAGCTGGGGATGGGATCGACACCGCGCGCAATCCTCCGGAGAGAAAGCCGTCCCCCTGGAGAGCATGCGGGATGGGGTGAGGCCGAGTGGGAGCTGGGGAGGAGGCCCACGAGGCCCGAGGGTCGTCCACTTCCAAGCATCGCCCGGACTTGCAGCCTCGACGGGGACCGATCTCCAGGAAGTCTCACTCCTGCGAACAGATCGGTCCGGTTCTACGCCGTTGGACCTCCTCTACGGCGCTCGCCCCCCCGAGTTGGCGCGAGCCTCACGGATTGCGGCCAGGAGGACAACGACGAGCGTGAAAGGGAAGCGATCTCATTTCCGGCGGATTCCTGTCCGCGTTGTCGGCGCGTGGTCAGGGAGAGTACCGAGGGGCATTCCGTTACCGCGATTCACAGTAGGAAACCATGCGAAGCCAAAGCACCTTCACCCATCTCACCGCCCTGAGCGCGCTCACCCTGGCCGCGCTCGCCTCCGGACAGTCCGGAGAGGAGAGCTCCACTCTCGTCTATGAGTGGCAGCGTGTCGTCTCGAGCGACGGCACGGTGCGCGAATCGACTCCGATCACCGACATCTGTGACTGGCTCGATGCAGGCGAGGGAACGATCGACCTCGACACCCTCGAAGACAGCCGTGGGCGTCGCTACCAGCTCATCGCCGATGCCGGACAGCCCGCGGAGGGGGCCGACATCACCTACTCGGTCCAGCTTCGCCAGATCGAGGGGAGCAAGCTCTCCACCACCCAGCGACGCGAGGAGTGGCTCTCCGCTCACCCCCAGGCCGGTCCGGAGGAGTACCAGGCGCTGCTGCGCGAGCGACGTGAGCGCGCCCAGGGACTGCCGACCGTCGAAAAGCTCTCCGGCGAGCTCGAGCAGTGGCTCTCCCAAGCCGCCCCGGGAGACATCGTCAAGGTCACCGTGCGCCTCGTGCAGACCGAACCCGGTCTACACCTGCCCCGCCTGACCCCCAGCCTCTTCGACCAGGAGCCGGCCTTCGCCCTGGAGCAGTTCGAGCGGCGACTCCTGGCCATCGAGGCGCGCCAGAATGAGCTCGAAAAGGTCCAAGCACCCGTCATCGCCGAGATGGAAACCTATGGCGGCGTCCTCCTGAATCCCCACTGGATCATCAACGGTTTCGATGCCTCCGTGACCTGGGGAGCCCTGGTCGCCCTGGCCGCCAATCCCGCCGTCGAACACATCGAACGCTTCGCACCGGGCGTTCCCGATTCCAACGACTTGCAGGACATGCGCGAAGCGACGCAGATGGTCCAGCTCCACGATGCGGGGTTCAAGGGCGAGACCGGAAGTGGACTCGCCAGCTACAACGACATCTGCATCGCCATCATCGACACCAATGTCGACATGACGCACCCGGCCTGGGATGACTGGGCCGGCGGCCCGAGCCGGCTTCTGTCGGTGTGGCGCAGTTTCGGTAGCTTCTGGTTACCGGTCTTCTCGAGCGCAACGACGACACCCTCCCACGGTACCAAGGTGGCCGGCGTGGCCGTCGCCGATCTGATGCAGGGTCAGGATCCGGCCATCACCTCGACTGCGGACCGCGAAGCCCGCACCGGTTTCGCCCCGGAAGCATCCTTCGTCTTCATCGAGGAGAGTGGCGCCGGTGCGGTCAGCGCCATCGAGAAGGCCGCTGCCCTGCTGCCCGACGTGATCAACCTCTCGATGAGCTTTGGGACATCCACCACCTGCAACCTCTCCGCGTCGAGCAACGAAGCCGTCGATGCAGCCATGCTCGAGGGAATCTTCTTTGCGAAGTCCGGTGGCAACAACGGCACGACCGGAAGCGGCTGCAACGTCGGCAATCCGGGAGCTGCCAGCGGCGCCTTCACCGTCAACCAGCTCAGCCGCAGCGCGGTTCCCCTGAAGGAAGCCACCGTTCCCAGCGGAGCCTCCCGCGGTGGGGATTCCATCGGCCGCGGGGTCATCGCCATCGCGGCCCATACGGGGCCCGAAGCGGACACCGCAGCCAAGGTGGGCGGAACCTATGGTGCTTTCGGAGCTTCCAGCGGCGCCACCCCCGTCGTCGCGGGGAGCGCCGCCTGCCTGAAGGAGCATTTCCTCACGGTCTTCGGCAGTTCCATCGCAAACGAAGTGGGATTCCTCTATGCGACCATGCTGCTCGAGGCCGACGGGCAGCTCGAGGACGGCAGCTATGCGAACACCCTCGATCCGATGGATGAGCTCTACGGCGCGGGTCGCCTGCGGATGCGCATGTTCAACTCCGCGGGGATGGACGCCCCCTGGCGCATGCGCCTTTTCTCGCGCGTGATCGAGGACGGTGAACTCGCCGCGGACATGCCGGTCAACCCCGATGGCTCCGGGATCAACCAGCCCCTCTCGAGCGACGTCGATCGCCTGCGCGTCTCGTGCTTTTGGCACGAACCCAACATCGAGAACGGTTCGACCTGGTGCGCCGACATCGGGCTCTCGATCGAGGGTAGCAACGGATTCATCTACTACAGCGGTACCGACTCCGATCCGCGGCAGCACATCTACCTCGGTAACGCCGTTCAGGGGCACTCCTGGACGATTCGTCTGCTTGGGAACGATGTGCCGCTGAGCCTCGACAGCAACTACCGCTACCTCAAGGACGAGCGCAAGGTCTACGTCGCCGTCTACTGGGAAGATGGCGATCGCGACGACGCGGACGGTCCCTCCGCCGATATCGACTGATGGCCATGCGGCCCCGCGTCCCGCGCGGGGCCGCTCCTCTCCCTACCCG
>JALWOP010000442.1 GCA_027083445.1 Planctomycetota bacterium | reverse complement strand
GTAGAGACCGACGCGGAAGAAAAGCTCCTCCCAGGCTGCCGCGCCGAAGACGAACGCCGCCCGTCCAGCCGCGGGAACGCTCTCGGGATCGGCCAGCGGGGGCGGGGGGAGGTGGAAGAGGTGCAGGAGTCCGACCAGGGCGGGCCCGAGGAGCAGGGCCAGGGCGATGCCCTCCCCGGCGATGCGCCCCACCCCGGGCAACCAGGGCCGACCGGCGCGCACCAGGTGCAGGAGCGCGACGAGGGCGAGTGTCGCGATCAGCAGCCGGCGCAGGGGATCTTCCCAGGAACCCAAGACGGAGAGTGCCCGCAGGAGCAGGAGCTCCGCGGTACTGCGCAGCGGAGAATCCGACAGCTCATAGGCCATGAGCTGGGGCAGCATGGCGAGGAAGCCCAGGGCCAGCCCCCTGCGCCAAGCCTGCGGGCCGAGCTCCTCCAGCTCCTCGTCTTCCTCCTCCTCCCAGACGCTCATCCCGCCCGGTCCACCTCCTCGGGTACCCGACCCCAGTGGAGACAGGCGATGCCTCCGGTGAGACGGCGGTAGCCGCAGGCGACCAGCCCCGCCGCCTCGAACTCCGAGCGCAGGGTGTCCGGGTCGGGCCAGGCGAGGACCGTCCGCGGCAGGTAGTCATAGGCATCCTCGTCCCGGGAGACCAGGCGCCCGACTCGGGGCAAGACGCGCGTGAAGTAAGCGCGATAGATGCGGGCGAAGAGTCCCCGCCGCGGGGTGGTGAACTCCAGGACGAAGATTCGACCCCCGGGCTGAACGACCCGCATCATCTCGCGCAAGCCTGCGCCGCGGTCGGCCACATTGCGGATGCCGAAGGCCACGCTGGCGAGTTCCGCGCAGTCGTCGGGCAGGGGTAGACGCAGGGCATCCCCCTGGACGAAGCCGGCCGCGGCATCGTTTGCACGCAGCTTGCCCGGCGCACGCAGGAGCATCGCGTGGGTGAAATCGACACCGATCACCCGCGCACCGGCCCGGGCGAAGGCCACCGCCAAGTCCCCCGTGCCGCTACAGACGTCCACCGCCAGCTTGCCCCGCACATCCCCTGCTTCGCGCACGACCCGCCGGCGCCAGCGCTGGTCGATCCCCAGGGAGAGGGAGCGATTGAGAAGGTCGTAACGCCCCGCAATGCGCGAGAACATCGACTGAACCAGAGCGGGGTCAGGCATCGGGGGGAAGTGTACCCCGATGTTGGATTACCTCGTCCCGTCAGGCCGACTCGGGACGATCTGATGCAAGGTCGGGGTGTGGCCCGACCGGGGGTGGAAGCGACCCGGGCCGGCCCCACTTGGGACCGGCCCGGTCGGAACCCCAGGAGGAGGAGCCCCAGAAGATGCGGCGGGAAGAAGGCCCGGCGTGGGAGCCACCCGGGCTCCCTCTGGGCATCCGCCAGCTCGCTAGGTCATGCCGGCATCGCTCGCCGGCATCACTGCCGCCAATAGTCCATCACCACACTGACGTTGGGGATCTGGACGCTCTGGGTGCCCGCCTCGAAGGCGTTGGTGTCCCGACGAGGCACCCCCGCGGCGGCCAGTTCGAACATGTCGACCACCCCGAAGCCCCCGTTGGCGTTGGGTACCGCCGCCGCCATGAACTGCGGTTCGTTGGTGTTGACCGGCGGTCCGGGGAAGGGAATGCGGATCTGCCCCTTGCCGTTCTGGGGGTTGGGCGCACCGGCACTGAAGGTGGTGAAGATGTTGGTCAGCCCACCGAAGTTGCGCTGATCGTCGAAGGCGATGTCCACCGGGACCCCGGAGAGCCCGGACTCACCCTCTCCGACCGAGACCTGCACACCGAGCTCGATGTCCCGGAAGCCCGGGTTCAAGAGCGAACTCGAGTTGAGGTAGATCTGGCCGGTCAAGGCCGATTCGATGCGCAGCTTCGAGAGAGCACCCTCGCCGAGGGGGCCCGGCTCGAAGGTGACCGGATCGAGGGGCCCTTCGTGCACGATCCAGGCCGCCGCATCCAGGTCGATCGGATCGACCTGAATCGCCTTGGGCTGCTGGAAGGTGAAGGGGGGAATCCCGATCACGTCGTCGAAGCCCCAACCGTTCACCCCGTTGGGTCCCGACTCGAACATCGCCACCTTGCCATTGCGGTTCAGGATATAGGCGAAGTAGACGTTGCGTAGGAACGAGTGCAGGGCTTGGCGCGGGAAGGTCACCACGTCGAAGGGCTTGTTGAGCTGGTTCGACACCGTCTTGCGAACCTCGAGGGAGAAGCCCGAAAGGATCGAAAGGGTGCTGTCGCCTTCGTTGCAAACCAGGATGTCCTCGTTCCCCGGCTGCCACGAGAGACCCCGCGGCGACTTGCCGACCAGCACGGTCTTGATCACCTTGTGGAAGGTCGACGAGGTGGGGTCGATGTCGATGAAGGTGACCGAGTTCGCGCTCTGGTTCGAGACCGCCAAGAAGTCCAGGTTGGTCCCCATCGCCATCTCGGTCGGATCCGGTACCTGGATACGGTCGATGACCGTCATGCGGTTCGAGTTCAGGACCGCGATCTCACCCCGCTGGCGGTCGAGCACATAGAGGAAGTGCCCGATCTGCTGGCGGATCATGTAGGTGTTGCAGTTGTCGAGCACCACCTGCCCCTGGGAGGGGCCCAGGAAGAAGGCGTTCTGCTCGGGGGTCAAGAGACCCGAGGGGGGCACGCGGGGATTCGACAGGGGGTTGCCGAAGGGATCCCCCGGTGCCAGGAGGTTGGTCTTGATCGGCGGCACGATCGTGTGGTCGACCGTCGTCGGCTCGTTACCGAGCAGGAAGGGAGCCACACAGAGGGGCGGGAAGGAGAGGGC
>JALWOP010000441.1 GCA_027083445.1 Planctomycetota bacterium | reverse complement strand
GGCGCGGGGGGTGAGGAGGAGGGCTAGGCTGCCGGCGACGACCAGGGCGAGGGCGCCCACCTTGCCGGCGGGGAGTTCGGGTGCGAGTCCCAGTGCCAGGGCGCCGACGGCGCCGCCGCCGACGAGGGCGGCCAGTTCCCTGCGCCTGCGGGCGCAGCGCAGGGCGAGGCCGAGGGTGAAGGCGGGCAGGAGCAGGCCGACGAGGGCCACGACGGCGGTGACCTGGAACTCTCCCTCTTGGGAGCGATCGAGTCCGAAGCGGGCCAGGAGGTCGCGCCGAGCGAGGGGGGCGAAGACCTGTCCGGCCAGGACGTACCACTCGAGGACGACGGCGGGCCCGGTGGCGAGGGCGGCCACCAGTGCGGCCCGCGACCCGGCCCGATCGCCTCCCTCGCCGCGCAGGGGTGCGCCGAAGGCGAGGCCACCGAAGGCGGCCAGGGCGAGGAGGATGGTGAGGGTGAGGGCGCTTTCGCCGTAGGTGCCGCCGCCGAAGCGCAGGACGGTGCGTTCCAGGGGGGCGAGGAGGAGCCAGATGCCGAGTCCCGCGCCGGCGAGGGGCAGGGTGAAGCCCTTTTCGCAGGGGGGGCCGGGCTGGGTCGCGACGGCTTTTCGTTCTCGCAGGAGGAGGAGGACGAGGGCGATCGGTGCGAGGGGAGTCAGGAGGCTGTTCCCCGGACGCAGATCGGCGGGGATCCCTTCGAGTCCCGCTCCCAGGGCGGCGCCCAGGAGGAGTCCGCTGACCGGCTCGCCCGCGAGGCTGCGTCGCATGAAGAGGATGCTCCCCGCCGCCACGGCGAGCACGACCCCGGCGGCCAGGCTCCCCCGCCCTGGATCGATGGCAGGTACATCGAGGAGTCCAGCGCCGGGCCCGTGCAGTAGGCCCGCGCAGAGGAGACCGAACAAAAACCCCAGAGCCACCCGTCCCATCGGGGCCAGGATAGTGCCCCCGCCGGGGCGATGCTCGTCCGCCGCGGGCGACTATCGAGGGTTGAGTGTTCGTTGCGTCTCGGAGGGATGCGAGTAAGGGCTACCGACGGTTCCCCGGATGGCCGGAGCTTCTAGAGAATCCCGTACCTGTTCACCGAGGTCACGAGCAGGGGGGCACAGCCCTCTGATTCCCTCCGTAGCCATGTCCATGGCCTGCGAGCACTCCCCCTGCCGACCGTGACTTGGAGACGATGTTGCAAGCGGTTCGTGGTACGCACCACCCACGCTGAGGAGCCGCGTCGCCATGGGTTGGGGCAGCGACACTTGCCGCACGAGACACCGGCCGGCCCGATTTCCCAACCGCACGGGCCCGATTCCCTCGACCGACCTCCAGCTCTCCATGGGCGCCAAGCCGGGTCTGGGCCGCTCTTCCCGGCGGTCGACGGCGCCGGTATGCTGCGGCTTCTCCAGGTGATGGCCGCCCTTCTCATGGTTCCCTAGCGCTGAATGCAGGGCTAGATCCACCGGATACGCACCCCTGCCAAGTGACCGAGTACACCCAGCGCCTAAGCCCATTCCACAAGACACGGACCTACTCCCTCTCCTCGGGCGGATTGGAGTGGGAAGAGGAGAATGGGGGACGCGAGCAGCTCGGCTTCGATGCGATCGAAGCGGTCGAACTGAAATTCGCCCCCACGCGCTACGAGCGCAATCGGTACCGCCTGCGGATTCGCCACCAGGGCGGAGGCAAGACGGACATTACGAACAAACACTTCCGCGGCTTCGCGAGCTTCAAAGACCAAAGCTCGACCTTCGTTCCCTTCCTGCGCGAATTCCATCGGAACCTCGCCGGAGCCAACCCGTCCGTTGCCTACCGACGGGGCATGAGCCCGAGCGGGCGCCTCCTGGCCTTGGTGAGCTGCCTGATCGGCGGGCTCGCCCTCCTCTTCGCCGCGGCCTACGGCCGACGCAACGGGAATGACTCCCTCTTCTTCGCCTGCCTCCTCCTGCTGTTGATCGCGGCCCTGAGCCTTTGGAGCTACTTCGCGAAGAACCGACCCGGCACCTACGACCCGCTGGAACTTCCCGATGAACTACTTCCTCGGGAAGGCTCCTGAAAGGGTGCGCAGCAGGAGCAGGCCGAACCCTCCCGGCAAGCTCGCCATTGCTTCAGTGTGACGGCGCCCTAACCTCGCTGCGGTGAAGACCTCCACCCCGCCCGATGCCGCCCTGCGCCGACGGCTGCGCCGATCCCTGGTGGAGTGGTACCGACGGGAGGCACGGGATCTGCCCTGGCGGAGACGGGGGGACGCCTATGGGATCTGGGTCAGCGAGGTGATGCTGCAACAGACCCGCGTCGAAACCGTCGTCGACTACTGGCAACGCTTCATGGCGCGCTTCCCCTCCCTCGAAGCCCTCGCCGACGCCGAACTGGATGAGGTGCTGGCCCTCTGGAGCGGCCTGGGCTACTACCGCCGCGCTCGCGCACTACACGCCGCCGCCGCCGAGATCGCCCACGAATGCGACGGGGTCTTTCCCGCCCAGCGCAAACGCGCCCTGGCACTCCCCGGCGTGGGACCCTACACCGCCGCCGCAGTCCTCTCGATCGCCTACGATCAACCCGAAGCCCTGGTCGACGGCAACGTCGAACGACTCCTCGCCCGACACTTCGCCATCGACGCCGCCACCGGCAGCGGGGAACTCAAACGCAGGTGCTGGGAGCTGGCCCGCAACCTGGTCCCCGCACGGGGGGCAGGGGAGTGGAACCAAGCCCTGATGGAACTGGGCGCCCGGGTCTGCACCCCCAGGGGCAAGGAGTGCGGCGTCTGCCCCTGGCAACGCTCCTGCGCCGCACTCCGCGCAGGACGGGTGGCGGAACTGCCCCGCCC
>JALWOP010000440.1 GCA_027083445.1 Planctomycetota bacterium | reverse complement strand
AGCAAGAATGATGAGCCCCAGGGAAACCAGACCTTCTGCCCGCTGAAGGAACCACTCCCACCCGGCCCCGCACCACCGCACCGCGACCAGCACCACACCGGCAGAGCCCAATGTGGAATTGCCGCCCGAAATGGCGGCGCTGGAGGCCCCGGTCTGGGCGGGAGGCGCGGCGATCTTCGCGCCCGAGATCGCCGCGACGAGCTCCGCGGGGTTCTGCCCTGTCATTTTGGCGAAGGCGACGGCTCCGAGCATGGGGAGGTGCTCGGCAAGCATCTCCATGGTTCTGCTCGAGCTTTTCGCCTTCTGGACCGTCTTGAACTTCTCCAGCTCGAGGAGGGCCTCGCGTGTGCGCAGCTCGTGGTGGATCTCCGTGTTCTTGAGGAGCTGCTCCACCGCTTTGTTCAGCGCACGCTCGGTGGCCGCCTCCCGGTCGCTCGACGCGATCTCGTGGACCAGCGTGGACTGGCGGTCGAGCATGCTGTTGAGGCGCTCGTTGGCGTCGGCGAGCATTTGCGCTTGCATCTCCTGCGCGCGGATCGTCGTGTCGACCATGAGCTTCGTTGCTCGGTACATGGCAAGCCCCATGGCGGCGACACCTGGCGCCCCGACGGCGTCGGCTTCGAGCGCTGTGATCTCGCGCTGCTCCTCGGTGCCTGCTTGGTATTCGGCCAGGTCCGGCGCCTCGGGACGGAAGATCGCGCTCGTCGCCTTGAGCGGCTTGGCGCGGACGAACTTGGCGCGGCACTGGATCTGCCTCTCAAGGGTGAGGCTGCGCCCGGCGCCCACCTGGTAGATCGCCGCGAGCACCTCCTCGGGGTTGTCTTCGGGGGTGGCCTCTGGGTCGTCCTCGTTCTCGAGTTCGACGACCCCGAGCTGCTCCTGGCGGCCGTTCTCGAAGCGGTGGATCTCGATCCGCTGCAGCCCTTCCCAGGAGCGGTTCAGGGCGTTGCGCACGTTCGCGTCGATCTCGACAGGGCCTTCAACGGGAGTGGTCTTGAGTTTCGTGAGTTCCATAGCGCCTCCGGCTTGTCGTCTACCAAATATCGCACACGGAAGCAACGCACACGGGCCCATATCTATAAACCCCCCTCCATTGTTTTTTCTTCGCGCTCTTGCTCCGCGTGCGAAACCCTGGTCTCCTGCTGCTAGGTTTTTCACACCGGCCCAGTGGGCCAAAGGACACTCAACGATGCCCCAGACCGCAATCGCCGCCCGCAAGACTTTCAACCCCGCTTCCTTCAAGCGCGACTTCGAGACCCTCGCCGTCCAGAACCCCCGTAAGGCCACGAGCATGGCCGCGGACTGGCGCGAGCGCCTGGAGAACGCCCTGCTCGAGGCCGAGACGGCCGCAGAGATCGCGCTCGAGAGCACCGTGCTCGGCGGCTCGACCCTGGGCCTGTCGGTCCTCGCGGGGTACAACGAGGCCAAGAAGGCTGAGATCATCCGCCGCTGGCGCAACCCCACCGAGAACCCCGAGGGCGACGTCGAGAAGGCCGCGGTCAAGTGGATGACCGACAACGGCAAGACGACCGCCGACCTGGCGAAGGCCTCCCCCTTCAAGGAGGGCGGACTCAAGGACCCGACCAAGTGGCTCGCGCTGCCCCCGACTTTCTGGACGACCGCCGCCCTCACCGGCACCGCCTACCTGACCCGCAACTCCGGGTTTGGTAGCACGACCCGGGCCATGGCCCTCGGCTCCTTCGCCGCCTTCACCGCCGAGATCGGCACCGAGCTTGGTGCGAAGATCTGGGAGAAGAAGAACGAGAAGTCGGACGAGAAGGAATAGTCCCAACCTCCACCCCACACCAGGAGAAACCCACTCATGCAGACCATCCTCCAGCAGCCCACCGGGCTGCAGCAGGCCTCCGGCCTCCAGAACAGCGCTCTGGCGCACCAACCCATCGACGCCGGCGCGTGCGGCATGTCCTACGGCGGCGGCCAGATCCAGGCCGTCGGCGCCCCCCTCGAGGGGCAGGTTGCCGGTGCGTGCAACGTGTACGCGATCCAGGCCTACTTCGGGGCGAACGTCGCCGTCGATCAGGACGGCAACATCTACGCCATGGGGGGCAGCATCGTCGTCGGCAGTACCCTCACTCCGACCCTCCAGCCGTTGGGGACCCAGTTCCGGCTGGGTGTCGAGCGGGGCTATGCCGTCTTCTACGGGATCAACGTGATCAGCGCCGACCACGTCGCGATCTCCAAGTTCTCCAACCCGAACAACCTCAACAAGTTCGAGGGCCAGGTTCCGGGCGAGATCTTCGAGACCACAGGGTGCTGGTGCCCCTTCGAGGAGTGCGCCGTGGCCGGCAACGGCCAGGACTTGATCCTCGAGGCTCGGGCCATCCCGGCCCTCGGTCAGGCGCCCACCACCCCGGTGGACAACAATGGGAACCCCCTGCCCGAGGGTTTCTACAACGAGCTGCGTTTCGCGTTGCTCGGCGTGCAGTACCGCAACATCGGCGGCTGCGCCACCATCGGTCCGATCATCCCGTTCGGCACCACTCCCGCCGGGGGCCCCATGGCCATGGGCGGCACCTGCGGCTGACATCCATCCACTCACCGCGCCTCGGGGGCGGGGCGCCTTGTGTGCCTCGCCCCCGCTTTTATGCACTGCACGACAGCACCCGACGGCACCACCGCCTGCGCCCCAACCGACCACGGTACGCCTTGCGTCGACCCGTCTACCCACCGCTGGCGCGCCCCTGGGCACTCCATCGACGGGCGCCCTGCCCGGGTCTCTCGAGTCCATGAGGTCCCCGGACACCCCTTCGCCGAGCTGGAGGGTGGTCCTCCCGCCCCGCTCTGCCACACAGTTTCCCCC
>JALWOP010000439.1 GCA_027083445.1 Planctomycetota bacterium | reverse complement strand
GCGGTGAGGGGCCCGCCCCCCTCCAGGGGGGTCGCAGCGCTGGGAGCAGGCCAGGTACGTGCCTTCCCGCTGCCCTGCACGAGGATCAGGAAGCGGTCCCGGCGTACCCCCTCGAACGGCTCCCACTCCCCACCCGGCCAGCGTACGCGCAGGCCCTCGGGCTCACCGGCGCCCAGCCCCAGGTGGAGCCAACTCCCCCCCTGGGCGAGAAAACCCTCCCCCGCTCGCCGGGTGGCGACGAGCCTGCGCTCACTCCCCGCAAGCTGCACCTCGACCCGGGCACCGATGGCGTCGCTGTTGCTCATCGCGCCGACCAGGCGCAGGGCCAACCAGTGGTTCTGCTCCCGCTGATCGTTGCGCAGGACGCGCACGCGCGGTCCGCTACGGGCGCTGACGCACAGGTCCAGGTCCCCGTCGAAGTCCCAGTCGAGGGCCACCGCAGCGCGCCCATCCTGGTCGAAATCGAGCCCCGAAGGAGCGGAGACGTCGACGAAGCTTCCCCTGCCCCGGCTCCAATCGCCCTGATTGGAGAAGACGACGTCACGCTCGTGGCCGCTCCACGAGAAGCCGCGCCGCAGGAGGCGGCTGATCGCCGCCCAACCGGTGTGGTAGGCCTCGGCGTCCTCTCCCACTTCGGCGGGGGATTGCGACACGACCTGCCGCCAAAAGAAGCTTCACAAGTCATCCCTGCGCTCACCGGTGACGAATCCGCCCGGTACGTAGAGATCCGGCCAGCCGTCGTTCTCCAGGTCGAGAAAGATCGCACCCCAGGCCCAACGGCCCATGGTGATCCCGGCCGCCTCGCTGACGTCGACGAAGCCCCCGTCACGGTGCAGGAAGAGGCTGTCCCCCCGGGCGTGGCGGCGATAACCCGCGCGTACGGCCTCATCCGCCTCGGCCTGGAAGCGGCGCTGGTAGGCGACGCGGTTGCCGGCCGACGAGAACATGTTGGCGACATGCAGGTCCATGCGCCCATCCCCGTCCACATCCGCGAAGGCGACCCCCATCCCGGCCGAGAGATCCTCGACTCCCCACTCCCGTGCCCGGTCGATGAAGGTGCCGTCTCCCTGGTTTTCGTAGAGGGCGTTGCGACCGAAGTCGTTGGCGACGTAGAGGTCCGGATCGCCGTCGTCGTCCACGTCCTCGAAGGCGGCGGCAAAGCTGAAACGCCGGTGGGTGATGCCCGCCGCCAGGGTCTCGTCCCGAAAGTGCAGCTTGCCCTCATTGACGAGCAGGTAGTTGCGCTGGCCGTTCTCCGCGTCGTAGTAGGGCTCGGGCGTCCCACCCCCCTCATAGGGCGAGTCATAGCCACAGGCAAAGAGGTCCAGGTCACCGTCCCCATCGATGTCCGCCGCCGCCAGGGAGGTGGCCCCCACCGCGTCGGCCAGGGCCACGCCGTGGAAGCGGCCCTGGCCGTCGTTCTTGAAGATCGCCAAGCGGTCGGAAACCGCCAGCACCAGCTCCCGCGCCCCATCCCCGTCCAAATCGCAGATCAGGGCACTCTGGGTACTGTCGAGCACATCGACGCCGGCGAGGGCGGCCACCTCGCGCGTGGTGCCGTCGGCCCGGCGCAGGAAGAGGCGGTTGGGCAGCCCTCCCGGCTGGCAAAGGTAGAGATCGTCGATCCCGTCCCCATCCACATCGCCCAGCGCGATCCCATGGTGCCCGAGGATGCCGACCCCCACGCGGGTGTCGAGCCGCTCGCGCCAGGTGTCCAGGCCGGGGGAGAGCTGCTCGGCGATACCCGGCCCCGTCAGCACCGTGGAGGTGATCTCCTGGAACAGGGGCGCCTCGGCCCGGCTGACGCTGCCCCCGAGCAACTCCAAGGAGAGGAGTCGCAAGCGCTCGTGTCCAACGACCTCCCAGCGGGCCTCCAACTCCGCGACCAGCTGCGCCGGCTCGGGCCCGCGGGAAACCAACTCGAGACGCAGGGCGGTCCTGGCCCGCTTGCCCTCCTCGACCCGCTCTACCGAGAGCACCTTGAAGTGGGCCTCGAACTCGCCCTCGCCCTCTCCGAGCACTCGCCGCCAACTCGAGAGGTTCCAAGAGGGCCGGCCCGCCTCGCCGCCGGCGGGGGCGGAGAGCGCGGCGACCTCGAAGGCCCCTCGTCGGCGCCACTCACCACGCTCGAGGCGCGCGATGCGGGCCCCCTCGGCCATCACCTCACCGAGTGAGTCGCTCTCGCCCCCCGCCAGGGATTCCTCGAGCCGTTCCAGCGCCTGGTCCGCGGCGAAGGCGAGCACCTCGCTGCCCCAGCCCGCCCGGGCGGGATCCAAGGCCGCCAGACTGCGCCGCAGGGGCTGGGGTAGGCGGGCGTCGGGATCGACGGGAATGACCACCCGGTCCCCCGGCGGGGGGTCCCCCGGCGGGGGCTCCCCCGGCGGGGGCTCCCCATCCTGCGCCGGAGCGAGGGGGAGACAGCCGAGGAGGATCGCCGCGATCACAGCCAGCGCACGAGCTCCTTCCAACCGACGCCGACGGGGACCTCGCGCGCCCTGACCCGCAGGCCGTAGGCGTACTCCCCGGAGCGTTCGATCACCTGGGATCCCTGGAAAGTCGCCACGCCATCGCGGGTGGCGCCCTCGGTTCGCAACTCGACCTCGGCGGGGTGAACCAGTGCCTGCTCACCGCGGGTGTGTCCGACCACCAACTCCACGACGAGTTCGCTGGGGTCGAGGGAGCCAAGCTCCAGCTCGACCCGTGCCTCGACCGGCTCCCCCACCCGCAGTGCCGCCAGGTCTCCCACGGAGACGCGCCGCACACGGATGCTCTCCAGGGCACGCCGCAGGCGAGCGCGCCGGGCCGCGGCCTCACGGGCTGCCTGGGAATCATCGTCCCCGAGCAGACGACCGCTGCGGGCCAGGGGACGGTAGGCCCGCTGGGCATACTCCTCGACCATGCGTGCACTGTCGAAGACCGGCGGCAGGGTCGCTAGGGCGTGCCGGGAACGCTCCAGCCAGGCGCGCGGACAACCACTCCCATCGCGGGTGAAGAAGAGCGGCACGACCTCCTCCTCGAGCAGGTGGTAGAGGGTCACCGCATCGTGCTGATCCTGAAGCTTTTGATCCTCGTAGACGCGCTCCCCGCCGATCGTCCAGCCGTTTTGGCCGTCGGCTCCCTCCGGCCACCAGCCGTCAGCGATCGAGAGGTTGAGACCGCCGTTGGCGGCGGCCTTCATACCGCTGGTTCCCGAAGCCTCGAGCGGACGCGTCGGGGTGTTGAGCCAGACGTCGACCCCCGCGACCAGATCGCGGGCGAGATCGGCATCGTAGTCCTCGAGGAAGATCACCTTGCCCACCAGGGGCTTCTCGCGGCCCAGGCGAGCGATGCGCGCCAGGATCTCCTTGCCGCGACCGTCGGCGGGATGTGCCTTGCCCGCGATCAGGATGCGGACCGGCCGCGCAGGATCCGCCAGGATGCGCTCCAGACGGTCGATATCCTCGAAGACCAGGTGCGCGCGCTTGTAGGGGGCGAAGCGCCGGGCGAAACCGACGAAGAGCGCCTCCTCGTCGAGCCCCGCCTGGATCTCCTTCAGGAGAGCGGGCGAGTCGTCCCGATCGATGAACGAGCGCTCGAGGCGAGCAGCGGCCGCGGCGACCAGGCGCGCCTTGGCTCCCCGGCGAGCTTTCCAGAGCTCATCCAGATCGAGCCCCTCCGCCCGCTCGGCAAAATCCTCCCCACGCAGGGGCTGCTCACTGGGGGCGATCAAGGAACGGATCTCCGGGCCGGTCCAGGTCGGCAGGTGCACACCGTTCGTCAGCCCCTCGACTGGGATCTCGTCCCGGAGGAGCCCAGGCCAATAGGGGGCGAGCAGGTCACGGCTGACCTCGGCGTGGATACGGCTGACCCCGTTGACCCAGCCGGCAAACGAAAGGGCCAGATAGGTCATGTTGAAGGTCTGCTCCTCCCCTTGCCCCTGCTCTCCCGCCGCATGGCCGAGTTCGAGGAAGCGCTCCCACTCGATCCCGGCCCACTCTGCGACGTCGGCGAAGTAGGGTCGCAGGAGATCGTGGCCGAAGCGATCGTGGCCCGCGGGGACCGGTGTGTGGGTGGTGAAGCAGGTCGTGCCACGCACCACCTCGCGCGCCTCGGCGAAGGTCAAGCCGCGCTCCTCGATCAGGTGTCGCACGCGCTCCAACCCGAGGAAGGCCGCGTGCCCCTCATTCATGTGCCAAACCCCGGGCTGCACGCCCAGGGCGTGCAGGAGACGCACGCCTCCACGCCCCAGGATCAACTCCTGCAGGAGACGCGTGCGTGAGTCGCCGCCGTAGAGGCGCGCGGTGATGCCGCGGTCCTCGCTGCGGTTCTCGGGGCAATCCGCATCGAGCAGGTAGAGGTCGATGCGTCCGACCTTGGCCACCCACACGCGCAACTCGAGCTCGCTCGAAGGCAGCTCGAGTCGCACACGCAGCTCCTTACCGTCACGCCCCTGGACCGGCGAGAGGGCCAGGTTGCGGGGATCGTTTTCGACCGAGTAGGTCTCTTGCTCCCCGTCGACGGTCAGGCGCTGACCCCCGTAGCCCTTGCGGTAGAGCAGTCCGACCGCGACCAGGGGTAGACCCAGGTCGCTGGCCGCCTTGAGGTGGTCGCCGGCCAGGATGCCCAGGCCTCCGCTGTAGATCGGCAGGGATTCGTGGATCCCGTACTCCGCGCAGAAATAGGCCACCGGATGCACCGGATCGAGTTCGGGGTCGGTGTAGGGAGCGGCCAGGCGTGCGCGTTGCCGCTCGAGCACCCGCGCCACCCGGGCGACGTAATCCGGATCGGCTGCGCGCCGGTCGACATCCTCGCGAAAGACGTGGCGCAGGAGCCGGATCGGATTGTGACCGGAACTCTCCCAGGATTCGGGCGAGAGCTCCCGGAAGAGCGAACGTCCCTCCACGTCCCAGGTCCAATGGAAGTTGCGCGCGATTTCGGTCAAGGGGGCCAGCTCCGGCGGCAGGGTCGCCTCGACCTCGAAGGGGGTCAGACGCGGCCGGGAGCTACCCCCCACCGAGGGCAGCACCACCGGACGCGGGGGCCTGCGCCGCACCGGAGCACCCGCGGCAAGTCGGCGTCCGACGATCTCCAGCGCCCCCTGGTAGGCCCGCAGATAGTTCTCGTAGAAGTCGCTCCAGGCCGTGCGCCCCGCGGCGTGCCGGCAGGCCTCGCGCGCATCCGCCGCCGAGGCGCCGCCCTCCAGGTAAGCGTCCACGATGCGGACCAGGTCGGCGCGCACCTCGTCGTAGGGCCGGCCGCGGCGCGCGAGAACCGTCACGCCGCTCGAGGGATCGAGATCGGCCCCCTGAACCCAGCGCCCAAACCCGGCGTAGTCCGACGTGATCGTCGGCACACCGAGAGCCAGGCTCTCCTGGGGCGTGTACCCCCAGGGTTCGTAGTAGGAGGGGAAGAGGGTCAGGTCCATCGCCCGCGCCACCGCCTCGTAGGGCAGGCCGATCAACTCGTCCTGGCCGTCGAGATAGACCGGGATCGAGATCACGCGCACCCGGGAGGCGGCGTCGTTGTTCAAAGAGAGCTCCCGGCAACGGGCGAGGATGGGATCCTCCTCGGGGTTGAGCAGGTTGTGGGTGGTCACGCCCAGGGGCCCCTCGGCCTGCGCCAGTCCCTCGAGGCGCGCGCGCACCTCGGGCCGCACGCCGGAGTTTCCGGCGGGCACGAGCAGGAAGAAGACCACGCGCCGCCCCTCGCCCTCCCCCAGATCGGCCATCGCATCGAGACAGAGGTCGAGCCCCTTGTTGTGGAACTCGTAGCGCCCCGAGGTCGCCAGCAGGGCCGCATCGGAGAGGTCCTCACCGAGGAAAGCGTTGGCCACGCGGAAGAGCCGCGTGCGCGCTGCCTCCCGGCCGACCGGCCCGGCGAGCTCATCGACGACCGCAAGATCGATGCCGTTGGGGGTCAGGGGGTCGGGCCGGCGCCCGTGCAGCGCCTCGGCCTCGGCCGCCGTGATACTGCTGACCGTCGTGAAGACGTCCGCGGAGCGCACGCAGACCCCCTCCAGGGAGTGCTTCGCCGTCACTCCGTGTTCCCGGGCCAACTCGAGCGGATCCGCCGCCAAACCGTCCTCGGGGGAGAGCCCCAGGGAGGAGAGGGCCCGGCCGAGCATGGTCGCATGGGTGGTGAAGACCGTGCCGACCGCCGGACAACGCTCCTTGAGGTGCAAGAGCCCCGCGCCGGTCATCCACTCGTGGAAGTGGGCCACCGCCCGCCGGTGGTGGGGAGCGAGGTGCTCCTCCCACCAGCGCTCGATCACCAGGGCCGCGGCGTGTCCGAAGAGGACCGGCTCCTGGTAATCGTAGCCTCCCTCGATCGAGTCGACCTCGTGCTGTTCATAGAGATGGGCCAGGAGGTCGTCCTTGCGCTCCCAGAGCCCGGAGAACTCGACCAGGATCGTCAGCGGACGGCCGGGAATCGTCCAGCGACCGACCATGACCGGCACGCCCATCTGCCGGCAAGATTCGACGAAGGCCTCGTGCCCCTCCTCGACCTCGAAGGCTCGGTCACGCTCCCCCTGGGAGAGCAGCCAGGGACCGACGCAGATGAATTCGCCGGGCCAGCGTTCCTCGGCCGTGCGCGCCTTGGTCGTCAGCACCGTGTGGATGCCGCCGATCTTGTTGCAGACCTCGAAACTGATTTCGAACAGGGTCGGGTGACTCACAGGACGTCCTCGCGGGGGGAAGGATCGGGCTGGGGAGCGGTGGTCCGATCGGTCGATCGGTGCGCATCGATGCGCGCGCGGAGGTCATCGAGCACGTTCATGAAGAGAATGAAGGCGTCGTGCGGGGAATCGTAGGGTGAGAAATACTCGTGCACCTCGGCGTCCGAGTGCTGTTGGGTCGCCATGTAGTAGACGTGGTCCGAGGTCGTCAAGCGACGCCAATCCACCAGGAGTGCGGGGTCGCCGGCGGAGCGCACCCCCTCTGCGAGTTCGTAGAGAGCCCGGTGCGCGGCCCGCTGCATCGGATTGCCGAGCCAGGCGGAGAGGTCGCGCCGCTCATCCGCCCAGGAGTAGGCCCGCGGAAAGGGAAGCTCCCCCACCGGCTCGGTCACCGAAGCGAGCTCACCGGGGGTGGCGAAGTCCAGCCGGGGATTGGCCAGAACCAGCTCGGGCAGGGCGGCCATGAATTCGAAGATGCCCGTCTCGACCCACTGGTGCTCGCCGAAGGTCTCGTAGTCCATGAAGAGACCGATGCAGTCCCGGTTCTCCGGTACCTCGTCGAGCCACCCGGCGAAGGTGTCCGCCATCAGGGGATAGGCCTCCCAGGCGCGATTCGAGAAGCGGTAGGCGATGTCGTCCGAGCGCACGTAGTCCCGCAGGAGCAGAGAGAGTTTCTCCGAGCCCCTGGGACGCCAGACGAAGTGTTCGTCCCGTCCGGCCAGAAGCTCATCCGCCCCCTCCGCCAGCAGGGTGTCGTAACCGAGCCCCTCGACCTGCCGGGCGATGCTCTCGTCGGTGATGAGCTCGGTGTCGCGGAAGGTGGTCGGCGCGCGGCCGAAGAGCTCTTCGATGCGCCGGCCATGGCTCTCGACCTGCTCGGAGAACTCCTCGGGGTCGACCAGGGCAGAGAGGGAGTGCATCGCCGTTTCGCCCAGAAACTCCACCGCGCCGGTCGCCGCCAGCCGCTGGAAACTCTCGAGCGCCTCGGGAGCCCAGGCCTCCATCTGCTCGAGGGCCGTACCGCTGATCGAGAAGCTACAGCGAAAGCCCCCACCGGTGCGCTCGATCGCATCGAGCAGGAGCCGGTTCATCGGCAGGTAGCAGCGCTCCGCCACGCGCTCCATCACCGCCCGATTGAGAGCGTCGTCCCAGTAGTGCAGCCCGCGCCCCACGTCGAAGGTGGTGAAACGCTCGAGCCGATAGGGCTGGTGCACCTGGAAGTAGAAGACGACCGAGGTCACGGCGTGCTCTCCTGCAGGGTCCGCGCCTCGCCCAGGAGCGAGCGGTAGACGGCGCACAGACGCCGCGCCTGGCGCACCCAGGTCAGGCGCGCCACCTCTCCGCGTCCCTCCCGCGCCAACTGATCGGCCAGAGCCGGATGGCGCAGGACGGCGAGGACGCGATCCGCGAGGGTCTCCACGTCTTCCGAGTCTACCTTGAGGGCGCTCCGTACCGTCTCCGCAACGCCGCTCTGTCGGGTGAGCACGACCGGAACACCGCTCTCCATCGCCTCCAGGGCCACCAGCCCGAAGGGCTCGGAGATCGAAGGCATGACCAGCACCGCCGCCTCCTCGAAGGCCCGTTCCACCGCGGGACCGGCGAGAAAGCCGGGGAAGCGCACCCGCCCCTCCAGGCCCAGCTCGAGGGCTCGCCGCTCGAGGGTGGCGCGTAGTTCCCCGTCCCCGGCCATGACGAAGCGCGCCTGGGGTTCCCGGCGGGCGATACGTGCCGCCGCATCGAGGAAGCGCCCGGGAGCCTTCTGGCGGGTGAAACGCCCCAGGAAGAGCACCTCCCCGCCCCGCCGCTGCTGAGCCGGCCGCTCTCGCCTGCACCCGGCGGCGCGCCGCGGCAGGTGGGCGTTGTGCACCACGACCAGCTTTTTCGGATCGATGCGGTAGGCCTCCCGCAGGACCCGAGCGGTGTAGCCGCTGACGCAGAGGATGCGATCCGCGGTGTCGAAGGCCTCCTGCTCGACGGCGACGATGGCTCGATCGGCCTGCTCCCCGGCCCGGTCGTACTCACAGGAGTGGACGTGGGCGATCCAAGGACGACCCGCCACCTCCGCGGCGGCGCGGGCGGCGGGAAAGGTCATCCAATCGTGGGCGTGGACGAGCTCGAAGTCGCGCGCCTCTCCCAGGGTGCGTCCCACCGCCGCATAGCGCGCGACCTCGCCGGCCAGGTCGCCTCCGTAGCCGCCCCTGAGCCGCTGGGTGCCGCTCGACGCGCCGGAGCCCAGGGCCCGCTGGGGCGCAAGCTCTCCCCGATAGGGCTGCAAGGCGCTCACCACCGGCACGACCTCGACCCCACCGGGGAGCGGCAGGCTCCCAGCGTCGATCACCTCGCCTCCGGGCACCCGCTCCTCCCCGCTCGCTCGGGGTAGAACGAAGCGCAGCTCGACGCCCAGTTCCGAGAGCCCGGCGATCATGCCTTGGCAGGCGGTGCCGAGCCCTCCGCTGATCGACGGCGGCAGCTCCCAACCGAACATGAGCACCTTCACGACAGGGGCTCCCGCGCCTCGAAGCGCCTGCAAAGCTCGAGCCCGCGCAGGAGTTCGGCGGTGTTCCAAGCCTGGGCAAAGGTCCCCCCCCGCCCATGGGGCGGCTCGGCGTCGTAGACCTCGTTCACATGACCGAGTCCCCCCGCATCGAGCTCCTCCGCGAGCTGTTCCAGGCAGGGTCGCAGACGGCCCGGCGCGATACCGGCCCGCAGTCCGGTCTCGACGTAGCTGCCGAGGAGCCAGGGCCAGACCGTCCCCTGGTGATAGGCCGCGTCCCGCTCCCGGGGTCCCCCCCGGTAGCGCGGCTGGTAGCCCGCTTCACCCGCTGCCAGGGTGCGCAGGCCGCGTGGGGTGAGCAGGGGTGCCGCAGCACGCCAAACCCCCTCGCGCTGGGAAGGGGAGAGGGGTGAACAGTCACAGGCGGCCGCCAGCAGCATGTTGGGCCGCAGACGCCGATCGACCCGGCCTTCGCGCCAGAGGTCGGCCAGCCGCTCCTCCTCCGCCAGCCAGAAACGGTCGAGAAAGGCCCGCGCCGCCGAATCCCGTGGCCCGGCCCAGCGCCCCGGATCCCACTCGGCCAGGGTGACGAGCAGGAGGTGCCCCAGGGCGGCGATCTCGACCGGCGCACCGTGACGCGGGGTGACCGGCCCCTCGGGGAGACGCGCATCCATCCAGGTCGGATTCAACTCGGCGCTGCCGGCGTGCAGGATCCACTCCGAGTCGAAGCGCAGGCCGAGTTCGGTGCCCCTTCGGTAGGCCTCGGCCATACTGGCGAGGGCCGGCTCGAAGGTGCGCCGCAGCTCCGCCTGGGGCACCTGCTCCCCGGCCAGGCGCACCGCCCGTGCAAACCAGAGGGCCGCGTCGGCCGACCCGTAGTGGGAGTCCTCCGGGGAGCGCCCGAAGATGTTGGGCAGGAGTCCCCCGCGCAGGAAGGGGAGGGCACCGCGCAGCACCTCCCAGCACTCGTTCACGCGCCCCCGGGCCAGGGTCAATCCAGGCAGGGAGAGGAAGGTGTCGCGCCCCCACTCCCCGAACCAGGGAAAACCCGCCAGGATCCCCAGCCGACCACAGCCGTCCCGGTAGAGGAAATCGTCCGCGCGAAGCTCCAAGCGGCGCCGGAAATCGAGCGGCCGAGCCCCCTCGGCCGCGGAGCGCAGGGACGCGAGTTCCTGCCAGCGGGGCTCGGGATCGGATGCCTGCTCCCCCACCCGGGCCGCGAAGGTGAGCGATTCGCCGGGGGCGAGCTCGATGCGCCAATAGCCGGGAGAGAAGGCATCCTCGTGGTGGTCGTAGCCCCGCTCCCGGTCGAGCCGGTAGACCAGGCCCCGTTGCCAGTGGGGGGCGGGATACCAGGTGAGGCTGCGCGAGGCCCGTAGGGTCGTCGCCGGCAGGGCGGCGTAGGGCTGGAAGCGGAGTCGGTCCGCGCCGACCTCTGCCGCCTCGCACAAGACCCCGTTGGCGAAGGTCAGGTCGTCCGCCCGGCGAGCGGCGAAGCGCGGGGTGACCTCGAGGATGTGGGGCGCTCCGGCCTGGAGCGTGAAGCGCACGAGAACCCCACCCGAGGGCGCCACCCCCCTGCCTCGATCCCCGAGGATCTCGACCGTGAGAGCGGCGTCCCCCGTCCCGTAGGTCCAGCGTGGCCAGGGCCGGGCGGTGAAGGCCTGGGGCCGGGGCAACTCGCAGAGACGGGGCCCGTCGGCGGTCAGGGGAACCGCAAGGGGCACCGCCCCGCTGGGACCGATGAGCCGCGGCTCGAGTCGGGAAAGGAAGAGGTAGCGCTCGGCGCTGCCTGGGATCGGGCTCACCAACAGTCCGTGGTAGCGGCGGGTCGGCGGCCCCAGCACGGTCCCGGCGGCGTATCCACCCAGCCCGTCGGTTTCGAGCCACTCCAAAGCAATGGCGCGCTCCGCCTCCAGGGGGGCGGGGCTGGAAGTGCTGGGGGGCGCCTGGAGG
>JALWOP010000438.1 GCA_027083445.1 Planctomycetota bacterium | reverse complement strand
GCCCCCTCGGGCTACTTCGGCGTTGGTTGGGAAGGCGGCACCGGCGTTGACGAAGGTACTCTGCCCGGCACCACCAACCCCAACATGGGGCCCCAGGACGCCTACAGCATCGACGGCTTCCAGTTCGCCTATTGCAGCCTCGATGTGAGCATCGACTGGACCTACTTCTTCCTGGACAGCTACGTTCCCTGTGACCTGCCCTTCACCAATCAGTTCTGCAACAACCAGCCCGGTCCGATCTACAGCCTCTCCGGTCTGCCTGCTGCTGGCGCCTGCTGGGTCGTCACCGTCGACCTGACCGGCTACGAGACCTGCATGGAGGCCGACGGCGGCCCCTGTGCCCCGGGCTATCAGGGTGGCGGCCTCGGCCTGGACGGCTTCGGTATCGCTCACCTCTGGGCGACCCCCAGCGGCGCTACCAGCGGCCCGATCCTGGGAGGATTCGATCCCGGTTGGGCACCTCCCGGTGAAGGCACCTGCTAAGACACCGCCGCCACCTGCGCGGCAGGCAACACCGGCCTCGGCGCCGAGGATCTTTTCGGCATCGAAGGATGTCCCGTGGCGGGCTACACCTGCGCCTTCTTCGGTGGCTACACCAACACCCACGGTTGCGGCGGACCGGCGAAGACCCCCGCGGCCCAGTTCTTCTTCGAGATGTACACCGACTGCACCCAGACCTGCTCCAACCTCTGCGGCACGGTGTACTGCGACACGAACCCAAACCAGAACGGCGAGATCGCCATCGACAACTGCACCCTCGACGGCACTGGAAACACCATCACCGTCACCAATGCCGGCACGACCCTGTTTGCCTACCTGAACGTGGCGGCTAGTCAGGGCGTCATCACCGATCCCCCGGGATCGCAGGGCGACCTCTGCCTCGCCGGCGGCGGCCCGATCGGCCGTTACAACGCCGATCTGCAGGCTCCCGGTGGCAGCGGTACCTATGCGACCGACATCTGGGGCGGCGCCACCGGCGGCGGCATGGGCAACCTGCCGAACCCTCCGGGCGGTACCCTCGTCCCGGGCGACACCTGGAACTTCCAGGGCTGGCAGCGTATGCCCGCCGGCGCGCCGACGACCTGGTCGAAGGCCATCAACGTCACCTTCAACTAGGCTGACCTGAAAACCGGAAGGTCTCGGTCTCCCGAGGCCCTCCGGCGAGGCCCCCCGGCGAGTTCAAGCGGCGCCGCTTTCCCTCGGGGAAGCGGCGCCGCCCTTTTTTGATCTCTCCGCGTCGGGGACTCTTCCCATCATCGGGATGAGGCGCACGCGCGGAACGGCAGGGGGCCCGCCCTCTCCGGCTGTTCAGGGAGCCCGCTTCAGGGGAACCCAGTGGGTGCCCGCTCCGTCTCAGAACTAGAGGTTCCCCGATGGGGACGCGAGAGCCTGCCCCGACCCCGCGTCAGTCAGGATCTGAACGTCGTCCTAGGGGAGCGTTCTTCGCTCGGTTCTTCCCTTCCTTCCGACCTCTAAGGAGACTCTTTGATGTTTCGTTCTGTTCTCTTGGCTACCCCGGCCCTGTGCCTGTGCGCCATCGCGCCTGCCCAACAGCAGGTTCAGGCCCGGAAGCTGATCTCCCCCCTCCGTGACGCGGGTATCTACCACGTCGCCACGGGGACTTGGACCCGCACTGGGGCTACCGCCAACATGGGCCCCGACACCATCTACAGCGCCACGGCCCCCTCGGGCTACTTCGGCGTTGGTTGGGAAGGCGGTACCGGCGTCGACGAAGGCACTCTGCCCGGCACCGGAAACCTCAACATGGGGCCTCAGGATGCGTACTGCATCGATGGCTTCCAGTTCTGCTACTGCAGCCTCGACGTGAGTATCGACTGGAAGTACTTCTTCCTGGACAGCTACGTCCCCTGCGATCTGCCCTTCACCCCGGCCAACTGCAACAACGCGGTGGGCTTCCTCTATAGCCTGACGGGTCTGCCCGCTGCCAGCGCCTGCTGGATCGTCACCGTGGACCTTACCGGCTACTCCACCTGTATGGAGGCCGATGGCGGCCCCTGTGCCCCGGGTTACCAGGGAAGCGGCCTCGGTCTGGACGGCTTCGGTATCGCCCACCTCTGGGCGACCCCCAACGGCGGCACCAGCGGCCCGATCCTTGCCGGCTACGATCCCGGATGGGCTCCCCCCGGCGAAGGCACCTGCTACAACACCGCCGCCACCTGCGCGGCCGGCAACACCGGTCTTGGCGCCCAGGATTTCTTCGCCATCGAAGGTGGCGCTCTGAGCCCCGGATGCTACTTCTTCGGTGGTTACATCAATACCAACGGCTGCGGCGGACCCTCCCAGGTTCCCGGCGCCCAGTTCTGCTTCGAGATCTACACCGACTGCACCAAGACCTGCCACAGCGAGTGCGGCGTTGTCTACTGCGATACGAACCCGAACCAAAACGGCGACATCGCAATCGACAACTGCGTTCTCGACGGCAGCGGCAACATCATCACCGTCACCAATGCCGGTAGCACCCTGTTTGCCTACCTGAACGTTTCGGCTAGCCAGGGCGTCGTCACCGATCCCCCGGGATCGATGGGCGACCTCTGCCTCACCGGTTCCCCGATCGGCCGTTACGTGCACGACCTGCAGGCCCCTCAGGGCAGCGGTACCTACTCGACCGATGTCTGGGGCGGCGTCACCGGTGGTGGCGTGGGCAACCTGCCGACTCCTCCGGGAGGTCAACTCATGCCGTGCGACACCTGGAACTTCCAGGGCTGGCAGCGTATGCCCGCCGGCGCGCCGACGACCTGGTCCAAGGCCCTCTGCGTGACCTTCCGCTGATTCGAGTTCCCTAGGCCGGAGATGGGGAGGCCCCCCGTC
>JALWOP010000437.1 GCA_027083445.1 Planctomycetota bacterium | reverse complement strand
CCGCCCTGCGCATCACCTGTATCGGAGGAGGTCCGGGGGGGCTCTACTCGGCCCTGCTCCTGGCCAAGGATCATCGAGCGGCCCGGATCACCGTCCACGAGCGGGGCCGACCGAACGACACCTTCGGGTGGGGCGTCGTCTTCTCGGACGAGACCCTGGGGGTCTTCGAGGAGGCCGACCCCGAGAGCTTCGCCTCCATCACCGAGGCCTTCGCCTACTGGACCGACATCGAGATCCACAAGGGCGGGGAGTGCGTCCGCTCGACCGGACATGGATTCTGTGGCCTGGCCCGCCGCCGCCTGCTCGCCATCCTCCAGGAGCGCTGCCGCGCGGTGGGAGTCGAGCTGCGCTTCGAGGACGAGGTGACATCCCTCGAAGAGCTCGAGGACTCCGACCTCATCATCGCCGCCGACGGAATCAACAGCTTCGTCCGCGAGCGCCACGCCGAGCACTTCCAGCCCAGTGTCGATTGGCGCCACTGTCGTTTCGCCTGGCTCGGCACGACCCGCCCACTGGAAACCTTCACCTTCATCTTCAAGGAGAACGAGCACGGCCTGTTCCAGGTGCACGCCTATCCCTTCCAGCGCGGAGAGGAGCCCCTCTCGACCTGGATCGTCGAGTGCACGGAACAGACCTGGAAGCGCGCGGGCCTCGACCGAGCGAGCGAAGAGGAGACGGTGGCCTACTGCGAAGAGCTCTTCCGCGAGGAGCTCGAGGGACACCCCCTACTCACCAACCGCTCGATCTGGCGCGCTTTCCCCACCGTGCGCTGCGAACGCTGGACCCACGGCAACATCGTGCTCGTCGGCGACGCAGCCCACAGCGCCCACTTCTCGATCGGCTCGGGAACCAAGCTCGCCATGGAGGATGCGATCGCCCTGCGCGACGCCTTCCGTGCCCACGAGCAGGTCGCAGAGGCCCTGGAGGTCTACGACCAGGCGCGCAAGATCGACGTTCTCAAGCTGCAGCGGGCTGCGCAGGTCAGCCTGGAGTGGTTCGAGAATGCCGAGCGCTACATGGAGCAAACTCCCCTGCAGTTCAGCTTCAACCTGCTCACGCGCTCCAAGCGCATCACCTACGACAACCTGGCCCTGCGTGACCCCGAGCTGGTCGAGCGCGCGCGCCGCGAGTGGATCTCCGCGGAGGGTGCGGACCCGGACCGGGTGCGCGCTCCCATGTTCGCGCCCCTGCAACTGGCCGGCGCACGTATCCCCAACCGCGTTGCCGTCTCCCCCATGTGCCAGTACTCGGCGGTGGAGGGAACGGTGGGCGACTGGCACCTGATGCACCTGGGAGCGCGCGCCGTCGGCGGAGCGGGCCTCGTCCTGGCCGAGATGACCAACGTCTCGGCCGAGGGGCGCATCACCCCCGGCTGCGCCGGCCTCTACGACGACGCCCACGTGGTGGCCTGGCGACGGGTGACCGATTTCTGTCACGCCCACTCCCAGGCGGTCCTGGGGGTGCAGCTCGGTCATGCGGGGCGCAAGGCCTCCTGCTCCCGGCCCTGGGAAGGGGACGCCCCCCTCGAGGGGGCAGAGAGTTGGACAGCGATCGCCCCCTCGGCCGAGCCTTTCGCACCCACCTGGCCCATCCCGCGAGCGATGGAACGCGAGGACATGGAGCGGGTGATCGGAGAGTACGAGCAGGCCACCCGCCGCGCCCTGGCCGCGGGCTTCGACCTGGTCGAACTCCACATGGCCCACGGCTACCTACTCTCGAGCTTTCTCTCCCCCGCCGCCAACCACCGCACGGATGCCTACGGTGGCGACCGGACGGGCCGCATGCGCTTCCCGCTCGAGGTCTTCGAAGCCGTGCGCGCGGTCTGGCCCGCGGAAAAACCCCTCGCGGTGCGCGTCTCGGCCACGGATTGGCTGGGAGAGCGGGGAACGACGATCGAGGACACCCTCGAGTTGGCCCGTGCCCTCGAGGCGCGCGGCTGCGACCTGATCGACGTCTCCAGCGCCGGCAACACGCCCGAGTCCAAGCCCAATTACGGGCGCATGTATCAGGTGCCCTTCGCCGAGCACATCCGCCATGCGGTCGGTCTGCGGGTCATGGCGGTGGGCGCGATCCTGGGGTGGGACCACGTCAACACGATCCTCGCCGCCGGACGAGCGGACCTCTGCGCCCTGGCGCGACCCCACCTGGTCGACCCCCACCTGACCCTGCGAGCGGCGATCGCCTACGAGCAGGGGGGGGTGAGCTGGCCCGCCCCCTACCGGGCCGCGCGCCCCGCGGGGTTGGAGTAGGGACTAGCTCCTATTTTAGGTATCTGTTAGGGTCGAGCTGCTCGACCCGATGTACGTCCCCTTCCGCGTCCACGGCCACCACTCTCTCCTCACCGGAGTCGACTCCCCGGCGGTGCTGGTCGCACGGGCCGCCGCCCTGGGCCTGCCGGCCCTCGCCCTGGCGGACGTGGACTGCATCTCGGGACTGGTCGACTTCCTGCGAGCGACCGGGGCCGGTGCCGGAGAGCAGGCCGGCCCCCGCGTCCGGCCCATCGTCGCCGCCGAACTCACCGATGGGCCGCGCCCGGGACGCCTGATCGCCCTCGTCGAGAACGAGACCGGCTACCGAAACCTCTGCCGTTTGATCACCGCCCGCCAGGTGGGCGCAATCGGGGGCATCTCCCCCCTCGAACCGGGCGAGCCCTTCGACCTGATCGAACTCGCCGTCCAGCACCAAGCGGGGCTTTTCCTGCTGGCCGACCACCCACGTCTCCTGCAGGGGCTGCACGCACGCGTGCCCTGCGAGCGGCTCTTTGCCGCACTCCATCCACTGGACCGCTCGAGAGATGCACGGCCCATGCGTTGGGCTCGCTCCAGCCCCACCCAGGAG
>JALWOP010000436.1 GCA_027083445.1 Planctomycetota bacterium | reverse complement strand
CCCCCAGAAGACCCGCCCCCGGGACCTGCCCCGGCACGAGTCCCGCACCGGAAGCGAGAGACGCGGGCGTGATGGAGGGGGCTACGATCGCGGAGGCTACTCGCGAGGCGGCGGCCAACGTGGCGTCTACCGACAGGCCGGGTCCCAGTATCAGGGCTCCCGGAAGCCGAGGAGCGAGAACCGCGGCTACGGCCAAGCACGCGGATCGGGGCGCGGCACCTTCCGCGCCCCCCAAGGGGACAGCGTGCGCTTCTTCATCAACTGGGGACGCAACCAGGGGGCCAATCCTTCGCGGCTCCTGGCGGCGATCTGCCGCCGGGGTGGAGTCACGGGCGCCGACATCGGCTCGATCGCGATTCACCCCAACGCCTCGACCTTCGACGTGAATGCCCGCGTGGCGGAGAGGTTCGAACGACTGGCCGGTCGCCGCGATGCCCGCGATCCCCACACGCGCATTCGTCGCGACCGGGGCCCGCGCGCAGGACACTGAAGCTCGACCTCTCGACCGGTTCGACCCGCCGCTATCCTGGCACGATGCCCGCTGCCTGGATCCCGCTCCTCCTTCTCCTCCTGCTCACCGCCTGTGGCGGCAGCCGGCCGGCTCCGCAGGAGGAGTCGGTCGCGCGGGTCGAGCGGCTGGTACTGACCGATTCCGGGGGAGCGCCGGCGCAGATCACGCCCCAAAGGCTGGGGGAAGAGCTGCGGCCCGGGCTGGTCCTCCTGCCGGGGCAGCCCCTGCGAGGCCGCTTCAAGGTTCCCTCCGATGCCCTCCTGCGCCTCGCCTACGGCCGGGACAGCCGTGCTCCGAGTTCGAGCGAAGGACCCCGGCGCCCCGAGCTGCGTTTGCGCCTCATGGCTGGCGCGCGGCTTCTGCTCTCCGACAACCACCGCCTGCCGGGGGCTCGCGCCCAGTTGGCCTGGAGGGCGATCGAGGTCGACCTGGCCCCCTTCGCGGGAGAGGAGCTGACCCTCGAGGTCGAGCTCGAGGGCGCCGCCGATGGGCCGCGGGCGCGCCTTGGCGTTCCAAGACTCATCACGCGCCGCTCCCCGGCGCCGACCGTGCTCCTGATCACCTCCGACACCCAGCGGGCCGACCACCTGGGGCTGGCCGGACCAGGGGCGGCGGGGGTCGCCACCCCCGTCCTCGATGCCCTCGCCAAGCGCGGTCTGCTCTTCGGCGACTGCTTCTCGGCGATCAACGTGACCCTGCCCTCCCACGCCTCGATCCTGACGGGACTTGCGGTGCGTGACACGGGGGTGATCGCCAACACGATGGGCCTGGTGACGGGGGCGCGCACCCTGGCCGAGGTTTTTGCCGAAGAGGGCTGGACCACCCTGGCCGTCGTCAGTGCCCAGCACCTGCGCCATGAGATCTCCGGCCTCGGGCAGGGCTTCGACCGCATGATCGGCCCCCTGCGCACCAGCGACACGACCGCCGAGACGAGCGTGCCGCGCATGAAGGCTTGGATCGAGGAGGAGTCCGGTGCGCCGGTCTTCGCCTGGCTGCACCTGTTCGACGCGCACGCACCCTACCTGCCCCCGGGTGACCTGGTGACGCGCTACGTCGATCCCGGGCGGGATCCGAGCGATCCACCCGATCAGGCGCTGCCCGCGGATGTCTCGATCCCCTGGGCGGCGGGGGTCCGCGACATGGCCTGGATCCGCGCCCAGTACAAGTCCGAGGTGACCGCCCTCGATCGTTCCCTGGCCGAACTCCTCGACCTCGAGCGGGTGCGCGCCGGCATCGTCGCCTTCACCGCCGATCACGGCGAGGTGCTCGGCGAGCACGGAATCTACTTTCGCCACGAGGGCATCTTTCCCGACACCCTGGCCGTGCCCCTGATCCTGGCCTGGCCAGGCGCGCCGGCGGGCCGGCGTGTGGAGCGTCCCGTTTCGAACACCGACCTGGGCCGTACCCTGCTCGACCTGGCCGGACTCACGGGCGCGGAGTTTCCGGGCCAGAACCTGCTCTCGGAAGGAGGAGGGGATCGGGCACGCTTCGCCATGGCCGAGGGAGCCACCGCCGCGGCGATCTGCAAGGAGGGGTACCTGTTGATCTTGACCCTCCGCGACCAGCCCGTGCCTCCCCGAAAGCCCCACCGGGTCGAACTCTACGACCTGCGCAAGGATCCGGGCTGCCGCAGCGATTTGATCGAGGCGGAGTTTGAGCGGGCGAAGGCGATGCGTGCCGAGTTGATCGCCTGGCTCGCCCAGGGGCGGGGGACGCTCACCACCGGAAGCCAGGCGAATCTGCCGGGGCTCGCCGCCGAGCTGGCCGAGCTGGGCTACGCGGACGGTCAGGATGCCGAGGTGGGCTCGCAGTGGTACCAGGCCGACCCCGCCGACCCCTGGTGCCGGCGTTTCGAGGATTGAGCGAACCCTCGGCCGAAAAGGCGTCTACAAGGGGAGAGGCTCTCCGTCTCTAGGGACGCCATGGAGCCCCTCCTCCGATGCCGCCCCGCCCGACCCCTCCCGAGAGCCGTGACCCGATGGGCGGCATGAATGCGTCCATGGGCCTGTCCCGGATGGGGAATGCGGCGAGTCAGGATGGCCCCTCGGGTAGGGAACGAGTGTGGATCGAGGAGGCACGGGAGGGAGATCGCCAGGCCTTCGACCGCCTCGTGCGGGCCCACTTCCACGGGATCTACGCCCTGGTGCACCGGCTCGTGGGCAACCACGAGGATGCGGAGGATCTGGCCCAGGAGGTCTTCATCAAGGCCTATCGCTCCCTCGGCTACTACCGGGGCGAGGGCAGCTTCGCCGGTTGGCTTCGTCGCATCGCCCTACACCTGGCCCGCGATCACCAGCGCCGATGGGGGCGCCGGCCGCACCTCGGATCGCTCGAGGAAGAGCAACACCCCGCACCCGGGCCGGGGGAGGGAGAGGCGGGGATGCGCGAGCTGACGCGCCGGGTGGCTCGCGCCTTGGAGGAGCTGCCGACCTCCCTCCGTGCCGCTCTCGTTCTGCGCGTGCTCGAAGGTCGCGACTACGAGGAGGTGGCGGAGGCGACCGGCGTCAAGCCCGGCACCGTGCGCACCCAGGTGATGAAGGCACGCCGACGGCTCGAACGAGCCCTGCGGCCCTGGCTGAGAGGAGATGAGTGATGGGTCGGGCATCGAGGTCTACCTGCCGCGAGGCACGGCGTTGGATGGCGCGAGCTTTCGAGGAACGCCTCTCGATCGATGCCGAGTTCCGACTCGAACAGCACCTGGAGGGTTGCCCCCGCTGCCGGGGCGAGGCCGAACTGGCGGAGTTGGTGCGCGAGGGTTTGGCGCGCCAGGCCGACCCGCCCCTGGAGCGGCTCGATCTCGAGCGTTCCTTGCGTGCGATCCATGCCGGGATCGAAGGGAATCGACCCAGGGCGATCCAGGGTGGACCGCTGGTGAGGCGGCGCGTGGCGTGGATCATGGGATGGCTTGCCGTACCGGTGGCTGTCGCAGGCCTGCTCCTGTGGTCCCTCGGCGTTCTGCCGGGCGGCCTCTCCTCGAGCCCCGAGGTTCCGCGCGAAGGAGAGCGGGGCGAGGAGCTGGCCGAAGGGCTGCGGCGAGCGGGCTCGCAAGGGCCCTCTCCAAGCACCGATTCTTCAGCAGACTCCCCTTCTGTCGGTGTGCGCGTCTATCCCGGCCTGGGGGGGGAGGGTGAGTTCGATCCCACGCGGCTGGATCGCGTACGCAGGGAACTGCGCGACCTCTTGGCGCGGACCTTCGAGGAAGCGGGAGGAGCGGTAGATGACTTCCTCGACGCGTTTGAAGCGGGATCGCAGGAGTTCTCGGCCGCGGGCTGGCCGATCGGCCTCCTCGTGCAGGAGATGATCCGCGACGGCGACCCGCTCCTGGCCGCCGCCGCTTGTCGCTACGTGGGGCGACACGCGACCCGCATCGGGGTCGCACGGCTCGAAGCTGCATTGGGAGGGGGGGCTTCCGCCGCCGCCATTGCCGGCTTGGTCGACGCGGGTCCCTTGGGGCTCGCCGCCTTGCAGCGGGCCTTCTGGCTCGATGGGGGGCCGGCGCTCATCCAGCCCGCCGTGGGGGATCTTGCGCCCGAGGATGGGCTCGCCTGGGCCGAGGGAGCCTTGGAGCGGGCCCCACAGCGGGCCCCACAGCGGGCTGACAGCGAGCGGTGGATTCGACTTGTAAGCAACTTCGGGGATGCGGGGGTCTCGATGTTGGTCCACCATCTCGGTGACCCGCGGCTCGACCCGGCCGCTCTGGTCGAAGCGATCGCCTCGCGACCCGAGGCCGCCGGCCGGGCGCTCGTCGAGCGGGTGGAAGGTCATCCAAGGAAACGCGAAGTATCGGCTCTGATTGCGGCTCTCGAGCGGGTCCATCCCCCGGAGGCTTACCGCTTTCTCAGGGACCAGGCCTGGAGTGGGGAGCAGCGGGAACGAGCCGTCCTGGCCCTGGCCGCCTATCCCGGGAGTGCCCCCCTCGAGGATCTGCTCGAGTTGGACGAGGCCCGGCGCCTCTCCCCTGAAGCGCTGGCCGCCGCTTGGAGCCGGGCCCTGCAAGAAGATGCGCCGCGGGTGGCGTTCTTCTCGAAGGAGTTGGCTGCCCGCGGTCGGCGTGCCGAGGCGCGACTGCTCCTCGAAGGGCTGACCCTGGCGAGTGAAGAACCCGACGTGGGAATCCTCGCCGCGCCCGCTCTGGTCGCCCTGGCCGCCCGAGGTGCTCTCGATCGGGAGGAGCGCGCCGAAGCCCTGATGATCGCCGCCGAAGCTGGGGGGAGCCGAGTGGTCCCCGAGATCCTGAGACTCTTTGCCGATCTCTCCCTGCGTGAGCGCGACTGCGCCGCCGCCTGTTTGATCGCTCTCCATCGGATCGGCGGGGATCCGGCGGTGCAGCCCCTCTTGCAGGGCACTACCGAACGAAGCCGGGAACGGATCCTGGATCGTCTGCACGGCAGCGATCCCGCCTCCTCCCGACTGCTCTTGGCTCGCGAGCTGGAGCCGGTCCTTTCGTCCCGTGAAGCCATGACCTGGAGTGATCCACGATGATTCCGCTACCTACCGCCGCCCTTCTGGGGGCTCTCCTCTTCGGTTTTTCCCAACCCAATCCTCCGGACCAGCCCAGCCCCCCGAACCAACCCAGTGCCCCGGACCCGGCCGGTTCCGGGGAGCCCGTTCTGCGCACCTACGATCTCTCCGCCATCAGCATCGGCTGGCAGGAGGAAGGGGGGCCGGTCACGAGCTTCTTTCCTCACGATCGGCTGGGGCGTGTCGAATTCGAGTTCGAGGGGGGGGGAGCCGTCTCGGAATCCCTGGAAGGCATCCTCAATCTGGTCCTCTCCCTCGTCGGAGACGAGGTCTACTCCGAAAACAGCCGTTTCGAGTTGGGAGAGGATGGCCGGCTCTACGCGTGGGCTTCCGAGGAGATGCAGTCCAGGATCGCGCAGGCGATCCGTTTCGTCGGGGAGGCCGCCAATGCCCAGACGAAACTCCTCGTGGATGTCGTGCGTTTCGATTCGAAGCCGGACTCCTCCATCGTTCCCCTTCCGGCGGTAGCCGGCGAGAGGGCGGTCCAGAGCTGGTTGGCTGCCCTACCCGAGGGAGCTCACCATTCCCGGCACGAACTCGTCCTGCGTCTCGATCGCAGTGCCATCCTCGATCTGACCCGCGAAGTGCCCTCGGTCGTGGATTACGACGTCGAGGTTGCGTGTGGAATCGCGGTCAAGTCTCCGGTGGTGGTCGGAGTCCAGAGCGGTACACGCCTGGAAGTCGCTGGCTCGGCAGCCGTGGGTGGGCTCAACCTGGCCCTGATCCTCGACCGTCGCGACCTCTATCCCTCCGATCCCCTCGAGGTCAACCTGCCCTTCTGGGGCGGTGGAGAGCAATCCGGGATCGAATTGCAGCGCTCCCGGGCCACCTTCAACCTGCCGCGAGTCGCAGTGCGGACCGATGCTCTCAGCACGATCTTGCCGGAGGGCATGGCACTCGTGTTGACCCACGAGTTCGATCTGGCGGGAGGGGGCCAGCGGGAATTCATCATTCTGCGAGGGAGTGGGGAAAGTCTGCCGGCCCGCTTCGAGCTTCCGCTCCAGGGAAGCTCAAAAGTGGAAAGCAGTGGGGTGCGAGCCATCATCGCGGACCGGGGCGCGGTCGCGGTCCCGACCGTCGTCCTGGAGGGACGGGACGTGCGCACCGACCACCTCGTCAGCCTCTATGGTGAGCCCTACCTCACGGCTCGCATCGGAAGCGTGGATGACGACCTCTTGATGGATCTTGCGGACGACGGCTTCGAGTCCCTGGAGATCATGAATCTGAACCGCTTCATGATCTCGATCCCCCGCTCGGTCGAGGTGGCCGACGGGAAGACTCTGGCCCGCATGCGCGCCGAGACCGATGCCCTGCTTCGGACCCTCGGTTCGCTGCATACGGAAGAGAGGTTCTTCGTGGTCGATTTCGAAGTGCGCAACCATGGGGGCAAGGCGGTTCACAGCCGTTTCGCCCTTCGGGGCGGGGCTTCGGCAGCGACACTCGTGGGAGTCGAGAGCCTGGAGATCGCCGACTACGAGGTGGAAGTGGCCCAACAATCGGCGGTGGCCGATCCCGAGATCCGCTCCGTCCTGGACGGCATGTGCCTGCGGGTGAAGCTCCTGCCCGGCGAGGATGGAAAGCTCGACCTCCACCTCAAGGGAGGAACTCGATTGGCTGCTCCGGCCCGCACCCAACGTCTGGCTGGACCCGTCATGGGGACGCTTTTCAACACTCCCTCCCAGGAGCTCGCCCTGGATGAGCGCGTGAGCATGGAGCGGAGTCCCGATGGCTGGGTGGCCCGTTTCGGTGACCTCTCGGCAGAGGGTCTTTCCCTCTCGGTCACCGTGACCGAAGTGCACTGACTCCGCGCAGAAAACGACCGGCCCCTCGTGGGCACGGGCCCCGTGGCACCGCGGTGTCGCGGGGTCCGTCTGTCGTCGGTCCCGTTTCCCTTCCGGCCCTCGAGGTTGCTCCCGACGATGCCCGCTGCTAGAACCCAGGCCCATGCCCATTCCGAGCCCCTTCCACGAGCGGACCGCTGCCCTCTGCACGAGCATGCGTTGGAAGGACTGGGCCGGGTACTACGCCGTCTGCTCCTTCGACACGAGCCACGAGCGGGAGTACTACGCCCTGCGCCACGCCGCGGGCTTGATCGACGTCTCGCCCCTTTTCAAGTACTCGGTCAGCGGGCCCGACGCGGGGGAGTTTCTGGCCCAGGTCATGGTGAAGGACGTGCGGCGCCTCGAGGTGGGTCAGGTGACCTACCTGTGCTGGTGTGACGACGCAGGCAAGGTGATGGACGACGGGACGGTGACGCGCCTCGCGCAGGACCGCTTTCGCGTCACGGCGGCCGAGCCCTCCCGTGCCTGGCTGGAGCGCTACGCCCGGGGCTATCGGGTCACGATCCACGATGAGAGCGCGGAGATCGGCGCCCTCTCCCTGCAAGGACCCATGGCGCGGGCCGTGCTGGCGGATTGCTGCGACGCGGATTTGGACCGACTCGGTTTTTTCCGGGGCACCTCCGCGGACCTGGATGGAACCGGGGTCTGGATCTCGCGCACCGGCTACACCGGGGACCTGGGTTACGAGGTCTGGGTCGAGGCGGCCCGGGCTACCCGCGTCTGGGATGCACTCGTGGCCGCGGGCAAGGCCCACGCCCTCGAGCCGGCGGGTCTGGATGCGATGGACGTGACCCGCATCGAGGCCGGGTTCATCATGAACGGCGTCGATTACTTCAGCGCCAACCACTGCATGATCGACGCTCAGAAGTCGAGCCCCTTCGAGCTGGGGCTGGGCTGGACGGTCGACCTCGATCGGGAGCCCTTCAACGGTCAGGCGGCCCTGCGCGCCGAGAAAGAGCGCGGGAGTCGGCGGCGGCTGGTGGGGCTGGTGATCGACTGGGATGCGCTCGAAGCGCTCTACGCCGAGCACGGCCTGCCTCCCGAGGTCTGCTCCCAGGCCTGGCGCAGCGGTGTGCCGGTCTACGCAGCGGGAGGACGGCAGGTGGGCAAGGCGACCAGCGGAGCCTGGTCACCCCTGCTCAAGGAGAACCTGGCCCTGGCGGACGTGGAGGCCTCCTGCGCTTCCCTCGGTACCCGCCTCGATTTCGAGGTCACCGTCGAGTACGAGCGCCGGCGCGTGCCCGCTCTGGTGACGCGGCGCCCCTTCTTCAACCCCGAGCGCAAGCGCAGGTGATGCACGAGTCCTCCGAGGCCCTCTTGAGCCCCCGGCCGAAAAAGAGCCGCTACGACGCCATCGTCGTGGGCGGAGGCCACAACGGCCTGATCGCCGCCGCCTACCTGGCCCGGGCCGGCAAGCAGGTGCTCGTGCTCGAACGGCGCCATGTCCTGGGCGGCGCAGCGGTGAGCGAGGAGGTCTTTCCCGGCTTCACCTTCTCGGTCTGCTCCTATGTGGTGAGCCTCTTTCGACCGCACATCATCCGCGAGCTGGAACTCGCCCGACACGGTTTCGATCTGATCCCCCTCGAGGCGAGTTTCCTGCCCCTGCTCGACGGGGAGGGGCTCTGCCGCTGGTCCGATCCCCACCGCACGCGCCGGGAGGTGTCGCGCTTCAGTCCCCGGGATGCGGAGACCCTGGGGGAGTTCAGCCTGGCGATGAGCCGCCTGGCCCGCTTCAGCAAGTCGATCATCGACCGCCCCGCCCCCGACCCCACCTCGCTCGCCCCGCGCGAGCTCCTGCGCAATCTGCGCCTGGCGCGGGAACTGGGCGGGATGGATGCCGACCTCGCCTATCTGAATCACAAGTTGATGACGATGAGCGCGGTGGATTTTCTGGATCTTTGGTTCGAGTCGGAGACCCTGAAAGCGCCCATGTCGGTCAGCGGCATCATCGGCACCTTCCTCGGTGTGCGCTCACCGGGGAGCGCCTATGTGCTCCTGCACCACTACATGGGGGAGATCGACGGCGCTTTCCGCTCCTGGGGCTTCTCCCGGGGCGGGACGGGCCAGGTCAGCCTTGCCTGCGCCCGGGCGGCCCGGGCCCACGGGGCGGAGATCGTCTGCGAGGCGCCGGTCGAGAAGATCCGTGTCGAGGGGGGGCGTGCACGGGGGGTGGTCCTTGTAAGCGGGGACGAACTCGAGGCCAAGGTCGTCGTCTCGGGGGTCGATCCGCGCCGCACCTTCCTGGGACTGGTCGGGGAGGAGCACCTCGACGGGGAGTTCGCCCGGGACATCCGGCGCTACAAGTACCGCGGCAGCTCCGGCAAGGTGAACCTGGCTCTGGACGGCCTGCCGGAGTTCACCTGTCGACCCGGGGATGGACCCCACCTGCGCGGCGACATCGCCATCGCTCCGAGCATCGACTATCTCGAGCGGGCCTACGACGAAGCCAAGTATGGGGACTTCTCCTCGCGCCCCTACCTGAACGTGGTCATTCCCTCCCTGGTCGACCCCAGCGTGGCGCCCCCGGGCAAGCACGTCATGTCGATCTTCGTGCAGTACGCGCCCTACGAGATCAAGGAGGGGCCCGCGCATTGGCCCGAGCGCCGGGAGGCTTTCGGCGATGCGGTGGTCGAAACCCTGGCGGAGTACGCACCCACCCTCCCCGACCGCATCCTGCACCGTCAGGTGCTCTCCCCGTGGGATTTGGAACAGGAGTTCGGCTTGACCGAAGGCAACATCTTCCACGGCGAACTCTCCTTGGAGCAACTGCTCTTCCTGCGTCCCGCGGCGGGTTGGGCCCGCTACCGCACCCCCCTGCGCGGTCTTTGGATGTGTGCTTCGGGAACCCATCCGGGCGGGGGCATCATGGGTGCCCCCGGCGAACTGGCCGCCAAGACCCTTCTCGAGAGCCGGGAGCTTTAGGGTGGAGCGCATCATCGTCATCGGGGGTGGTCCCAACGGCCTGACGGCAGCCGCGCGTTTGGCCCAGAGCGGACGCAAGGTGCTCCTGGTCGAAGCTCGCTCGGGACTGGGAGGTTTGGCAGCGGGAGAGGAGTTCCATCCCCTTTTCCATCACACCGGCCTACACGAGGGCGGCGGCGATCCGGCGGAGGAGGTCGTCAGTGGCCTCTCCCTCGATCGCCACGGGCTCGAGCGGCAGGAAAAACCCACGCCCCTTCTCGTTCCGAACGGGGAGGGGGAGGCGCTCGAGATCGGCCCCGGGCTCACCCGACCGGAGGCCTATGGGGAATGGCGCGCGAAGGCCGAGCGCTTCGCATCGGTCCTCTCTCCCCTTCTGCGTCACGCGCCTCCCGCCAGCCTGAGGCCGACCCTGGCCACCCTGCGCGAGGTGGGGCCCCGGGCCCTGGCCCTGCGCCGTCTCGGGCGGCGCGAGATGCTGGAGTTCCTGCGCGTCGCGCCCACCTGCGCGGCGGACTGGCTGAAGGAGTACTTCGAGGATGGTCCCCTGGCCGCCGCCCTGGCTCTGCCCGCCCTGGCGGGGAGCTGGCTCGGGCCCTGGTCCGCCGGGGGCAGCTTGAACCTGCTCGCGCGCATGGCGCTGGAGGGGAGGGCCGTGCGGGGAGGGGGTGCGGCGCTCGTGCGCGCCCTCGAGGGCGCTGCCCGCGCCGCCGGTGTCGAGATTCGCACGGGCCTGCGCGTGTGCCGCATTCACCTGGAGGGGGGCGTCGTCTCGAGCGTGGAGCTGGCAGATGGGGAGCGGGTCCTGGCCGATTGCGTCCTGGCGACCTGTGATCCGCGCCAAACCCTGCTCGACCTCTTGCATCCCAGGGACCTGCCTGAACACCAAGCACGCCGCATCCAGGGCTTCCGGGCCCGGGGCACGGCCGCCTACCTGCACCTGGCCCTCGAGGGTCCGCTGGAGTTTTCCGGAGCCGAGGGCCGTTCTTGGCGGCGCGCCTGCCTCGCAGCGGATCTGGACTCGGTGGAGCGAGCCTTCGACGGCATCAAGTACGGGGAGCTTCCCGAGCGGCCCGTCTTGGAACTCTCGTGCGGGGGCGAGGCACCCCAGGGGGCCGCCGTGATCACGCTGCGGGCCAGTTTCGTGCCCCATGACCTGGCGGGTGGCTGGACCGAGGAGGCCCGCGAGCTTCTGACCGAACGCATCCTGGAGGTTCTCGCCCAGGCTGCTCCGGGAGTCCGGGAGTTGATCTGTGGCCAGGAACTGCTCACACCGCCGGACATCGAGCGGCGCTACGGGACGAGCGGCGGCCACATCCACCACGGAGAGCACGCCCTGGATCAGTTCATCCTGCGGCCCACCCCCGAGACCGCGGGCTATCGCACGC
>JALWOP010000435.1 GCA_027083445.1 Planctomycetota bacterium | reverse complement strand
CCGGAACAACCGGAGCGGTTGCTACGCCGATCTCGGGCGGCGCGAGGAGGCGCTCCTCGCGATCGAGGAGGCGGCGGGGATCTACAGGAGGCTCGCCGAGGCGCGCCCCGATGCCTTCGAGCCCGACCTTGCGATGAGCCTGAACAACCTGAGCAATTGCTACGCCAAACTCGGGCGGCACGAGAAGGCGCTCCTCGCGATCGAGGAGGCGGCGGGGATCTACAGGAAGCTTGCCAAGGCGCGGCCCAATGCCTTCGAGCCCAACCTCGCAGCGAGCCTGAACAACCTGAACCTTCGCTACGGCGATCTCGGACGGCGCGAGGAGGCGCTCCTCGCAATCGAGGAGGCAGTCGACATCCGCAGGCGGCTCGCCAAGCAAGAACCGGAGCGCTTCCTTCCCGAGCTTGCCCTCTCTTGCGGCTCTCGCGGATTGATCCTCGTTGGATCCGGAAGGTTCGGGGAAGCCGCAGAAAGCTTTGAAGAGGGCCTGCGAGCGATCTTGCCTCTCTTGGAGGGTGGATCTGGAATTCATCGCTCGATGGCCGACGAACTCCGACGGAACTGGATCGAGAGCTGTGAACGAGGGGGCCTCGTTCCAGATCCTGAGCTGTTGAATGCGCTGCGCGGCCTCCTGAGCGATGACGAGCCTTCCGACTGAAGCTCTTCCCAAAGGATCGGATGCGAGCGAGCCTAGCGGTGCTCCAAGAGGTCGCGGATGCGCTGCTCGTACTGGGCGTTCTGGGCTCGCAGGTCCTCGAGGAGTTCTCGATCGTGGGCGTTGCGTTGCAATTCGGTCAACAGGGTCTGGTTGTAGATCAGGCGCTGATACTCCTCGATCGTACGCTGCAACTCGTCCTGGGCCAGGCGGCGCCACTGCACCTGCAAGAGGGGCTCGGCTCGATGCAGAAGCTCGATGAACTCATCGAAATCGGCGTCCGACAGGACCGGGGCCAAGGCTTCCGCCTCCCGGATCAACTCGGCAAAGGAGTCTCCCCGGGCGTGGGTCGAATGGCGCAGGAACTCGGCGAACTGGGCCACCAGCGCACTGCGCCGGAAACCGGCCGGGGATTCGTCGAAGCTCGCGAACATCCCCTTACAACTCACCTGTGTCTCGGTGTGGTAGATGCGGATCTCACGCGGATCCTGCCCCGTGCGCTTCGGCTCCTTCCAGCGCAACTTGACCGTCCCGATGGAGAGCGGCTCCGCGGCATCCGGCCACTCGCCGCCGACGGGATCGAGCTCGTAGAGCGCCACCACCTGGTGCCCCGAACCGATCTCGCCCGCATCGATGGCGGAGTTGGTGAAACTCACATCCGCGATGGCGCGGTTCTCATAGCCGAGAAGCCGGTAACGCGCCACCCGCGTCGGGTCGAAGAGGACCTGCAACTTGACGTCGCTGGCGATGGGCACCAAAGCACCCGAAAAACGGTCGACCAGGGCACGCTTGGCACTCTGCGCATCGTCGACGTAGTCACAGATACCGTCCCCGAGATCCGCCAGGCGCTCCAGGAAGACGTCGTTGTGGTTGTTCATCCCCACCCCGATCGTGTTCAGGTAGATGCCCTGCTCTCGCTGCTCGCGCACGCGGGCGGAGAGCACGTCCTGGTCGGTCTGGCCGATGTTGGCCACGCCGTCGGAGAGAAAGATCACCCGGCTGATGATCCCCGGATCCACGGCGCTGCGGGCCAACTCGTAACCCAGCATGAGCCCCGCTTCGGCATTGGTCCCCCCGTCGGGATGCAGGGGGTGGAGCGCGGTCTCGATCAACGCCCGCTGGGTCACCGGGGTCATGGGCAGGATCAGCCGCGCCTCGTTCGAAAAAGCGACCAGACCGATCCGGTCCCGGGCATCGAGCTGGGTCAAGAGCAGCCGCAAAGCATGCTTGACCAGTTCCAAGCGGCCACCCTCCTCCATCGAACCCGATACGTCGACCACGAAGGTCAAAGCCATCGGCCTGCGCTCGGATTTGTCGACCACCCGCCCACGCAAGCCCACCCGCAGCATCAACCGGCCCGGCGCACCACCGAAACGGCTCGGTGCCAAGTCGGTGTAGAGGGCAAAGGTCCCCTCGCTGGGGGGCGCAAGATCCGGCTTGAAGTAGTTGATGAACTCCTCGGTGCGCACCGCGGCACGCGGCGGCAACATGCCCCGGCGCAGGTAGTTGCGGGTGAGGGCATAGCTCGCCGTATCCACATCGACCGAGAAGGTCGAGGCGTTGTCCTGCGCCGTGGAGACGAAGGGGTTGTCCCCATAGAAGCGGAAGTACATGTCACGGGCCGTCTCGTGGGGCCGCGGCAAGCAACCGGCGAGGATCTCGTCGGGGTTCGGACGACCACTGGGGCGACCGAAGTACTTTCGAGGTGACTCCCGATCGAGGAGGCCGTTCGCCGGCGCACTCCACGACTCCCGGCCCTGCCGGCGTTTCCGCTCCACGGCGGGGGGCTCCATCTCCGCGTAGGGACTCACCTGCCCCGGGGAGGGCACATAGCCATCGGCCGGCTCGGTGGGCGGAGCACTATCTCCAGGGCCGACGTACCTACCCCCCCCCTTCGATGCCGGCTTGGGAGTGGTGGGCGCAATCGCCAGGAGCGCTCCCGCCTCGCTCTGCTCGGACGGGACCTCCCCCTTGGCTCCGCCGCTGATCCGCTCCATGTCCCAGTCGGTACGGCCGCCGCCGCCACCCGCGCCGATCGTTTCCCCGTCCAGGGAGTCCAGCGCAGCCACACCCCGATCCTCGACCTCGTTCTCGACCAGGAAGAGATCTCCCTCCCCTGCGGACTTCTTCACGGGAACCTTGTTCGCATCCTCGATGCCGGCGACGACGTGAACCTCCGAAGGCTGCGACTTCTCCATCTGGAGTGCCACGCGATCGGTCAACTCCTTCCTCGCGGCTTCACCGCTGGTCTCGTCCTGGGCGATCTCCTCCCCAGGGGCACCCGAATAGCCCAGCTCCAAATGGCCCTGCTCCGTCAGGTCGAGCTGCTCGCCTTCGGTGTAACCCAAGCCGAGCCGCTTCGATTCGGATGCGCGGCCACGGGAAGCTGCCCCGCCGGGGACCTCGTCCCGATCGGCGACCTCACCCAAATGGTGCAGCTCGCCGGGAGCGCGCTCCAGCTTCTCCTCCAAGTGCATCTCGCTGGAGCTCTCCTCGACACGGGCGAGGCGTAGATCCACCCCGGAGGTTCCAGAGCCCTCCTCCAACGAGAGAATCCCGATCACCCCTCCCACCAGGGCCAAGACCGCGGCCGCCGCACGCCACGCGGGGCGGTGAAACCAGGCGAGCCGGCCATTCCCGGCTGCGGTGGATGCACCCGCGGCGGACATCACGCGCGCCATGGCCGCATCCGAGAGAGTCGGCTCCTGCTCGAAGGCATCGCGCACCAAGTTCAGGGTGGCTTCGATCCGATCGCGCTCCGCCGCCAAGCTCTGCGAGCCGGCGACACGCGCTTCCATCTCTCGAGCCTCATCGGGAGAGAGTTCCCCCATCAACCAAGCGCACAGGCGCTCATGCAGCGCATCATCCATCGAGTCGTGCATCACAGTTCTCCTCGAGCGGGGCTGAAACCGCTCCGCCGGGATCCTTCCCCCGGCAAGCCGCCGATCAGCGGGGCCAATTCCGTGGCGAGTGCCTTGAGCCCGACGCTCACGAGCCAGCCGACCGTGCCGACCTTCTTGCCCGTGATCTGAGCGATCTCCCGGTAGCTCTTCTCACCCAACAAACGCAGCACGAGCACTTCGCGCTGATCGAGGGGCAGTCGCTGGAGGGAGCGCTTGACCGCCGAGGTGGTGTCGGAAGCCTCGACCCCGGCGAGTCCGCCCTCGGCGGCCTCGTCCGGTGCCACCGCCGATTCTCGATGCCGGCGTCGCCTCTCGGAGCGTTGAAGGTCCATGCAGAGATTCCTCGTCACCTTGTGCATCCAGGAGGCCAGTGCGGCCCGCTCCCTGCGGGCATCCCCCACCACCTCCGGCGGGAGCACGGGCGGCTTTTCGGCCAGGCGCAAGAAGGCCTCCTGAACGATGTCCTCGGCCGAGTGCACCGCCCCGAGCAGGGCTCGGGCATACCGCAGAAGGGCGCCCTGGTGGCGCTTCACCAGGCTGGCGAAGGCGTCGGAGTGCCCCTCCCGGTAGCGGTCCAGCAGGTGGGCCTCGGAGAGTTCGTCGATCATGGGAACGTGCTTCCAGGGGATGAACGGGGAGACCCACTCACTTCTTGGGCGGAAGGAGAAATAGCGCCCCCCAAGGAGACGCTCTGGCGGCTCCCGCCACCAGACCCGGGGTGCTTCCCTGACCAGTAGGTGCAGGAAAAGGGGCTGCCCCCCCTTCCAGCACACCGCGCGGGGAGGAGGATGGGGAAGCCATGGCCTTCGATCCCGATGCCCCGGCCCCGCCCGGCAGCGCCCTCTTCGGCCTCGATACGCCCCCGAAGGAGGCTGCGGTCTGGGTCCTGCCCGTTCCCTTCGACGCGACGACCTCCTTTCGGCGCGGCGCGGCCCTGGGCCCGGAGGCCGTGATCGCCGCCAGTCACCAGGTCGACCTCTTCGATCTGCGTTTCGGCACTCCCTGGAAGGACGGCATCCATACCGCTCCCCTTCCCTCCGAGGTCCTGGAGTGGAACCGAGAGGCCTCCGCCGCCGCGGCGCCGGTGATCGCGAAGGGCGGAGCCCGGCCCGGGGACGAGCGCTGCGCCGTGGTCGATGCGGCGGGCGAGCGGGTCAACGAATTCGTCGCCGCCTGGACCGAGCGCGCCCTGGAGGCGGGAGCGCTGCCGGTCATCCTGGGCGGAGATCATTCGGTGCCCTACGGCGCGATCACCACCTGCGCACGCCGCTTCAGCGGGATGGGCATCCTGCACTTCGATGCCCACGCAGACCTGCGCGACTCCTTCGAGGGCTTTCGCTGGTCCCACGCTTCCATTCTCTACAACGTATTGGCAGCGCCGGTGGAGATCGTCCGAGTCGTCTCGGTGGGCGTGCGCGATCTAGGCCAAGGAGAGCGCAAGCGGCTGGCCGAGGACGAGCGCCTGCGCGTGCTCTTCGATCCCGATTGGGCCCGCATCAAGCTGGCCGGAGACGATCGACGCCTCCTGATTCGCGAATACCTGGACCTGCTCCCCGAAAAGGTCTACCTCTCCTTCGACGTGGATGGACTCGACCCCTCCCTCTGTCCGCACACGGGTACCCCCGTACCGGGCGGGTTCGACTGGCACGAGACGATGCTCTGGCTCGAGGAGCTCGTCGCCTCTAGGCGCCGCATCGTGGGCATGGATCTGTGCGAGGTGAGTCCGGGGCCGGAGGGGGATGCACAGGGCCAGGGTTGGGATGCGATCGTGGGATCACGCCTTCTCTACCGCATGATCGGAGCAGCCCGCGCCCTGGAGGCGAAGCTCAGATCCCGATCAAGAGCCAGGTGATGTAGGCCAGATAGGCCAGTACCAAGGCTCCACCCGGCCCCACCCCCGCGCTGCCCCGAAAGAAACGCGGCAGGGCGACGAGTACGACCGAGAAACCGAGGGCGACCGGGAAATCGCTCGATAGTGCCATGCGGATCCCCTCGGAAGCGTGCGCCCCCTGAAAGGGTCGGATCACGCCGGCGATGCCGGTCACGGCCAGGGTGTTGAAGACGTTGCTGCCGATCACGTTCCCCAGCCCGATCTCGGGATGGCCCCGGCGAGCACTCGTCACCCCGGCCGCGAGTTCAGGCAGGGAGGTGCCCAGGGCCAGGATGGTGAGACCGACGATCCGGTCGGGCATGCCGACCGTCGCCGCCACACCGAGGGCCCCGCGCATGACCAGTTCGGCTCCCCCCGCGATCGCCAGGCTGCCGGCGAGAGCGGCCCAGCCCGGTCGTCTCATTCCCTGTCCAGCGGCCTCTTCCGTCACGACCGTGCGCTCGTCGCGGACGAGGAGCAGGTTGTAGACGGCAAAGGAAGCGAGCAGGACCACGGCCTCCATGCGCGTCACCGCGGCATCGCCGCAGATGAGCCAAAGGCCCACCAGGGAACCGATGAGCCAGGTCGCCTCACGCCGCTTGACCCTGCCCAGCAGGATGGAGGGCAAGATCATGGCGCTGGAGCCGAGGACCAGGCCGATGTTGGCCGTGTTCGAACCGATCACGTTGCCGAGGCTCGAGGCGGGCAGACCTCGATAGGCCGCCAGGGAAGAGACCACCACTTCGGGCATCGAGGTGCCCCAGGCCACGATCGTGAGTCCGACGACCAGCGGGCTGATTCCCAGGCGTCGGGCCAGGGTGGCACCGCCATCGACCAGCCAGCCCGCGCCCAGGACGAGCAGCGTGAAGCCGCCCAGAATCTCGAGAAGGTCCAGCGTGGTGCCCATCGGGCGCGGGATCGTAGCCCCTCCCGGGGCCGATCCGGATGGGGGAAGGGGAAACTGACGGCACCCCCTGGTGGGGCGGTCCATAATGGCGGACATGGTCGACGCCGAGCGTCCCCTGATCGCTTTGAACGGCTGCGCGCCGGGCACCGGTGAGCCGGGCCTGCGCCTGCACCACCGCTATTCCCTGGCCGTGCTGCGCTGCGGCGGTGTCCCCCTCGCCCTCCCCGGAGTCGGCGGACCCCGGGACATCGAGCGTGCGCTACAGCGTGTCGACGGCCTGGTCCTCTGCGGGGGCGACGACTTCGATACCGAACGGCTCGGTTTGGGACCGACCCACCCCGAGGCGCGGGTCACCCCCCCCGAGAAACAGGACTACGACCTGGCCCTCACCCGAGCGGCCCTGGCGCTGCGCCTACCGGTGCTGGGAATCTGCTACGGGATGCAATGCCTGGGGATCTCAGGCGGGGCCCGGCTCCTGCAGCACCTGCCCGAGGATCGCCCGGGGGCCCAGGAGCACCGGGGCGGGGTCGAGCACGCCGTCCGGGTCGTGCCGGACTCGAAACTCGCGCGCATCCTCGGGGTAGCCTCCCTGCCCGTGATCTCCCGCCACCACCAAGCCCTCTGTGATGTTGGCGCTCCATGGAGCGTCAACGCCACCGATGAGGAGGGCCTGATCGAGGGCATCGAACTCCGCGATCACCCCTTTGCCCTCGGGGTTCAATGGCATCCCGAACTGTCCCATGAGGGAGGTCTCCAGGACCGTCTCTTTCGCTCCCTCATCCATGCCGCCGCCCACCGGCAGGCCCTCTCCGCCATCCGCCCATGAAACTCACGCCTAGCGGCGGAAAGCACCGCCGCATGACCCTGGCCGAGGCTGAAGCCCAGACCGCGCGCGATAAGCGACGCATCCTGATCCTCGGCCTGGCGTCCATCCTGCTCTTCGGCGCCTACATCGGGACACGCCTGAAGATCTCGAACTCAGAGGAGCAGGACGCGAATCTGCCGGCGATCGGCCAGGAGCAGGTGGAAAAGGTCTACACGCTTCCCTTCGAGGACGATGCCGTCCTGGCGACGATTCACGATGGGAGCGCCGAGGAACGCTCGAGCCTGGCAGGCCAGGCCGTCGACGCCCTGCTGAAGTACTCCGTCACCCTGGCGCCGCGCAACTACGAAGCGCTGGGGATTAGGGACCTCACCCCCGAGCTGGTCGCTGAACTCCTCGCATCACCCCAAGAGCACCGCAAGAATCCTCTACGCATTCGGGGGGAGCTCATCGCGCTCCGCACGATGCCGAGTTCCGACCCCGCTGTGCGCGTGCGGCAGCTCGGGACCATTCGGCTGGATGACGGGCAAACGCTTCAAGGGGGAGAGGCGCTTCAAGGGAGAGAGGCGCTTCAAGGGGAAGAGGGCGAAACGCAGGAGGCGCCTGACGTCACGGTCCATGTCGTCTTCTTGAAGCCCACCGATCTGGAGGTCGGCTCCTATGTGCGCATGGACGGACTGTTCGTGCAGGCCTATCGCGGCCTGGTCGATGGCGAACCCCGCGAGGGTCCGCTCGTCGCGGGAAACCGCTTGATCCCCTCCCAACCGCTCATTCGCCCTCTACCCCACGACGAGCTCGTCGCGCTCCTGCGAGACCGTGTCAAGGACGACACCATCGAGGAGCGCTACGGCGAGCCGAACGAGCTCTGGGACCTGATGGCCTATGCGGCCTCGCGCGCCACGGAGATCGATTGGAGTTCTGCGGAGGTGCTCGACAACGAGAAGCTCGGCCTGCTCTGCAACGGCGGAACCTTCTTCCGCGGCCAGCCCTTCCGTTTCGGAATCAGCCGCAACCTCGGGATCTGGACCGAGGACCCCGGTGAGAACCCCCTGCACATAGGCCGCATCAGTCGCGGCTGGCTCACGAACTCGCAGTGGCGTGCGCCCACGCCCCTGGTGCAGTTCATCTCTCCCCTGGATCTGGGCGAACTCCAGGATCGGGAGGTGCACCGCCTCGTGACCGGCAAGGGCTTCTTCCTAAAGAACGTGGTCTACGAGCGGGCGGATGGCCGTTCCACCGCCATGGCGCCCCTCTTCGTCGTCTCCGAGCTCGAGGATTTCATCCCGCCGGTCAACCGCACACCCCAGTACATCTTGATGGGTGTCGCCGCGGGAACGATCCTGATGATCGTGCTGATCTTCTTCCTCGTGCGTGCCGACAGCCGCTCCTCGCGTAAGCTCCAGGAGGATCTGGTGCGCAGACGCCGCGAGCGCCGGCTACGTTCGGAGCGGAACAAGGCTACGCTCTAGGATCCCCTCCGCGACAGCTCCCCCCCTGCCCGCTCTCCCCCAGCGGTCCCCTTCGTGACTACGACCTGCATCGAAGTCGCCACCGATCCAGCCTATCCCGTCTACATCGGGCCTGCTGCTCTCGACGCTCTCGTGCCGAATCGTGCCCAGGGTGTCGCGCTCTTGGCGGACGAACGCGTCTGGGACCTTTACGGCGACCTGGTCCCGACTCTGGCAGACCTGCCGCGACTCCTGGTCCCCGGAGGGGAGGGGGCCAAGACGATCGCCCGCCTGGAGGAGGCGCTCGACTTCTGCACGCAGGCGGATCTTTCACGCGCCTCGACGCTGGTCACCTTCGGGGGCGGCACGATCGGTGACCTGGGGGGACTGTGCGCTTCGCTCTTCAAGCGCGGCATGGCGGTCGTCCACGCACCGACGACCCTCCTGGCCCAGGTGGATGCCTCGGTGGGCGGCAAGACGGCCATCAACCTGCGCGGCGGAAAGAACCTCGCCGGCACCTTCCACCAGCCGAGCGCGGTCTACTGCGACACACGCACCCTGGCCAGTCTGCCGGCAGAGGAGAGCGCCTCGGGTCTGGGGGAGGTGGTCAAGACCGCCCTCTTGGGGGGGGAGGATTCCCTCGCGAGACTCGAGGAGCGGGCAGGGGATCTCCTCGCCGGCGACCCCGAGGCCCTCGCCACCACGGTGGCGGAGATGGTCGCGATCAAGGCGCAGATCGTCGCGTCGGACCCGACCGAACGAGGGCCGCGGCGCGCACTCAACCTGGGCCACACCTTCGCCCACGCCATCGAACATGCCGCGGGATATGGGCGTGTGCCCCACGGAGTCGCCGTTGCCGCGGGATTGGGGCTGGCCCTGCGGGCGAGCCGGGAGAGCGGCCTCCTGGGCGATCCCGCCCTCCCGGGGCGCGTCGATGCGCTCCTGCATCTGTTGGGGCTCCCCGGTGGCCTCCGGGACCTACGCGAGCGGCAGGGCCTCGCCCTGGAACCCCGGGCCTTGCGGGCGGGACTGGCGCACGACAAGAAGGGCGCAGTCGCCCGCCCCGAGTTCGTATTGCTGCGCGCGGTGGGCGAACCGCAGCTCGGCCTCACCCTGGATGCGGCGCTCCTCGACTCTCTCCTGGCGGAGTGAACGACCCCGTGAACGATCCCCTCAGCGCCGCCCCCTTCGCCCGCGAAGAGCTGCACGAGCTCTTCGACGGAGCCACGGCGAGACTCGATCGGCGCCGGCGCCGGCAGGTCTGGCTCCTGGGACTCGGCCTCGCCGCCCTAGCCCTGGGACTGCCCAGCGAGCGCCTGTGGGGACCGATGGATCTCGTGCGCCGGGTAGCGGGCAACGGCGAGGGGTCGACCGGCATCCTGTTGCCCCTCGGCATGCTCCTCGATCGCCTGAGCGGACTCGGTCCCGAGCGGGTCTGCTTTCTCTTCTCCGCCCTCGCCTACGGCCTGCTCGTCCCTTCTCTGGCGAACCTCTTGCGCACGATCGGATTCGAGCCGCGCCTCTCCCTCCTGGCGCTCCTTTCGGTGCTGCTCTCCCCCGTGCTCGCGCTGAGCGCGAGCCTGCCGCTCGACTTCGCCCCAGGTGCCCTGGGGGCTACCTGGCTGCTGACGACCCTTTTCCAGCCCCGGGAGCGGCTTCACAACGGCTATCAGTGGAGGGCAGCGCTCCTCTTCTTCGTCGCCTTCCTGCTACGGCCGGAGAACGCCCTGCTCTTGCCCGCGGTCCTGTGGGCCGTCGCACGCCACGGCGGCCGCTCGCGTGGGCCGATCGCGGCGGTCACCTCCGCCCTGGTCCTTTTCGTCGCGCTCCAGATCCTGATCTCGGGCCAGCCCCAGGCCTTTTGGGACGCGGTCCTGGCCGGACGTCACCCCGGTCTGGGAGCCATCCCCACTTGGCTGCTCTACCTGACCCTGGGAATGGGCCCCGCCGCACTCGGACTCTACTCCCTGCTCTTCGGCCGACGGCTTCCCGAAGAGACACCGGCGCCGACCTGGATGGTGCCCTGGTGCCTCGTCGCCCTGGCGCCGATCGTGGGCGGATCCCCCAGCATGGGTCCGGTGGGGGCCTTCCTCTTCCCCGCCGCGGCCGTGGGCCTGGCCGATTGGCTCACCCGCCGAGAGAGAGAGGAAGAGGCCCTGCGCCTCGGAAGTCTGCTCCTGATCCTCGCTGCCCTGCTGGCCGTGGGGACACGCCTGGCCTGGGAACAGAGCGACCCCGAGCGAGAGGATCGCAGGGCCCTGGCCCAGCTCCTCGAACCGACCGACCTGGTCATCACCTCCGACCCGATTCGGGAGTACTGGTGCAAGAGTCGCTGGGAGATCCGGACCGCGCCCTCCCTGGCGGAGGCCACCGAGCGCTATCCCGAACAATCCCACCGCCTCGTCCTACTCGAGCCCCCCAGTGCGGGAGCCGTTCTCAGCGACAGGCTCCCGGTCTGGGTTCTCCGCGGCGACTCCCTGGTAAAGCTCGCCCCGGGCGAGAGCTGGAGACCCTAGGGGGCGTCGACACCCGAGGCGCGGTTTGCTCCAATCGGGTAGTTTAGCCGCGTCCGACGCTCCCCCCCCGCGCCCCTCCTCCC
>JALWOP010000434.1 GCA_027083445.1 Planctomycetota bacterium | reverse complement strand
ACCCCGCCCCGGGTCATGACTCCACGCCCCCTCCACCAGACAACCAAGAGCGATCCCATGGCCACCAAGCGCAGCTACTGGCTCCTCAAGTCCGAGCCGGACCTCTTCTCCTTCGAAGACCTGTGGAACTCGAAGGGACGGCGTACCCACTGGGACGGTGTGCGCAACTACACCGCGCGTAACTTCATGCGCGACGAGATGAAGGTGGGGGACGGGGTGCTCTTCTATCACTCCAACGCCAAGCCCCCGGGGGTGGCCGGAGTAGCCGAGGTGGTGCGCGAGGGGTATCCCGACTTCACCCAGTTCGATCCGGAGGACGCCCACTTCGATCCCAAGGCCGACCCCGACGCGCCCCGCTGGTACATGGTCGACATCCGGGCGCGTGCCGGAGCGCGCAGCTTCGTTCCCCTCGCTGACCTCAAGGCCAATCCGCGCCTCGCCAAGATGGCCCTGGTGCAGCGGGGCCAGCGCCTCTCCGTGCAGCCGGTGACCCCCGCCGAATGGCGCGAGGTGCTCCGGATGGCAGGGCTGAAGGACCCCCTGTCCTGATCCGGGACGGCCCGGCGGGGTCGAAAAGGGACCCGGGTCCGCGGGGGGGCATTCGGGGTGTCGAATGGGCCTAAGGTCATGTGAGCAAGTTAGTTAGGGCGATTCTTGAGCCCGTGGCAGCCCTGCTGACCCCCTCCGAAGACCCCTATGGGGGCCTTTTTCGGGTTGATCCCGAGGCCGGATTGTGGCTTCTACGGGGTGTCGAGGCACCCCCCGAAGGCCCATGAGGGCCCCTGGAACCGTCCCCGATGGCCCTTCGAGGCCCCACGCAACCCCAACCCATCGAGAACCGATGAGCACCTACTTCGATCAACTCGTGGCCAAGGTCGAGGCGACCCGAGCCGACGTCGAAAAGGCGGAGGAGGGCAACAAGGCCGCCACCGCCCGCGTCCGCAAGTCGATGCAGGAGATCAAGGCCCTGGCCCAGGACCTCCGCAAGGAGATGCTGGAACTGCGCGACTCCGGCGGCAAGAGCGCCGGCTAGAGGCAGCGAGAGGTCCCGCAGGCGAGGTTCATCCTCCCCGGTCGGGTACTCCCAGGCAATCCAAGGGGCGTGTTCCGCGACGCGGAGCACGCCCGTTTTCGGTGTGCCCGACCCGTCCGCGGATCAGGCCGGGGGGGAGTCCTCTTCCCAGTCCAGATGGGGCAGATCGAGGCTCGGGTCGCCGCCATCCAGGCCAAGGGTCCAGGAGCGCAGCACCGCCGAGCGCGGTAGGGGTGCGTGGTAGTGGGGGAAGAGGGCCCCGCCCCGGGAGGGCTCGAGGCGCAGGGCATCGCTGAGCCGCTCCGCATCGAGTTCGAGCAAGATCAGTGGGGGGGCGTTCCGGAAGTGGAGGGCGAGGGTGCCGGGGAGTTGCTCGGCGAAGGAGAGGTGCACGAAGCCCTCCCCGGTCAGGGAGGGGGGCTCCCAGAGGGGCCCACCCGAGGCCTCCCAGGCCTCCTTGGGAGCCAGGTGGAAGAGGCGCGGCATGCCCAACACCTCCAGGGGGGGCTTCCCCGTGCGTTCGGCCAGGGCGGCCAGGGCGGCCCGTCCCTCCGGTCCCAGGTCGCGCGTGAGCTGGTTCACATAGAGGTCGACGTGGGAGCGCAGCACCGCGTCCGACTGCTCCTGGGCGTAGCGACGCATGCAGGGCAGGGCGCCGGCGGGGTCCGCCAGGGCGCACTCCAGAGAGGCGGAGATCGCCGCCCGCGCCCGGCGCAGGGTCCCCCCGCCAAGCCCCCTGCGGGCGAAGATGCCTCCCAGGGGTAGGGGCCCTGCGCTCGCCTCCTCCCAGCGCCGACCCAGATCGGCGACGGCGGTGAGACCCCGCTCCCCATAGGTGAAGCGTCCCTCGTGGATGCAGACTCCGAAGTCGGCGCGCCCCTCTTCCAGGGCGGGCAGGATCCGATCGAAGGTCACCTGTCGAGGCTCGGGGCCGTCGGGATAGAAGAGGCGGTAGAGCAGGGTGGCGGTGGTGTGCTCGCCGGGGCAGAGCAGCACCTGGCCGGGACGGGGCTCCCGGGCGGGGCCGCGGGTGAGCAGGAGCGGGCCGTTGCCGAAGCCGATCGCGGAACCGACCGGCAGCACGCCCAGATCGGCGGAGAGTTCCAGGGCGGCGGCAAAACTCCCCTTGGCCAGGTCGAACTCCCCAGCGGCCAGGCGCCGGTTGAGCTCCTCGACATCGGCGAGCTCGACCTCGAACTGCAGTCCAAAGGTCTCGCTGCGCCCCTCGATCAGGGCGGCGAACGCGAAGGTGTCGTTGGGACAGGTGGAGATCCCCAGGTGCAGTTTCATTCCCCGCCCCCCTCGAGCTCCGCCAGGGCGAGGTCGCGGGCGGCAGCCAGGGCCTGGTCGATCTTCCAGCTCCCCCGATCGCTCTCCCCGACCGGGTTCGAGGCGCCGCGGATCACCGCGAGGGGCGTGCCGGCCAGGTGGCAGGCGAGGGCGACGCCAAAAGCCTCCATCTCCTCGGCCAGGGCACCGCGCCGGCGCCGCTCTGCGAGCTGCGCCTCCCCCCGGGTGGCGCGGCAGACGCTGAGCAGGTGGTTCTCGGGGGGCCCCTCGAGTTCGAGCCGTTCGCCGACCCCGTCCCACTGCTCGAAGCCGAGGGCGCTGCTCTCCAGGGAACCGGCGCCGACCCCTTCGAGCTCCACCGAGCCGAAGAGGGCTGCGCTCCCCACCGGGAGGCGAGCCGGGTCGAAGGTGCCGGCGATTCCCAGGAGCAGGACGCGCCGGGGGGCGAGGGTGGCCAGGAGCTGGGCGGTGCGGGCGGCGGCGGCCACCGGGCCGAAGCCCGAGCGACAGAGGATCCCGGCCTCGGGGGGCAGTCC
>JALWOP010000433.1 GCA_027083445.1 Planctomycetota bacterium | reverse complement strand
TTTCTAAGCTGCCTGTTAGCTGTAAATACAATTTGACTTGTATGCATATATTGCAAATAATATGCATATCGACGATCACATAGACTAAAAGCCATGAGAACAACACTAGACTTACCTGAAGATTTAATACAAAAAGCAATGTCTTTGGCTCATATAAAAACAAAAACACAAGTTATTACGCTTGCACTTCAAGAATTAATCAGAAAATCAGAACTATCTGATTTAAAAAAATTTAAGGGAAAAATAGATTTAAATATCGACCTAAATAAAATACGAGATAGAGCTTGATGGAAGTTCTTGTAGATACTTCAGTATGGATTGACTATTTTCGATCAGGAGAGAACTCTGCAAAGTTAGATTTTCTGATAGATGAAAATTTGGTTGTAATAAATGATTTAATTCTTACAGAGCTTTTGCCACTACTTGTTATACGTAATGAAAAAAGAATAATTCGTTTATTGAAAAAGATTAAAAACAACACAATAAAAGCAAATTGGCAAGAAATCGTTCTTTTTCAAGTACAATGTTTAAAATCAGGTTCAAGTGGTATTGGAATTCCAGATCTTTTAATTGCTCAAAATGCCATCCAGAATAATACTCCCGTTTATTCTATTGATAAGCATTTTGGTTATATGCATAAAGCTAATATAGGTATCAAACAATACACTTGAAATTGCTATTATCCCTTTAAATACAATAGTTTACTTTATTGAGAAAATACAGCTAACAAGTTGCTACACCAAGCGAAAACCAACTCCACCCGTAACTTGTGCTATACTCCCTACGGTCGATTTTAGCACAAGCCACGGCTTCTCTTAAGATGCTGACTAAGGGCTTTTTTCTAAGCTGCCTGTTCGGCAGTGAACCTTGATAACTTCTACGAAGCATGGCGAGACATTTTCTAAGCTGCCTGTTCGGCAGTGAACGCCATTTCCCAGCATTGTTTTCTTTTTTCATCTTTCTAAGCTGCCTGTTCGGCAGTGAACCTTTCCATGTGAAAAAGTTAATGTACTCCATATTTCTAAGCTGCCTGTTCGGCAGTGAACAAAGTTATTCGCCTTTAAGCTATCAATCACACTTTCTAAGCTGCCTGTTCGGCAGTGAACTCTTGGTAGTGTTTTAGTGTTAAACAGACCATTTTCTAAGCTGCCTGTTCGGCAGTGAACAAGGGGAAGGAGAGTTACTGCACCCAGAATACTTTCTAAGCTGCCTGTTCGGCAGTGAACTATGCCACCGCTCCCCTTTGCTTGGAGAATGTTTTCTAAGCTGCCTGTTCGGCAGTGAACTTTTAGATGATATTTCAATTTTCTTTAATTCTTTTCTAAGCTGCCTGTTCGGCAGTGAACATATCTGAGCTTCAGGAAATAGCAAAAGAAAATTTCTAAGCTGCCTGTTCGGCAGTGAACAAAACAACAAAATATCCGCCTGATGATGTTACTTTCTAAGCTGCCTGTTCGGCAGTGAACATAAATAAGGCAACCACGAAGGGCTGCCTTAAATTTCTAAGCTGCCTGTTCGGCAGTGAACAGAATAAAGAATATTCACAAGATAAAGCAAATTTTCTAAGCTGCCTGTTCGGCAGTGAACGTAGGAATAGCTTATTTAAGCCTCGGCTATTGCTTTCTAAGCTGCCTGTTCGGCAGTGAACGTAACACCTAATACAGAAATTGATGCGTGGTATTTTCTAAGCTGCCTGTTCGGCAGTGAACGTTTTTTTGATTCGCCTGTTTTTTGTATGACTTTTCTAAGCTGCCTGTTCGGCAGTGAACCAAAAGCGTAAGGAGTTAGAGGACGCAGAGGTTTTCTAAGCTGCCTGTTCGGCAGTGAACTTGGCAATATTCATCTCTTTCTACATAGGCTATTTCTAAGCTGCCTGTTCGGCAGTGAACTAGTGTTGGGTCTAGCTCAAAGCGACGTATTATTTCTAAGCTGCCTGTTCGGCAGTGAACATTATGGAGTGTAGTCTATTTTGAAAAAAACATTTCTAAGCTGCCTGTTCGGCAGTGAACACATATCGATTGGCACTATCCTCAGAATGTGATTTCTAAGCTGCCTGTTCGGCAGTGAACATCCATTGCTTCAGTTAAGCGTAAGTGCAATCTTTTCTAAGCTGCCTGTTCGGCAGTGAACATAACGAAAGGAGGGATAGGCAGGCTACTCAATTTCTAAGCTGCCTGTTCGGCAGTGAACAAATAACCGCTCGTGTATTGGGCGTGACTGTTTTTCTAAGCTGCCTGTTCGGCAGTGAACCTGCCAGTTGTTAAGAATGCAGTGAGATAAGGTTTCTAAGCTGCCTGTTCGGCAGTGAACATTAATGTGCATGATCATATGTATAAGTTAGTTTTCTAAGCTGCCTGTTCGGCAGTGAACGAAGTCTTCCCACCTGTGGCAACTGTTTAAGATTTCTAAGCTGCCTGTTCGGCAGTGAACAAGATAACTCACCTGTAAACCCTGACACAGAATTTTCTAAGCTGCCTGTTCGGCAGTGAACGGGAGCCTGCTGAAAGGCAAAATCGTATATATTTTCTAAGCTGCCTGTTCGGCAGTGAACCGGTTGGGGTGTTATCGTTGCCAACAGGTAATTTTCTAAGCTGCCTGTTCGGCAGTGAACTCTTTCCATCACTGTAGGATTTTCCAAAGAAATTTCTAAGCTGCCTGTTCGGCAGTGAACTGAGAAAGCTGAGGCATTTAAGCGTGGTGAGTTTTCTAAGCTGCCTGTTCGGCAGTGAACATTAGCTGACTGACTTGGAACCTCAGTAACTCTTTCTAAGCTGCCTGTTCGGCAGTGAACGGGTTTTTGCCCTCGCTGTAATTCCATGTGCTTTTCTAAGCTGCCTGTTCGGCAGTGAACTGTAATTA
>JALWOP010000432.1 GCA_027083445.1 Planctomycetota bacterium | reverse complement strand
GAGGCAGAGAAACCGGCGTCCGGTGGTGCGGTAGGGGACCACGACCCCCTCGCCGAGCATCCTCGGAGGCACCGGAAGAGGGGTCAAGGGTCTCCCGCGCTTGCCGCTGGAGGGTCCTTCGGTTATCTAAATGCGCCCCATCGAACTCCAGCGTGCCGTGCTGGTGCTCCTTGGGATCCCGTTCCGGCGCCCCCAGGCCGGATTCCCCCCCAGAATCCCCAAGATGCCCCTCGGCCCCAGGGCCCGAGGGTGTCCCCGTCGGGCTCTCTCCCGACCAGGATCGACCGCATGAAGCAGCTCTCCAACCGTGGCGCCGCGCGAATCGGCGCCGTCTGGATGATCGTCGTCATCGTCCTGTTCTTCGTCGCGCTGGCCTTTGCCTACGTCGCGAACCAGGCTGCTGAGCAGGAGCGGGAGACCGCCGCCGGCCTGCGCACCGAACGGGACGCCGCCTTCGCGGAGAGGGACGAGGCCAAGAAGGCCATCGTCGATCTCTCGGAGCTGGTCGGGTATCGCGCGGATGCCATCGGCAGCCACTCCGACATCGAAGCGGTCAAGGGAGGCATCCAGACCCTCAAGGATACCTATGCCTTGGGCGACACGGTCGCCACCTTCGAGGACACCGTCAACCCGATGATGGAGCAGCTCCGGCTGCGGGACACTTCGATCAAATCCCTCCAGGGGCAGATCGACACCCTCACCAAACAGATCGAACTGAACGGGGAGGCCGCAAGAAAGGCCCAGGGCGAGCTCCAGGATCAGATCGCCACCCTCCGGCAGGAGAAGGGGGACGAGGCCCAGGTGCTTCAGGACCAGATCGATGCCCTGACCCGGCAGCTCGAGGACATCACGGCCCAGCGCAATGCCCTCGACGACGAGTTGAACGACGCCAAGGCGGAGTACGACGCCCTCATGGTTCAACTCGCCAACGAGCGTAGTGAGCACCAGAACCGTACACGCAACCTGGAAGAGCAGCTCAAGGACTTCCAGAAGCGGGCCGAGACCCCGGACGGTGCGATCATCTCGACCTCCAAGGAACTGGGCATCGCCTGGATCAACCGCGGGGCCAAGGACCGGATCAGCGAGGGCATGATCTTCGACATCGTCACCGGTCACCCCAACCCCACCGACTCTTCGGCCAAGGCCAAGTGCGAGGTCCTGCGGGTCCAGGACACCACCTCCGAGGTACGGATCTTCGACCAGGTGGATCCCTACGATCCGGTGGTCGCGGACGACCTGATCTTCAACCCGATCTACGACCCCGACGGAGAGCGTTATGCCGTGCTCGCCGGGCGCTTCAGCGGAACCTTCAACGAGGCCGAAATCGCACTCCTGCTCAAGGAGATCGGCATCACGGTCCAAAAGGAGCTCGATCTCACAACCAACTATCTGATCGTGGGACAGCCCCTCTACACCGATGAGAACGGAGAGGTCCTCGAGGAGCCCCGCCAGCCCTCCGACCTGCCGGTCTACAAGGAGGCCCTGGCCCAGGGATGCTCGATCATCCCCATCAGTCAGTTCCGCCTCTACTTCAAGCGCTAGGCAACCTAGCCCTAGAGCAGCTTCCGCAGCGGGAGAACATAGGGAGTCGTAAGTTGTTGCCCCGCCACGCTTCCCGTTGAGGCGTCCATGCCGTCGGTAGGTCGGCGGTATGGATCTGCCAAGGTCGGTGGAGGGACGTGGCTCCTTCGTACTCGGGGTTGCTCGGGAGCGCGAGGGAATAACCGGGCGACCGGGATTCCGCCTCCCCGCGTTTCAGCCGATAGGTTTTGTCAAGGCGCGAGCGGCGAGCTGCCACCGCACCGGCTCGTCCTCGGTGCGCACCGCTGGGTGGAGTCCGAGGTCAATGAGTACATCGCGCGGCTGCCGCGCTTCGACGCGTAGGTGGCCCATCTCTGCGGGCTGTCCGATCCTCTCGATCGGCAAGGTTTCGTCGACCTGGATTGCATCGTATTCTGCAGCGATGCGCGCGCTCAAGAGCTTGTGGGGGCAACTCGTGATCGTCGCTGCACTCGGCTTGGCCGTCGGATTCGCTTACAGACGCCACCGTGCTGCGGAGGTCGAGTGGTCGTCGACCCACTACCGTTTGGATGAGACGGCCGGCTTCCCCATGAGTAAGGGGATTCCCTTTCGCCAGCAGTACATCCTCGATGCGGAGGGCAATCGCATCGAGGTCCCTCTGAAGGATGGACAGCAGATCGATTTCAACGGGGCGACGTGGTGGAGCGTCGACGAAACCGGCCGCATGCGCACGTGGAATGAGGAGCGGGCCGAGGTCTTCCCGAAGCTCCTCTCTCGGTGAGGGGCGGGCCGCCACTCACAGGCCGGTGCCGTCGGCGGCGACCCCAGCCATTTCGAGCACTGCCCCCAGGGTCACGGGGCCTCGTTCTGCCGCATCACGGAGTGCATCCACTCCGATGCGGTCTACCAGCGTGAAGCCGAGGGCGTACAGCTCGTAGAGACCATCATCGCTGGGGAGCGAGACCCACTCATACTTGTCCATGCCTGCGCGGACAATCAGGGCGCTCAGTTCGCCCCGCTCGCGGGCGAGACCGATGAGGCGCTCATACAGACTGCGGCGGTCATCCTCCCACCGGGGCACGAGATCGACTGCAACTCGCTCGGCGAGACCTTCATAGATCACATGCGGGAGGTGACGTTGGAGCGGGGTGCCGTCCGCGTGCCAATGAACTAGCTCGTGAGCGAGGATCCAATCGACGACCTCGATCCTGCGGCCGGAGGGATTCAGGACGATACAACGCTCGAAGGTGGTCGCGTGCCTGGACCACTCAGGATCAAGCCACACCTCGACCGGCTCGTCGCGACGGTAGCCCAGCTTCTCTGCGGCGAGGTCGAAGTACCTGTCGATCGCAGCGGCAACCTCCACTGCGTCTGTGAGCTGATCGAGACTCGAACACAGCACGCGACCGTTGCTCCCCGCAGCGTTCACAACGCCCGCTTCCGGGCGCTTCGGCTTCGGAAGCGGACTGGATGCGCAGGAGCAACTCGCGAGAAGAGCGAGGAGACAGGACGCTAGCCGCATGCCATTTGGCGGGGCGCCCCTCCGTACGGAAAGGCGCCCCGCGCGGATTGCTGGAGTTAGTCCGCAAAGACGCGCTGCATGGCGCGCCACGCGATGACGGTGTTGATCGAGGTCCAGTCGGCCTCGGCCTGGTTGTCAAACGTGCCCGGAGTCGTGTCGAACGCGCTCGTCGGCACGAAGGTCTCGACGACATTCCAGCCGTTGCTCGAGCCGTAGTGGAGCAGGTTTCCTGTGACGCCCAGTTCGGCGAAGGACTGGCCATTGACGGTCAGTCTGTAGGTCGTGAAGTCGTCGTTCACCTCGGCCTGCCGCATGCGGACGCCAGTGGGGACGCCCATGCTGTCGAATTCGGCCTCGGACTCGTTGTAGAAGATCACGTCGAAGCCGGTGCCGACGGGGGTGCCGATCCCGCCCGCGAGCACCATGTCGCGGCGGGCCTTCGCATGTGCCAGGCTCGCTGCATTGATGTGGAACGAGTAGCTGACGTTTGTTGAGCCGTCGGCGATGGGGAAGATACTCCCGCCGAGCAATTCCCACTGCGTCGCGGGGCAGGGAACGGCTAGCTTCTGGCCCTGCTGCCCGCCCCCGGCCTGCGACCGCGGGGCGAAGGGGTCGAACATCCCACCACCACCGCCGCCGGACCCGCCCTCGGGGCAGTCGACGATGCTGGCCTCCCAGCGAACCGCTCCTTTGGGCACCTGGGCGGAACCGGGCACCTCGATGGTCACGCAGCCGAGGTCGGCGCCGTCGGCACCCGAGAAGCACACCTCGATGCAGACGGGCTTGGTGGCATCGACGTCAGCTGAGGTGTCTCCATTGATGCTGACGCGGAATTTGCCTGTCAGGCTTCCGCCGCCAGGGAGCGGAGTCTCGAAATCTCCACCGACTTCTCCGGTCGTGCCACAGCCGGTGATGGATGCGGCGACCGCGAACGTGGTGCCAAGGAGCAAGGCGCGAGTCAATCTCATCGTGATCCTTTCGTTTTTCTTGGCCCTCGCGGTCCGGAAGCGGGCGCGGGAGCCGCTGCGACGTGCAGACCTTCAGCGTAGGGGGAGCGGGGGGCGTCAAGTCAACTCCTCTCCTCCGCCTTTCCCCGAGCGTTTCCCTGTGGTGGAACCGGCCACGCGCCGTCGACCTCCCATGGGCGACCCGAGAAACCGCCCGTTCCGATCCCCGTCAGACTGTTGGCTCTGGTCTGTCTCGGAGTGCCCGGATGGAGGCGGCGCTCCTCCGGGCTGATGATGTACGGGTTGGGCTCCGAGGCGCCCTCGTGGCCGTAACGGTTCTCCGAGCCGGACCCTGGGCCCGTTGGTCCAGCGCACCCGAAGGCGAGCAGGAGGATGGGGAGGCGGATCACGCCGCCTCCTCGGTGGACTCACCCTCGGCAGCCGCCCGCGCCTTCCCCAGCAGGAACGCCGTCACGCGCTCCAGCTCGCCCCACAGGTGGTCCATCGAGAGCTTCTGGTAGCCCTCGGTGATCTTCCTGTCGCGGTGGTTGAGCAGGAGCTTGGTCGCGAGCACCGAGAGCCCAGTCCCCTCGCATGCTGACGCGAACGTGTGGCGGGCGATGTGGGGTATATAGCCGAAACCACGGAGCGCGTCCTCCTCGGCGTTTTTGATGTGGGTCACGCGGCCGTCGCGCCAAGCGGCACCCGGAACGCCTGCTCGGCCCGCCCTTCGGGTTGAGTTGGTGGAGGGTGGGCTCGTCGCCGTCGAGGCCGTCGATGTCGCCCCGTTCGATCGTGCGGGCGTCGAGGGACCGGGGCCGGTCAGCACGAGCACGCGCACGAGGTCCGCGCGGATGGGGTTCTTGACCCCGGTCTCGATCGTGGCTCAGGCCTCCGGGAACACGCTTCACGCGATCGGGCGCCGCTCTTTGGAGGGTGGCGTGCGGCGGAGCGCGATCCGTCCCCGCAGGGCCTTCCGTGCCGACTCGTCGGCCGGAGGCGGGGCGAGTCGGTCGGAGGCGGAGCCGGATGCCCTACCGCAGCGGGCGGGATCCCTGGGGAATCCCGCCCGCTTCTGAATCCGCAGCTAGTTCCAAGGGTGCCGCAGGCCGGCACCCAACAGGCTGGAGCCGAGCGAAGTTTTCCAGGACACATATCCAACCGCATTGCGCGTATGCCCCCCTCCGCGCGATCATGTCGTCCATGGCCGAGATCCAGCCCCGCCCTCCCGGAAGCACCGCCGTCCAGCCCGTGGATGAGGTCGAAGCTTCGCGGATGACCCTCGGAGAGCACCTCGAGGAGCTTCGCGTTCGGCTGGTCAAGTCCACGATCGTCATCGCGCTGGCTTTCATCGGCTGTTGGGTCTATCGCAAGCCCCTCGATGTATTTGCTCAAGGGCCCTACCAGCGTGCGGCTACCGAACTGAACGCGGAACTCGAACGGCGGGCCGAGGCCGCCATTCAGGCCGAGGGAGCCGACCCGGAAGAGTGGCGCGAGTGGTATGAGCCCAGCGGCTATCCCCAGGTCAAGCAACTGCGCAGCGACCTGCGCATCGCTGCCCGTATGAAGGGAGACGCCGCGGCCACCGGATTCTTCTACTACCTCAAGCTCTGCTTCTACATCTCGCTCTTCATCAGCGGGCCGTTCCTCCTTTGGCAGATGTGGGGTTTCATCGCCGCGGGGCTCTACCGGCACGAGCGTGCGGTCGTCAACCACTACTTTCCGGCCAGTTTGGGACTCTTCCTGGCCGGCGTGCTCTTCGGTTACTTCGTCCTGATCCCCAACGCGCTCTACTTCTTGGCGCTGCAGACGCTCGAGTCGATCCAGTGGTATGAGAGTGTGGACAACTACTGGACGTTCATGCTTGCCCTGACCCTGGCGCTCGGACTGGTTTTCCAGCTCCCGATCGTCATGCTGGGGCTGGCACGCCTGGGCCTGGTGGAGCCGCGCACCTTTGCCCGCTTTCGGCCGCACATGATCGTTGGCGCTCTGGTCGTCGGGGCACTCCTCACCCCTCCTGACCCCTTCACCCAGATGATGATGGCCGGACCGATCGTCGTGCTCTACGAACTCGGCCACATCGCCTCACGTCTGACCGTCCGCAAGCCCGTGGAACGGAAGTCGACGCCGTGAGCCGGCTCGCAGTTGCTGGGGTCGTGGCCGTGGGCGAGGAGCTCTTGGCCGGGGAGCACCCCGACCTGGACTCGCCGCTCATCGCTCGAGCGCTCTTACCCCATGGCAGGCAACTCGCCGCCGTTCACGTCGTGCCCGACGACGAGCAGGCGATCGCCGACGCGGTGACTGAGCTGGCGACACGGGTGGGGCTGATCTTCGTCACCGGAGGCCTGGGTCCGACGCTCGACGATGTGACGCGCCACGGAGTTGCCCGGGCCGCGGGTGTCGAGCTCAGACACTCCGACGAGGCCTGGCGCGGAGTGCAGGCGTGGTATGCGCGCTCGGGGCGCGATATCCCCGAGTCCAATCGCCGTCAAGCATTGATCCCTCTTGGAGCAAGCGTGCTCCACAACCGAGTGGGGACCGCTCCGGGTTTTCGCTGCCGTATCGGAGATGCCGAGCTCTTCGCTCTTCCCGGGCCGCCCCGGGAGCTGGAGGAGATGCTGGACCACGAGGTCGATCCGTGGCTGCGGCAGCACCCCCTGGAAGGGGAGCACCTCGCCATCCATCACTTCTATCTGGCCGGCCTCTCCGAGTCGGTCTTCGCCGAACAGGCCGGCGACTGGATGGAGCGCGGTTCCAATCCCCTGATCGGCTGTACGGTGAAGTCTGGGGTTCTCCACGCTCGACTCCTTGCCCACGCTGAGACACCCGAGCGGGCTCAGGCGCTCGTCGACGGGCGCTCGCGGGCCTTTCGGGAGCGCTTCAAGGAACACATCTTCAGCGAGGAAGACGCCGACCCCGCCCATGCCTTGGGCCGCGTGCTCTTGGAGAAGAACCTCAGCGTGACCTGCGCGGAGTCCTGTACCGGGGGAATGGTCGCCGCTGCCCTGACCCGGGTGGCGGGGATCAGCGCCGTCTTTCCCGGGGCGGAGGTCACCTACTCGAACCAGGCCAAGAGTCGGTTGCTCGGTGTCGCGCCCGAGCTACTCGAACGTCACGGCGCGGTCTCCGCCCCCGTGGCGGAGGCGATGGCGCGGGGTGCGGCGCAGCGCTACGGGGCCCGCCTCGCCCTTTCGGTCACCGGGATCGCCGGGCCGGGTGGAGGCAGCTCTGAGAAGCCGGTCGGTCTGGTCTGGTTCGGGGTCTGTCTCGACGGCGAGGTTCGCACGCTGGAGCGCCGCTGGCCTCCCGCGGGTCGAGAGCGGGTGCGGGCCTGGGCGACGACCCAGGCACTGGTCCTCTTGCTGGAGGCGGCCCGCCGGGCCTGAAAATCGCCCGGCGCGGGGATGGACAGCCAGAGCGTCCACGATATCCTGCGGGCCACCCCTACCCCGTGGTGTAATCGGCAACACATCTGGTTTTGGTCCAGACGTTCCAGGTTCGAGTCCTGGCGGGGTAACCAGTACAGCGGAGGCGGGCGTCTTGCGCCCGTCTCCGTTTCTTACTTGATGGGGCCTGCTGTTTGATGGCGTCGGCCTGCACGCCCTCGGAGAGAGGTGGCGGCGCCCCCTTTCCCGCTGATGCAGGGGAAGATCGCCCCATTCGCCACGTCCCACACCGCGAGGGACCGCCCCCATGGCCCGGGCCGAGGCCGAGACACTCCCATCCCCCATCTCCCCTGCACCATGCATTCCCTGCGCACCCTGCTCCTCGCTTTCGTGCTTCTACCCTCCGCCCTGGCCCAATCCCTGGTCCAGGTGCGTGTCTCGGGCCGCCTGGTCGAGGCGGCGCGTATCGAGGTCGAGGTCGGAGCCCAGGTCGGAGTCCAGGCTCGCCGACTCGATGTGCACGTACTCCTGAGCCGGGGAACCTCGGGCGGCGATCTCCTCGCCCTGGTCGCGGGGCGGCTCGCCGCCAGCGGCTTTCAGGCCTACCTGGGGCCCGAGAGTCAGGACGGAAGCCGTTCCCTCTTCGTGGAGAGGGCCCTCTTTCTCAACCTGCACGTCGCAGCGGGGATGCAGGGCCAGGTCGTGGCCTGCGAGGGCGTGCCTCGCGGCATAAGGGTGACGGGGGGGGAGCAGCCTTCCACGCTCGTGGTCGAAGCTCAGTACCGGCGCGCGGTGACGGGGCAGTACGGTCGCGCTGAGATCCATTTCGAGTTGGAGCAGGGGATGCACCCGGCCCGTTCGGCGGAGGGCCTACTCAAGGCGGCTTCCGAGGCGAAGTGGACTGGGGCGCGTCCGAGTCCTGAGGTCTGGAGTCCGGTCCACCTGGCTGACGGCAGCCGGTTCACGGCCTTGGCCTTGACCTTCAAGGATGCGCGCGTCGAGCTGGATCTCAGCCCCAAGGACGATTGACGGCGCCCCGGGGCGCGTCTCGGAGCGAAACTCCAGCTTGGAAGCGTAGCGGCCGAAGGTGGTGGCATGGTTCGTCTCAGCCACCGCGACATGCTTCCCGAGGAACGTGTTCGTCTCGAGGACTATGCGCGCCGGGAGAGCCTGGTCGGGGGAGGCTGGTCCTCGCACGGCGCGGCGGTATTGATCCTGCTCCTGGGTAGTTTCCTGGCGGGCATTCTCTTCTTCGGCCTGCCCTTGACTCTTCTGGTCGGCTCGCGGCCAGGTACGCATCTGCATGATCTGCTCCTGTTCCTTCCGGGCATCGTGATGCTCGTGGGGGGCGGAGGCTGGTCGGTGGTCTACTACCTGCGCGGGTCCTGGCGGGTCAGCCGAGAGTTGCTCGAAGATCTGGACTATGACCGGGTCGAGGTGATCGAGGGGCGCGTGGACAGGGCCTTGGTCATCGAAGCGGGCTCGAATACCGCCTGGCTTCTCGACATGGGTGAGGAGGTGCTCTTGCTCCGCGCGGAGGTGGTACCGAATGCCTCACCGCGTACCTTTCCGGGTCGGGAAGTGCGCGTCGTGCGCTGCAAGCACAGTGGTCTCGTGCTCAAGGCCGACACCGAAGGTCCTGCGTTGGCTCCGCTGGGACGAGTCAAGGCCGGCGGCGTGACTCCGCTGGAGAGTGCGCGCTTCGATGGTGCCATCGAGGATGTCTGCCGGCGGGCGGTCGTCGCAGCCTGAGATCCCCGCGCCCAGTTCAGCGGCGGTGCAACCAAGCCTCCGAGGTGAAGCGTTCTCCACGCCGCAGAGCCTCGCGCAGTTCGGCGGGCCGCGGTCCCTCGGGTTCGCAACAGATTCCGAGCCTCTCCTCGAAAGCGGAGACGAGTGCGCGCCCCATGGTCTCGACGTCGATGTGGGAGGCAGCGGCAACCCCCGCCTCGAGTTCGGAGGGCGCCAGCTTGATCGAGCCGTGGTGCAGGACCCGGCCCCTGCGGCGGCGCTGTGCGGAGCCCATTCCCTTGGCTCCCGACCAGATGATGTCGAGGGGGGTGGAGGCGTGGAAGCACATGCCTGTCCCAGGACGGTCCGATGCGAGGGGGCTCGCCTCGCGCAGGGAGGCTTCGATGCCGAGCGCGTGCAGGGCAGCCAGGATGATCCCGTGGACGCGGCGATAGCTCTCCGCGATCGGTCCCCGATAGAGCGGATCATCGGCGGCCGTGGTGATCGACCAGGTCAGCTCACCCGTGTGATGGATCGCCCCGCCGCCGGTGATGCGGCGCACGACCGCTGAGGCGTTCGTGACGGCGGGGACCTCCGCGAAACGCTGGAAATACCCCAGGCTGAGCGTGTCCGGCTCCCAGGTGTAGAGCCGCAGCGTGGGCCGGCCGCCCGCGTTCTCGAGCAGGGTCTCGTCGAGTCCCATGGCCGACTCCGGTGAAGCCGCCCAGGTCTCGATTAGGCGCCAGGCGCCGGCCACGGGGGCTCAGGCGCCCTGGGCCTCGGTGACGACCTGCTCGTAGGCCTCGGCGTCGAGCAGGTGATCGAGGGACTTGGAGTTGGGTTTGATGCGCACCATCCAGCCCTTCTCCCAGGGATCGGTGGCCAGGATCTCGAGGTGATCCTCGATGGCGGGGTTGACTTCGACGATCTCACCCGCGACCGGTGCGTTGAGGTCGGCCACGGCCTTCACGGACTCGATCTCGCCGAAGGTCTCCCCCTGTTCGAGTTGCCGGCCGACCTCCGGGAGGTCGCAGTAGACCAGGTCTTCGATGTTGCCGTGGGAGAGCTCTCCAACGGCAAAATCGGTGATGCCGACCAGGACGGTGTCCCCGTCCAGCTTGGCCCATTCGTGAGATTCGAGGTACTTGCGGTCGTCGGGGCGCATGGGAAGCCTCTATCGAGTGCGGGAATAGAAGGGGAGTTCGGTGACGGTGCAGGTCTGACGCTTGCCGCGCATCTCCATCTCGACCTCGGTGCCCGGCTGGGAGAGGTCGAGAGGCAGATAGGCGCTGCCGATGTTCGTTTCCAGGGTGGGGGAGACGGCGCCGGAGACGACTTCGCCTACCACCCGTTCCCCGTGGACCAACGCATAGCCCTTGCGGGGTACTCGCCGTCCCGAGGTGGTGATGCCCACCAGGGCCCGCTGGGGATTCGCTTGAATGCGCTCCAGGGCCGCGCGGCCGATCCAGTCGCCCTTCTCCTCCTTGAAGGAGACCGCGAACTCGAGGCCGGCCTGAATCGGGTCGTGCTCTTCGTCGATCTCGTGACCGTAGAGGGACATGCCCGCTTCCAGGCGCAGGGTGTCACGCGCCCCGAGACCGATGGGGGCTATCCCTTGGGCCTTGCCCGCAGTCAGGATCTCGTTCCAGATCCGGGGCCCCTCCTCGGCGGGGAAGTAGAGTTCGAAGCCGATCTCGCCCGTGTATCCCGTACGGCTGACGCGCACGTTCGGGATGCCCGACACGGTGGCATGGGCGAACTTGTAGTAGCCCAAGTCCGTCAAGGTGAGGCCCTCGACCAGGGGCTGGAGGGCCTCGGGGGATTGGGGTCCCTGCACGGCAAGCATCGCCGTGGCCTCGGTCTGGTCATCGATGGTGAGCTCCGCTCCGGAGGCGTGTTCCCGGATCCAGGCCAGGTCGCGCTCGGTGTTGGCGGCGTTGACGACCAGGTAGATCGTCGACTCGGCGTCACGATAGACCAAGAGGTCGTCCAGCGGCATGCCGTCCTCACGGCAGAGGCAGCCATAGCGAATCGACCCGACGGGGATCTTCCCCACGAAGCAGGTCACCAGCTTCTCGGTGAGCCCCAGGGCATCCGGCCCGTCGAGGAGCACGCGCCCCATGTGCGACAGGTCGAAGAGGCCCGCGTGGGCGCGGACGCGGCGCACCTCATCCAGGATGGGACCGTATTGGACGGGCATGTGCCAGCCACCGAACGGGACCATCGTCGCGCCGGCGGCGACGTGGAGATCGTGGAGGGGAGTGTGTTTCATCATGCTCCAGGCTTGCGCGATTCATCAGGGGCCCACTCCTGTTCGCCCGCTGGGACGTTCAGGAGGTTCCCCGGACGCGGGTCCTTGGGCCTGAGAGATTCACCGGCAGCCCACTGCCGGCTTGCACCTTCGGCGCCCGGGCGGCACAGGCCCCCGGGGCTCTCCCCGTTGTCCGGCTCGCCGCGGGGTGCCGCGGCGGCGCGGGATTCTAGGGGGGAGCACCCGCCTCGTCATCCCCAAAGGTCGGCCGAGAGCGGACTGTCCGCCGGAGAGACGCCGGCGAGCGAACGCGATTTCGGGGGTTTTCCTTGGGGCTTGATGTGGTCTAAGTCCAGTAGAGGCATAGTGTTAGAACTTTTGGACACCCCCCCTGCGCGGGGTAGGTTTCAGGTGGCAGCACCAGCCCGCAGATGAAAACCATGACTCGACTCCGCGCAACTTTCCTTACCGCCGGCCTCGCCCTGGCGGCACTCGCAACCGCCCAGGATCCCTTCGTCGCCGGCGTCCGCTGGCGCTACGACGCGGATTCGGCCGCTCCCTGGCAACCGACCTCTGTCGGTTGGGGGGTCCGGGAGAACATGGTGGTCCTGGGGAGCGAGGGAGGCACCCCCGCTCTCTCGGTGCTCGATCGAGCCGGAAGTGGAGTGCAGGCCCCGCGCTTCCAGGACTCGACCTTCCCGGCCGGAGCGACCCATGTGGCCACGGTCGCAACTTCTGGGGGGGCGATCTTCACTGCCGTCCAGCTTCCCTCTCCTTCGGTCTATCAACGCGAGACGCGCCTGGCACGCCACGACGTGGTCGACGCGACGGGTGGTGGGGCCTTCGCCCCGACCTGGGTGCACGACTCCGGACTCAAGGTCAACGGTCCCGCGCGCCTGGCTGCCAGTGCCGACGGGGGCCGCGTCGTGCTGGCGGTCTTCGACAACCTCTCCGCCAGCGTCCAGGTCGATTTTCTGGATGGTGCGAGCGGTGCTCTCGTGCAGAGGGTGACCGTTCCCGCCGCCGCGCTGAACGCCGTCGACGTCAGCGATGGGGGTCAAGTCGTCGCTCTGGCAGCGGGGCTCGACCTCTACATTTTCGACGGGATGGGCAATACCTTGCATCACAGTTCCCTGCCCGCCGCGACCCGTGCCCTCGCCTTGGCAGGCGACGGGAGTGCGCTGGCCGTGGGGGGGATCGGTGTCCTCTCCCTCTTGACCCCGGACACCCTGGGAAACTGGAGCATCACCTTCAGTGCGAAGTCGGCTGCGATCCACGTCGTTACGGCGGTCGACCTCTCCCGAGATGGCAGCATTCTGGCTCTGGGGTGGTGGAACTTCATGACCGGCCGGGATGTGCAACTCGACATTTGGGATCTGGCTGCGGGGACACGTGTCAACTCCCTGGCCCTGATCGGTCCCTCGAACGGGCCGCAGAACCTGACCGAGGTGGTCGAGGTGACTCCGGATGGAAAGCACGTCGCCTTCGGCATGTGGGGTAACGGAGTGATGCCGGAGGTACTCGTCATGCGTCCCGGCGAGGACCTACCCCTCTACGGGGTCGACACGCCGGGTAGCGTGCGCGACCTGGACCTACTCGACCACGGCAACCGTGTCCTGGTCGCCTACAAGGCAACCCACAACAACGTGGCTTCCGACCTTGGCGGTGTGCTCCTGTTCGAAGATGGGACGCAGACGATCTCCCAGCTCGATGCGGCGACGACTGGGAGCAATCTGGATGTCGCGACGCACCTCCAGGGAGCGGGCGTTGCTTTCCTCCTGGTGGGTGACCGGGCTGCGCCGACCTCCTTTCCGGGTGTGACCGGCAAGCTCTGGCTCGACCGTGGGAATCTGCAGGTCTTGATCCGGCCCACCCACGCAGGACGCGGGGATTTTTCCCTGCCCCTTCCCCTGGACGCCTCCCTGGTGGGTACACAGCTCTCGATGCAGCCGGCATGGCGCGCCTTTGGGGGAACCATTCTGGGGCCGGAACTGATCGACCCCCTGGTCGTCGAGTAGGGGCAGAGACCTTGGAAGGGGACGGCCCGCTGCGCAGATCGCGCGGCGGGCCGTCTCCATTGGGGATTCCCGCAGGTGTTTCCGGAGTTCCCTCAAATGCGAAGTCCTTTGGTGCCGAGAGATCGCCCTGACCCGTCCACCCCGGACGGATCGCCCTGGCTATGGACAGCGTCCATGGCCGGATCCCAACCAGCACCAGCACAGTTTCGTCCAAGGATCTCCAGGTATGACCACCGGGAAGCGCATCAGGCTATTGGTCTTGGCTGCCGTTGCGGCAATTGCCGCGGCGTGCTCATCAAGCACCTCCACGACACTCGTCGGTTTGAGCACCGCCGTACAGGATCTCACGATCGACCCCGACGGTTTGACCACCGTCATCAGCTTTGAAGAGGCCCCCGCCTCGGTGGCTGCAGTCAATTTCGAAGCTGACGGGGGACAGCGCCCAGTGAGCGTCTCGCTTTCAGGAGCAAGGGCCACTGTGGTCTGGGACGCCCGGGTCACTCCCTCGCACAAGGTGCGCGTCGTCGGCCTGCCGGAGGTCGACGCTTCGTGGCGCAGCGTGAGCACGAGCGACGACAGTGCGCCGACTTTCGTGATCACCTCCGCGACTCAAGACACGAGTGACGCCAGCCTCGGCGGTGACACGATCGAGGTCACGTTCAGCGGTCCCCGGGTCGTGGAGAGCATGGCCGAGGATCTGAACAACTGGGACCTGGTCGTGAATGGAACTTCCATGGACCTCACCGGATCGACCTTCTCGCTCGATCCGGCTACCCAGGTGTTGGACATCACTCTAGGGGCGAGTGCCAACCTACACAGCACCTTCAGCCTATCGGCGAGCAACCTGACCAGCGTGGCGGACACGCCCGTTGACAGTGCTCAGGTCGCGGGTACGGCCAGCGGAGACGCGACGGCTCCCACCCTGACCTCAGTGGAGCAGAATCTGGCGCAGGATGCGCTGGGTCAGGTTGTCGACTTCACTTTCGACGAGCCGATGGACCCGGTGTTTGCAGCCATTCCAGGTGACTTCACCCTGGTCGATCATGCCGACGCGATCGGTGTGACCCTGGTCCTATCGGTGGAGCAGCCCAGTGACAACGTTCTGCGGCTGACCTTCAGTCGGCCGGTTGCCCCAGGCCTGGACACCATCAGCCACAGCGGCCTCATGGATGCGCACGGCAACGCCTTCGCTGCTGCCGTCGAGGCCATCGGCAACTCGTCGACGGCTGTCAACGCCTTCAGCAGCGTGACTGCCAACACGATCGAGGGTGGGGCTGACACCGTGGTCGTTGTGACCGACCAGGCCTTCGACCCGGACTTTGCCGAGGACCCCGCGCGCTGGAGCATGACTATCGGAGGTGCTGCCGTAGTCATGACCGACCAGGACCTGTCTTATGACCTGGCCTCCCAGACACTGACCATCACACTCGACAGCGACATGCGTAACGGGGATGCGGTCATCGTCGACGCGGTGAATCAGGTCGATGTCGACGGCGAAGATTTCACGGTTACGGCTGCTTCGGTGAGCGCTTCCGGGGATGCCTCGGCTCCGACCTTCGTGTCAGCGGTGCAGAACCGAACCGTCGATCCCACCGGTTACACCGTGGACCTCACTTTCTCGGAGGCGATTCACCCCACGCAGGGTGAGGACACGACCAACTACACCTTCACTCCCGCGGCAACCGTTGACTCCGCGACGATTGTCGGGTCGGGAAACGTGGTTCGCGTGCACAGCACGGACGTGATCTTGACCCCCGGAGACGTGACCGTCACGATCGATAGTGACGTCGATGACCTTGCGGGGAACGCCCTGGGTTCGGTCTCCGGGCCCAACTCCCTAACCTCGACCGATTCGACCGCACCGGCCCCCAGCGTCGTCACGGCCAACGCCAACGAAGGCGCGGATGACGATACGATCATCGTCACCTTCGACGACGACATGGTGGAGGCCGAGGTCGAGGACCTCACCAACTGGGACCTCGAGTCGCCCATCGGGACGACTTGGGACCTGACCGGCAACACGGTCGACTACAACCCCGCCTCACGTAGCGCCACGCTGACGCTGGACGCGGGCGGGCTTTCCTTGAAGTTCGACGATGACCTCTCGGTCGCCTTCACGACCATGCGGGACATCGCGGGCAACGCTGTCGACACGAGTCGGATCTCGGGCAGCATTCTGGCGGAAACGACCCTGCCTAGTGTGCATGCCGCTTGGAGGCACGACGCTCCTCGCGACGGCACCCTCGACATTCGCTTCTCGGAACCCTGTGACAACCTCGACGATCTCTACGACGCGGTCACCAACCCGACGGGGACGCGCTATGCGTTGCGAGACAGTAGCGGCGTTCTGCGGGGCTACCCGAACTCGGCGTCGATTGTCGACGGGGGTCTCGGTGTCGATCTGGACTATGGTTTCACGATCAGCCTGACCGACACGGTGGACGTCATCGGTGCCGAGGACCTGGCGGGCAACGTCATGTTCCCCGCGATGGCCATGGCCATCGAGGCCGAGAACACCGCCGCCCCCGCACAGGGGAGCGCACCGACCGTGACGGCGGTGGCCGGCGAGAATAACGACACGATCGTCATCACCTTCAGTGAACCGATGAGCCCTTGGAGGATCACGGATCCCGGCCAGTACAGCGTGCAAACGAACCCGGGCGGGACGGCTGTGGCCTTCGGGCCCTCGGACATCACCTGGGATGGCACCAGCACTTTGACCATCGATCTCGGCGGCCCCTTCGGGGACAATCTGACTGCTTCGGAGAGCTATGATGTCGACTTGCTGGTCGACGCGACCAATCCCCTGCGCACTCGCCAAGGGGTAGCGCTGAGCGCGGTCGATTCGCAGACAGTCTCCGTCTCCGGTGACACGGTCAATGGACCGACACAAGCCGCTTCGACAGCCCTTCTCGACACGACGGATACCAACTCGATCATCGTCATCTTCGACGAGGCAGTCGATGAGACCGCGGTCGAGGTCGCAGCCAACTTCGACTACGACGGGGGCAATATCGCGACGAGTGTGACCCAACTGAGTCCGTGTGTCGTGCGTGCCACCTTCGGCGTCGCTGTTGCACAGGGCTTCAATCTCACGATCGCGCAGGCTTCGGCCCAGGACCTGGCGGGTAATACCGCTGCAGCAGACATCACCTTGGCGGTTGCCTCGGATACCAATGCTCCGCTCCTGGTCAGCGTTGACGGCTCGATCGGTGCCGGTCCAGGTGACGATACTGTTGCGATCACATTCAGCGAGCAACTCGACACGGTCACCGCTCTCGATGTGAGCAACTACACCATCACCAACGGCAGTGCGCTGGATCTCACCGGTGCCGGCCTTACCTGGGACAGCGTCTCCTCGACCGTCACCATCGCCCTGGCGCCTGGCGTGGAACTGGATGCAACTCAGGGGCTCAGTGTCACCGTCGCCGATGTTGCGGATGCGGCAGGCAATGCCATGCCGTCTCCCGTCACCTTGGCGGGAACGATCTCGGGAGACGGGACTGCGCCTGACTTCGCGACGGGCTTCGCCAACTACCGGGAGAGCTCCTCGGGCAACGTCTACGATCTGCGTTTCGACGAGGATGTCGATCAGGCATTCGTCGCCGACTTGGTCAACTGGAGCACGAGCGGTACGGCTCAGCCGACCGGCGTCAGCGTGCTCGGTCCCGACCACGTGCGCGTGACCCTGGACGTGGCCCTCGCCGACGGTGAGGTTCTGCAACTTGCCGCAGGCCTTGAGGACCTGGCCCACAACCAGGCCGGAGCGCTGTCGATCGACCCGATCGATCCCGTCGATTGAGCCCACGAGCCCTCTCACTCTGGGGCACTTCACAGAGGGGCCGGTGCGGAGCACCGGCCCCTCCCACGTTTCTCTGCCCCCGTACTCCGGCGGGAAACCGCAGTGCTCGCGCTTCTCCGAAGGATCTTCAAGAACGGTCTACCGGGTACTCGATAGCACCACAACGTCGTGTTGCCCGGAAGGTCCGGACACTCCCTCTTCGAGCCATAGCCTTGGTTGACTCCGAATCGCTCCCGCCTGACGCCATCGGCGAAACTCACCTCATCGTCGAGGATGTCGTCACCGCCCTCACGGGGGTCGCCGAACAGGATCCCTCGTCGGAAGGGGTCCAGGCCGCTGATCTCTGCCAACAGCTCGAGCGAGCCGCAGCGGAGTTCGACAAGCGAACGGCGGATGCCTTCGGACGTGCCCTTCTGGATAGCCTCACGGAAGATCCAGGCAACCTCCGTCAGCTAGAAGCGCTCATCATTCTGGGGCTGGCGCATCCCGATGTTCTGGAGCGCCACCGCATCTCCCTGGCGGTGGAAGGGCGGCGTCTGGCTGTCCTGCTCGAGCGAGCGGGTGAGTTGGAACGAGCGCGCAGCGTTCTCGAACTCTTGGCCGGGCGCATGCCTGGAGAGAGGACGATCGATCACGAGCTGGCGGGCATCCTACGCCGGTCGGGGAACACAGACGAGCTGGTCGACCGCTATCTGCGTCGTGCCGAGAGTGCCGTTGAGGAGGGCAACATCAGTGAGGCGATCCCCTGGTTGCAGGAGATCCTCCTCCTGGATCGTACGCGGCGAGATGTGGCACGCATGATCCGCGACCTCCGCTACCAGGAGGCTGAGCGCCAGACCGGACGCCGCAGGCGCAATCGCCTGCTGGTCGTGTTGGTCCTGATCAGTGCCGCCCTGACTGCCGCGGTCGGTCGAGAGGTCAAGGTCCACCGCGAGTTTGCCCAGTTGGCACCCGCGGATCCCGATCAGCCGGAGACCCTGTACCAGCGCCGAGAGGCCCTGGAGAAGTTCATCGCGACGCACCGTGTCTGGCTGGGCGTTCTCTCCGCGACTTCAGAACGCGACGAGCTGACCCAAGCTATCGCGGACCACGAGCGTGAGGTCGCGCGCCGCGAACATGCCCAGGAGGCGAAGAAACGGCGCCAAAACGAGTTGGCGGAGGCCGCTCGCATGCGCGGATTGATGTTCGCAGAGCGCGAGGATTTCGAGCGTGCCCTTGTAGATTTCGAGAAGGCGCTGAGCCTGACCGACGATCAATGGGAACACCGCGCCCAGGTCGAGGCCGACGTGGCGGCCATTCGGGCCTGGAAGGCGAAAGGGGCGCCGGCCAAGTGACCTGGCTCGGACGCCTTGCCGGACGACGGCGGATTCGTGAGGCTGCTAGGCGGCTCGGAGTCGATCCGTGTGCCGAGAACTACCTAGCCCTGGCGCGAGAGCACATCCTGGTGGGTGACTCCCAAGAGGTCCTGCGCGTCTGTACCGAGGGATTGCACGAGCATCCCGGCGATGCTGAGCTCACACGTCTCGCGGAGCGGGCGCGTGCGTTGCTTCACGACCAGCGCATCAAGGTCCTCCGTTCGGACCTCCAGATTGCGCCTCGCCCGGCTTTGTGGCGCGAACTCTGCGAGCTCCAGCTCGAGGTGCGCAATACAGCCAAGGCCGAGGAGGCGGCGGAGGCGTGGTGGAAGCAGACCCACGACCCCCAAGCTCTCGTTTTCCGGGCACGCTGCCGCACCGAGGCATTCTTCGAGAACCGTCGCGCCGAAGATGGTCGGGCTGCCTACGAGCTTGCGATTCTCGCTGCCGACGAGAACCGTAGCGATGAGACACCGCTGCGGTTGGCCTTCGAAATCGCCCGTCGTTGTGGAGCCTGGCAGGAAGCACGCACTGCCCTGGCGCGGCTCCTGGAGCTCAACCCGGGGAACCCGGATCTCGAACAGCGTTTCAGGGCCGTGCAGGCCAATCTCAGCGAGGCTATCAGCTTCGAACGTGCCCTGATGGAGGTCGAGCGGAGCGGTGAATTCAAGGATGACTGTAGTGTTCAGGACTCCGGTCTCGGGGATGAGGTCACCGTCCGCTCTCTCCTCCGGGAGCTGGGCTCGATGATGGGCGTTCATGGAGCCGTCTATGTACGCGGTGGCACCGCCCTGGTTCAGGGCCCGCAGGGTCCGACTGCGGACCGCACTGCTCGCACGGTACGGGACGTGGTCCAGACGAGCCGGGCGACCGCACGCCGGCTGGCCCTCGGCAACACCATGAAGATCGAGCTCGAGGGAGCCTTCGGAGTCTTGACTGTTCTACCCGGGGAGCGCGGAACCGCGGCTTTCTGGGGGTTGGAGGGTCCGAACGAGACCCAACAGGAGATCCTCTCAAGCCTCGCGGGTGCAGTCGGAGGATGTAGGCGATGAAGGCTGTACTCGACCCCCTAGCCCACATCCCGGGCGTGCGCCTTGCGGCTCTGATCTCGGTGGACGGCGTGCCGATCGCCACTGCCGAGGCTACGCGCGAAGGTGAGACAGCGAGCATGATCGACCAGGACGAGGAGCTCAACAGCTACACCGCACTAGCTGCGGGTTGGCTGGCCGACGTCACCCGTTCGTGCTCACAGTTGTCCTGGGATTCTCCCTTGCGGGCCGTCCTGCAGGCCACGCACGGCACCCTCGTGCTGCACAATGCTCCGGGTGCCATCGTTCTCGCCGTGCTCGAGCGCGGCGTGCCTTACGAGGAGCTACGTGTACCGATCGAGGGGGCGATCGGACGTATGCAACGGCTCTTGCGCCGTTCCGTACCGGAGCCGCCGGCTCCTCTCCCGTCTCAAGCGGAAGTCGCCCCCGCGGCTCCAGTAGTCCGAGAAGAAGCCCGCAAGGGCAGTCAAGCTTAGAACCATGGTCCAGATCAACTTCGCCCAGAAGAGTGTGACGGTCAAGATCGTCTACTACGGTCCCGGAATGTCGGGGAAAACGACCAATCTCGAGGTCGTCCACCAGCGGGCACCACAGGGGAGTCGGGGTGACCTGACCAGCATTTCCACCGACGGTGATCGGACGCTGTTCTTCGATTTCATGCCTCTGGACCTGGGCACGGTCGCTGGGATGAAGACGCAGTTTCAGATCTACACCGTCCCGGGCCAGGTCTACTACAACTCGACCCGCAAGCTCGTGTTGCAGGGTGTTGACGGTGTCATCTTCGTTGCCGACTCGTCGGCCTCGATGATGGACGAGAACCTGGAGTCCCTGCACAATCTCGGCGAGAACCTCGCTGAGTACGGCAAGGACTTGGCAACCATGCCCATGGTCGTGCAGTACAACAAACGCGACCTGCCCGATGCCCTGCCGGTGAGCGAACTCGAGCGCGCCTTGAACCCCACCGGACGACCCTCCTTCGAGGCGGTGGCCAATACCGGGCAGGGTGTCTTCCCGACCCTCAAGGCCCTGGCTGCCCTGGTGCTGGACTCCATCCACCAACAGACGGGTAGTGGCGGTCGTTCCGCCCCTGCGGCATCCGCTGGTCCGGGGACCTCCACCGGGAGCGCGGAGGTGTCCGCACCGGCACCTGCTACTGGGCAGACTTCCATGCCCGCTCCTGCTCCCGCTGCACCTGCTGCCGTGCCGACGATGGGCGCTCCGAGTCCTGTGGGGGGGGGAGCCATTCCCCTCGATGCACCCGCGCCTGCCGCCGCGGCGCAGGCGGGCAGCCCACCGGCTGGAGCCGTGCCTCCGATCCCTAACCCGGCCGCCACACCGGCCCAAGGGCTGGCGCAGACGGGGGTTCATCCGCAGATGGCAGGGGGGCCTGCGCAGGTCAACCTCTCCCAGCCCCAGGAGGGCGGACAGGTTCCGGCCATGGGGCAGGTGGGGGGGACTCCGCCGACCCAAGCCCAACCGAACCCAGTCGCGCCCCAACCCGGGCAGGTGATGAACCCGAGCGGCGTCCAAGGGGTGCCGGGTGCTCCCGCCATGCAACAGCCCGCCAACCTGGCCCAGACTGGAGTTCACCCGCAGGTGCAGATGGGCGCTGCGCCCGAAGGGCCCGCGGGGACCCCCGCGCCCGGCCTGCGCATGGCGGCCGCCCCCATGGCCACGACTGCCACGGAGACGGTGCAGCCCCTCCAGGCTGCGCCGGTGGGCCAGCCGGCCCCGGCTTCCTTGATGCAGGTTCCCGCCGGGACCCAGGCCGATCCTCCGCCGGCGACCAGTCGCACCCTACCGACAGCTGCGCCGCCGCGCATCAAGCCCCGTCAGGCGGCTGTGGCGACGCCGACCCAAGCTGCCGATCGGAAATCCACCATGATCACAGCTGCCTTCGTGCTCGTGGCTCTTGCCGCGGGGGTCGCGATCGGCGGGCTTACTTTCGGGCTGTTCTAGGAGGAGGCCAGGATGAGGATATCGGACCAGAAGCTACGTTCGGACCGGCTGGTCTTCTACGCGCAGGATGTGCAGCAGCTCGAGTCGGAGCTCGACGGGTTCCTCGAGTTGTCGGGGGCCAAGTGTGCACTGCTCATCGATTGCGAGGGGCACCTGGTCACCCGACGCGGGGATGCCGCCGCGGACTCGGTCGACTCCCTCGCCGCCCTGACGGCCGGTTCGTTTGCTGCCACGCGACAGATGGCCAAGCTCCTGGGCGAGGAGCACTTCAACACCCTCTCCCATCAGGGCCAGCGCGAGAGCATCCAGATCTCACTGGTAGGCGAACGGACCCTGCTTGCCATCGTCTGGGATGAGCGTACGAACCTGGGGCTCGTGCGCTACTACGCGCAGGAGTCGTCGCGGCGCCTGGCCGATCTGTTCGAGGCGATTGCCTCGCGGCCGCCGAGCCCCGAGGATCGCGAGGGGTTGGCAGACGACTACTCGCAGCAGGCTGCGGCAGCCCTCGACGATCTCTTCTAGGCCTGCTGTCGAGAATCCCGACAACATCTCGGAAGGCGGAAGAACTGCGCCGATGCGATGGGTGGCGGGTTCGCGCGTTGCCGCTTTTCGGTTGCCCCCGCAAGCGTGCGACTCTCGGCAGGGGGGAGCGCGGGGGGTCGAAGTGGAGACTCGGCGGTGTGCAGGCGCGGTCGTTCTGCGATGTAACCCTTTCTTCTTCAAAGGGTTGCGTGTGAATCTGGAGAGGAAGAGAAGGGCGAAGGGCCTGCCGAACTCTGGAGTGCAGCTAGGGAGTTGCTCCTCGGAAGTGGGGAACCAAGCTCCTGGAGTTGCCCATGACCGGGCCCCTCTTGGACGGGAATCCGAAGTGCGCATCGGCAAGATTTCCCGGTTCGGGGGGCAAGCTCAGAATGATTCTCGCCGATGGTGCGCCTGATGTCGTGGCTTCCTACCTAGCCCCAACCCTGGGCTCCAACCCCCCAGGACCATTCGGTCCAAGGAGACTTCCTCTCATGGCGAAACGCAAAGCGACTCGCAAGAAGGCCACTCGCAAGAAGGCCACCAAGAAGAAGGCCACTCGCAAGAAGGCCACCAAGAAGAAGGCCACGCGCAAGAAGGCCACGAAGAAGAAGGCCACTCGCAAGAAGGCGACCAAGAAGAAGGCCACCCGCAAGAAGGCCACCAAGAAGAAGGCTACGCGCAAGAAGGCCACGAAGAAGAAGGCCACCCGCAAGAAGGCGACCAAGAAGAAGGCCACCCGCAAGAAGGCCACCAAGAAGAAGGCCACGCGCAAGAAGGCCACGAAGAAGAAGGCCACTCGCAAGAAGGCGACGAAGAAGAAGGCCACCCGCAAGAAGGCCACCAAGAGGAAGACAACGCGCAAGAAGGCGGCCAAGAAGGCCACTCGCCGTCGCTGATCCTCAGTACTAGGGGTCCTGTGAACAAGAGCCACCTGATCGAGCACGTCGCCGAGGAGCTGCATACTTCGAAGCTCCAAGCGGGAAGGCTCGTCGATACCGTCTTGAACGGAATCAAGGAGGGGCTACGCGAGGACGGGACCGTCACCCTGACGGGTTTTGGGACCTTCGAAGTGAAGGATCGCAAGGCCCGCATCGGGCGCAACCCCCATACCGGCGCACCGATCCACATCGAAGCGGGTCGGCGGGTCGGCTTCCGGGTCGGCAAGGCCCTCAAGGAGTGCGTCTAGGTCCCCCGGGCCCCGTCTCTACACAGGTTTCAGTCCACAGGGGCCGGCTCCACCAGGGTCGGCCCCTCTCTCGTGCCTTTCGCGCACCACACCCCAAGGCTGCACGATCTCGCCCCACGAGGCGATCCAACGCAACAGCGGGGTACAGTCCGGCTTGCTTCCCTGGAAGGTCCCGCGCAGCGGGGTCGCCCGCTCGGCCGAGCTACTCCGGCGGGGCCTCGAGCCGTGGGAAGAGGGCTGCGGGTGTTCCGAGCCGGTGACCGGGCTCCAGGAAGCGCCAGTCGGCGGCCTGGGGGAGACCGGGCCAGGCCCGGCCCGTGACCTCGTCCTGCATGCCCAGCATGGCCCATAGCTGCCCGGCCTTCTCCGGAAGGAAGGGGGCCATCCAGCGCGCCAGCCACCCCAGGTATTGGCAGAGCGTATTCAGGGCGCTCGCGGCCCGTTCGGGGTCGGTCTTGCGCAGGGACCAGGGCTCGAGCCGCTGCATGAAGAGGTTGGCGACCGAAGCATTGGCGGTCACGATGCGCGCGGCGCTGCGGAACTGGAAGGCGAGCACCGCTTCAGCCGGATCCGCAATCAGGCCGCAGTGCTCGAGTATCTCCGCATCCATCTCTGCACGGTGCTCCTCGAACAAGTCCGGCACGCGGCCGTCGTAGTTCTTGGCGATGAACTTCAGCACCCGCGACACCAGATTGCCGATGTTGCCCGCCAAGTCGGCGTTGTGGGTCGTCACCAGACCCGAGAGGCTGAACTCGGCATCCGCAGTTTCGGGTAGTGTCGTGGTGATGTACCAGCGCACCGACTCTCGGTCATAGGTCTCGAAGAAGGTCTTGGGATCGATCGTACGGCCTTCCGAAGTCGAGAACTTGCCCTCTTCGAGGTTGTAGAACTCATTGGCGGGTACGGCCCAGGGCAGCACATAGTCCTGGTGGGTTCCGTAGAGCATCGCCGGGAAGACCATGCAGTGAAAGGGGATGTTGTCCTTGCCGATGAAATGGACGAGGCGTGTGTCGCCTTTCCACCACTTCTCCCATGCGTCGGGCCCCTCGCCCCGCCGCGCCATGAGCTCCTTGGTGAACGAGATGTAGCCGATGGGGGCGTCGAACCAGACGTAGAGCACCTTGCCTTCGCGTCCCTCCACCCCCTCGGGAAGGGGCACGCCCCAGTCCATGTCGCGCGTGATGGCCCGCTCAGGCACATCCGCGAGCATGTTCTTGATGAAGGCCGAAACGTTGGGCTTCCATTGATGGTCTTCGATCCACTCTCCGATGTACTCGTCGCGCAGCTTGGGGAGGTCGAGATACCAGTGCGTCGTCTTACGCCGCTCCGGTTCGTTGGAGCAGATCTTGCACCTGGGGGAGCCCAGCTTCAGCGGCTGGATCCAGGTTCCGCAGCTAGGGCACTCGTCACCGCGAGCCTGTTCATGTCCGCAGACGTAGCAGGTTCCCATGACGTAGCGGTCGGCCAGGAACTTCTCATCGTGGGTGCAGTAGAGCTGCTCGCTCTCGCGGCGGATCAGGTAGCCGCCATGATCGAGCTCGGTGAAGAACCCCTGGGCGGTGGCGGTGTGGTCGGGGCAGACGCTCGTGCCGGACCAGACGTCGAACTCGATTCCCAGGCTTCGAAAGGTCTCCAGGTGCTCTTGGCGCCAGCGAGCGACATACTCGTCATAGGCGAGCCCCTGCTCCTCGGCGCGCAGGGTGATCGCGACGCCATGTTCGTCCGTACCGCATACGAAGAGCACCTCTTCGCCTTTCATCCGTAGGGTGCGTACGAAGATGTCCGCAGGCAGGTAGGCCCCGGCGACATGTCCGAAGTGGATCGGGCCGTTGGCGTAGGGCAGGGCGCTGGTGACGGTGTATCGAGCCAAGGTGGAACCTCCGGGAGGATGCGGGCCGATTCTGCCTGGGGCGGGCGATCGGCGCCATGCGCGGCGCTAGAATGGTCGCCTTCTCGGGCGAGCTTTTTCCCGAGGTCCGAACTCTAGGCCGAAGAGGCGGCCCGGAGGAGGGCCTTCCCACGCGGTTCCCCCATCTCGGTGGCCCGGACCGACTGTACGGACCGCGGCCCACGCCGCGCCTCTCCACCTCCAACAGACAAGCGATGGTCTTCCAGCAACTCGATTTCTTCGACCTCGAGGACGAATACTCGGAAGAGGAGCGCATGGTGCGTGACGCTGTCCGAGCCTGGACCTCCGAGCGTTACCTGCCCCTGTGCATGGACCACTTCGAGGCGGCGACCTTCCCCACCGAGGTCGTCCCCGAGCTTGCGGAACTCGGGGTCTTCGGGCCGACGATCCCCGAGGAGTACGGCGGTGCCGGCCTGAGCAACGTCTGCTACGGCCTGATTTGTCAGGAGCTCGAGCGCGGGGATTCAGGCCTGCGCAGCTTCGTCTCGGTTCAGGGTTCCCTGGTCATGTACCCGATCCACGCCTTTGGGTCCGAGGAGCAGAAGCGCACCTGGTTGCCCCGGCTGGCATCGGGTGAAGCGATCGGTTGCTTCGGGCTGACCGAGCCCGACTTTGGATCGAATCCTGGGGGGATGCTGACCACCGCCCGCCGTGAAGGGGACGAGTGGGTCCTGAACGGGCGCAAGATGTGGATCACCAATGGGACCGGCTGCGCGCTCGCGGTCGTCTGGGCCCGCACGGAGGAGGGCATTGCCGGCTTCCTCGTTCCCGGCGATGCGCCTGGTTTCAGTGCTCCCGAGCAGAAGCACAAGTGGAGTCTGCGCGCCTCGGTTACCTCAGAGCTCGTCCTCGAGGATGTGCGCCTGCCCGACTCCGCGCGCCTTCCCCATGCCCGCGGGCTACGCGCACCCCTGAGCTGTCTCAGCTCCGCCCGCTTTGGGATCGCCTGGGGTGCGGTGGGGGCCGCCCTGGCCTGCTTCGACGAGGCTCTCGCCTACAGCAAGGAGCGCATCGTCTTCGACAAGCCCCTGGCCGGGTTCCAGCTTGCCCAGAAGAAGCTGGCGGAGATGGCGACCGAAATCACCAAGGCCCAGCTCCTCGCCCTGCGTCTCGGACGGCTCAAGGACCAGGACCGTTGCACGCCGCAGCAGATCTCGATGGCCAAGCGCAACAACGTCGCCATCGCTTTGGACATCGCGCGCACCTGCCGCGATATGTTGGGTGCCAACGGCGTCAGTCTCGAGTACCAGACCGGCCGGCACCTGTGCAACCTCGAGTCGGTCTACACCTACGAGGGCACCCACGACATCCACACCCTGGCCGTGGGCCAGGCGTTGACCGGGCTTTCGGCCTTCCGCTAGGGAGCCCTGCGCGGGACGAGGATCTCGACCCCGAAGGCATAGTCCTGCTGTAGGGGGGGGCGGCCGAAGCGCGCGGCGACGCGGTAGTGGGCTCGCACCCAGGTCAGGATCCGCTCGCCAAAGCCCTCGTCTCCGAAGAAGGAGGTGCCGTAGTCGGCACGGGTATCCCGGTGGACGAGGGCCACCGCGTCGGGTGGGTGGTGCTCTAGGGCCTCGATGACCGCCTCTTCCCCCCAGAAGAGCAGTTCGGGGGGCATGAAATTGATATAGGGCGTTGGATTACGCCGCCGCAAGAGGAAGTTGAGCATGACTCCCTCGGGGAGGACGAAGAGGGTCCCTTGCGGGGTGAGACGTGCATCGAGGTCATGGAGGGCGGCCTGCAGGGCCTCGGCGCGTGGCCCGCTGCGAATCCTCTCGCCGTGCATCTCGATCGCTGCGGGGCGGGAAGCGAAGCGGCCGTGGCTCGCCTCCAGTCGGATGGCGACGAAGGCGAGTACGACGCCCAGGCCGAGCATGCGGGCGGGCAGCAGGGCTTCCCCGGAGCGGTGGCTCCAACGGGGGAAGGCGTCGATCAACCACGTGACGACCAACAGGGTGGAGGGCAGGGCGAGGACGAAGCCGTAGCCTCTCCAACTCACCGCCAGGGCGACCTTCAGGAGGAGAAGGGTGGCGAAGAGAGCGAAGGCTGCTTGGTCCGCGGCGGCTCCACTATGGGTGCGCCGAGCGCGCAGGCCCGCGAGAAGAGCCACGGACGCCGCATAGAGGGGTAACGGCCGGGCGAGTTCGTTCCAGTGCAGGAACCACGAACAACCCGCCATGAGCGCGAAGCCCGCCGCGAGTGCGGCCAAGCAGGGACCTTTCCGCCGGGTTCGCAGCGGGGGGAGGCGGCGCAGCAAGCGAGCGATGGCCCAGAGGCTCGCTACGCTTCCCCCGGCCCAAAGCCCCACGAGCAGGAGGTTTCGGCCCGGCGTGTCGATCCCGAGCAGGTGCTTGTAGAAAGCAAGCCGGGTGGGAGATTTCTCTCCCAGGTAGACCCATGACCCCAACACGGCCCGCCAGGCCTGCGTCGCACCCAGGCTCGGAATCAGGCAGCCGAATGCCGCGAGGGGGGGCAGGGCAGCTCCCAAGCCGAAGAGCGCAGCAGCGCGGCGATCGCCTGCCAGGGCCAATCGCACTCCCGCCGCTCCGGCGGCGGCGACCCAGAGTTCGGCCTTGGTCAACAAGACCAGCCCCAGGGCGATCCCAGCGACGACAGACCACAGGCGGGCTCCTCTCCGTCCGAATTGCGCGAGGGCGGCGAGCATCCCCAGGGCCAGAAGCAGGCCGTGGGTCAGCTCATGGGAATAGGGGGCGATGTAGTTGTAGTTGCCGCTGGTGGTGTACTGGCCGAAGGCGAAGGTGGTGACGAAGACCCCTCCCGCCGCCGCGGTGGCGAGGGGAGTGGACCAGCGTCGCACGACGATCAGGATCAGCGCCAGGGTGACGTGGACCAGGGCCAGGTTGACCCGGGTGAGGGTCGCCAGGGAGACCCCTCCAAGGTGCATCCAAAGAGCGTTCCAGTAGGCCGAGAGGGGGCCGTTGAACCAGGCCAGGTCCCTGTAGAGTCGGTCGCCGGCCGAAAGGCGCCAGGCTGCGTAGGCCTCCCGACCGAAGTCGACCAGGGGATCGGCCCACAGGTCCCGCGTCCACAGGAAGAGGGGGTAGGGCAGGAGGAAGAGGCCGGCCAGGGCCCATCGGCGCGGCTTCAGGATGCTCCCTCCCAGGCAAGGACGCGCTCTTCGAGCATCCCCAGGGTCAGGGGCCCTGCGGCGAGGATCAGCCGGTGGAAAGCTGGCAGGTCGAAGGCCTCTCCGAGTCGTTCACGGGCCAGAGCGCGCATCTCGCGTAGTCGCAGGCATCCAATCGAGGCGGCGCAGGCCCGGCCCGGATGGGTCGAGACCCAAACGAGGGCCGCTTCGATGCGTGACTTCTCCGCCCCGGTATTGGCCTCGAGCCATGTGCGCCCCTGCTCGGGGCTCCAGCGCAGTCCGTGGATTCCCGTATCGACGACTAGAAGGCCCGTAGCCCAGAGTTCCTCGGTCAGGATTCCGAGTTTCGCGTAGGGATCTTCGACCATGCCCATCTCCAAGGGCAGGCCGCTGGCGTAGAGATCCCAACCTTCGGACCAGGCCGGCAGATCGAGGGTGCGCCGAAAGGCGGGGAGTTGGGAATTGTCCTCCTGAGCACGCATTCGCAGGGTGCGTCCGAAGAGGGCTCGAGCGACGGCGACGGTGGCCTGTAGACGTGGGCGCTGCGAAGGATCGGGCGCTGCTAGGGGTGTTGGGGCCTTGGCTCTGGCATCGTCCCGGATCTCATCCAGCCCGAAGCTGCGCCCTTCCCTAGCGTGGGGATAGACCGCATCCAGGTTTGGTAGGAGCAGCGCCACCTGGGAGCCCCACGGATCGTCGCTTCGCGACTGGGAGGAGAGCTCGGCACCGACTTGGAGCTCGGGATCGTCGCGCAGCCAATGCAGGAACCCCGCCAGGTCGCCCGGATGGTCGAGTTGCTGCATGATTGCCCGCACTTCGTCCTGCAGGCGTGCGGTTTCGTCGAGACCGACCTGGTGCAGGGCCCTTGCGCTCAGGGGCAGGGTCGTGTTCTCGAAGAGCCGCGAGGCATACCAGGGCTCACCACCCTGGAGGGCCCAAACACCCTGGTCGCCGGGAGACTCCTTGGCCAGGGTTTCGACGACGGACAGCCAGTGTTCCAGGGCGGGTTCCAGTTCCTCTTGGAGGACGGCCAGGCCTCGGCGCTCGAGGTCGTCTCGGGTCTGGGGCTCGAGTCCTTCCAGGGAGTCGAGACGATTGCGGAAAGCGGTTTCCAGGGGGGATGCGGTTGCTCCCTGGGGCCCCACCAGCGCACGTGCTTCGGCGGCGACGAGGGTGAGGGCGCCTGCGGGGGCGAGCAGTCCGCGGTCGCGGCGCGCCTCCATGCGCCGACTCATCCGTTGCAGCCAGGGGGCGGCGCTCTTGGCGCGGTCGATCCAGTCGGCGGCTGCGGCTTCCCCCTCCCAGGGGGCCTCCTCGAGCAGGCGTTCGCGCAGGATGGCTCCTGGATCGCTCCCGGGAACGGCCAGATAGGGCAGCTCGCTCCAGTGCAGGCGTTCGAGTCGACGTTCTGCGGCGTAGGCGAAGAGGTCGGCGCTCAGGCGGGAGTCGGCGGAGAGCGCCCGCCTGGGGAAGCTCGGCAGTCGTTCGAGCTCCGAGCGGGTCAGAGCCTCATCGATGGAGACGAGGCGTTCGGTCGTCTCGGGCCAGTCTTCCCGGGGGGGTAGGCCGGCGCGCTCCCGCAGGGCGGGGTCGCGGTCGAGCCAGGCGAGCTGCACCTCCGCAAGGAAACGTCGAAAGCGGGCCTGGGGGTCGAGGGGGGCCTCACTCCGGTAGCCCAGGCGGGCGGCGCAGGCGCCGAGGGGCAGCAGGAATAGGAGGCTGGAGAGGTTCACGTCTGTTGCGCGGGGTGAGAGGAGCCTATCCTACCGGGGCTGACTGCTCGACCAAGACGTACACCCGGAGCCCGCCGTGGATCAAACGACCCAATCGAACCCCAACTCGGACCAGTGCACCCAAGGCATCCGTGTCCAGGCGGCCGCCCAGTATCTGCCCGACCGGTCCGAGCCGGATCGCCTCTGGTTCTATGCCTACCGCATCCGCATCGAGAACCAGGGCGAAGAGCGGGTGCATCTCCTGACGCGCCACTGGATCATCTTGGACGCGAACAACGCCCGTGAGGAGGTGCACGGCGAGGGCGTGGTCGGCTGCCAGCCGGTCCTCGGTCCCGGCGAGGTTTTCGAATACACCAGCGCCTGCCCCTTGCAGACGGCCTGGGGAACCATGGAGGGTTCCTACACCTTCCTGCGCGAAGATGGCTCCGAGTTCGAAGTCGCCATCGGTCGCTTCTTCTTGGCGCCGTCCCTCGGAGCTGCCGCCACGACGCGCTGATCGCCACCCGAGTCAGGGTCACCCGATCGGGGCCACCCGAGTCAGGGCAGCAGGGTGAAGCTCTCGGTCTCGCTGGCGAGAAGGCCCAGGCCACCAGCGTCGAGGACGGCGCAGGCGTGACCCAGGACATTGCCGGCGAGGGCGGGGTGGGTGCCGGCGGGGAAGATCACTTGGGCGGTGGCGCGGCCTTGGCTGTCGAGTTGGCCACGGAAGGCGCTGAAGAGGGGGTGGCTGGAGCTCGTCAGGGTGAGGCGAAAGTAGCGGCCGTCGTTCAGATCGAGGTGCAGGCCGCGGGCGTCGATTCCGGGAACGGTGCCGGTATTGCTGCCGAGAACGACGTAGGTCTCGCCGGCATGGGCCATGCCCGCGTCGAACGAGAGCGTGGCGGTGCCGCCGGCAGCGAGGGAGATGTCGGTCACGTCGACCTGCAGGTAGTCGGTGCCGAGGGAGCCGTCGGCGAGGAGGTCTTGGGCATAGATGTCATCGCTGCCGTTGCGAGCGTCTTCCCAGAAGACCACGGCCCGGTCGTCGCTGTCGATGGAGAGGCTGAGCCGGGTGGATTGGTTGCTGAGGGTGGTCTTGATGTCGACCGGGGCTCCCCACACCTGGGTCCCGGCGGCATCCACACGGGTGGCGATGATGTTGTCGGCGCCGAAGCCGCCACCCGGCGCCCAACCGAGCACGCCCACCGCGCCATCCGCCAAGGGCGCGACGGAGCTGAGGTACTTGGTGGCGCCATCCACCGGCAGGATCTGCTCGCCGCTGGTTCCCCACTGGAGAAGGCCCGCCGCCGAGACCGACTGCGCGAACCAGCCGCTCTGGTTCTGGTTGCCGTCCTTTTCGCTCCAGAAGGCGATGATGTCACCCGTGGTTGGGTTGTAGGCGGCCTGCGGATCGAGATGATTCATGCCGATCGCGCTCGACAGTACGACCCCACCATGGGGGAAGAGTTCCAGCCCGGAGGCATCCAGATGCTGGACGAAGGCATCGAAGAGGAAGTTGCGGGCGGGATTGCTGGCGTGCCAACAAAGTACCGCGCCGCCGCTGCCGTCGGTCAGGAGCTGCGGGCTATAGGCGCTCGGCAGGTTGTAGGCATCGTGGATGGCGGTCGGTTGTGCCCACGTGGGGTTGCCGGAGGCGTCAAAGGCCTGTGCGCGCAGGTGTTTGTTGCTGGTGAAGAAGCTGATATCCCGAATCCAGGAGACGATGACTCCGTTGCCGTTGCCGGGGATGACGCGGGCGAATCCGGGAGCGGCACCGTTCTCGGTCACGATGACCTTGCCGCCGGGGACGAGCAATGGTGAGCCACCCGCCGTCAAGCGTTGCATGCGGATCGACGGCGCGGCGCCGAAGAAGTCCCACACCACGACGATATCCCCATTGGCCGCCTCGGCGGCCATCGGGTCCGCTTCGAAGTCGGCGTTGGTGGAGAGGGTGACGCCGTTCGCCCCCCACAGGAAGCTGCCGTCGGAGGCGATGCGATAGGCGTAGACATCCAGGTCTCCGCCGCTGCGTGTGTCGGTGAACACCATCACCGCATCACCGTTGGCGGCCGCGATCAGGTCCCAATCGACGAGGCTGGTGGACTGCGGGTTGCCACTGACCAGGATGCCTCCCGGGGCCAGCATCTCTTGACCCTGGCTGTCGTAGCGCTGGGCATAGACCTGATAGCTGCCGGCGGAGTTGTCGAACCATGCCACCCAGCGACCACCATCCGCAGTGGCGGCGGATTTCGGGATCGCCTGGTCCCCGGAGCGTGTGACGACGGCGGTGTTGACGGCTGCGTCGTCACTCCACTGGGCGTAGAGGGCCGGCGTCAACAGGAAGACGGCAAGGGGGGCAAGGAAGCGCATTGCCCTATCCTAGTACGCAATCCGTTTCTTGGCCCTCCATGCCGAACTCCCTCAAATGGGGGCGTAGGCTCGTCTTGGTACAAGGGAAATACCCACGCAGCACAGCAGCATGCCAGGCAATCATTCCCAGAATGCCAACCATTCGACCTCAAAGGTGGAGCAACCGTTGGGGTGCAAGTCCTCACTTGCTGTCCATGCTGAGGCAAAGGAGGCGGCGCTCGGAAAGAGCGTTGCGACGCGAGACACCATCCTGTGACCCACCTCTGGCCTCCTGAGCCACCGACATCAGTAGGGCGCCGTTACCGAGAGGGCGTTGGATGCGGCCCGGGCGCCGGGGGCGGTGGCATCGGACCACCAGGTCTGGAAGAAAAAGGTCGTGCCCGCGTCGAGCGTGGGGGGCAGGGTGAAGGTGTGGCTCCAGGCTCCGTTCGCATCCGTCACGATCGGAGTCAAGCTGTCGAGAGCGGGGATCAGGACACCCCCCGCCATGGGACGGCAGTCCGCATGGGTGCTTGCGACCAGGACGGTGAGGGTTTGCGGCAGGGCCTGGGAAAGCCCCAGCCCCAAGCTACCCCCCGATGTCGGGTTGCCGCTGCCCGTGAGGGAGGCCGGACCACCGGCTCCAGCATGGGCGTAACCCAGATCGATCCAGGTCGATCCCGTGTCCGGGCTGAAGCGGGCCGAAAGGTAGACCTGGGTCGGATCGACCGTGGCCGCGAGAACCTCGGCGGCATCACAGGCCGTCGCATCCTGGAAGGAGAGACCGCCATGGGTCGTCAAGGCGCCGTCGGTCACCGGGGCCTGCACGGGCGTTCCTCTCAAGGAATCCACCCGCGCGATCAGACGGTAGATGCGTCCCGGGAGCAGAGTCAGATCCGTTCGGTAGTGGCCACGGTGGTTGCGCACGTAGCGCTGCAGACGGGCCGTGCCCGCCACGAAGGGCTGGGAGGGACTGGTCACGTCCCAAAGGGCAAGCTGTACACCACTCCCGCTGCAAAGGTCCGGAGTCGCTACCACCCCGTCGAGAATCACCTCCCGCAAACGCTGGGGGGAGCCGGCCAGGGAGGTGTCGAACTCGATTCCGACCCACCAGTCCGGCGCCGGGGCAGGCGTTGGGTCCGGTAGAGCCGCGCTGGGGGAGGCGAGGAGCAGCCCACCCGTCGTGGCCGTCATCACCGCCTCCGCACCGGGGATCGGCTCGTAGAGACACCCATCCAGACGCACCCGGCCACTGCGGTAGACCCAGATTTCCCGCTCCTTCAAGGTCGCGAGCTCGATGCCGCCCAGGATCGGGTTCACCGTCCGATCCACCCGCCGCACTCCGACCGCGGGATCCGAGGGGAAGTCGACCGAGACGTCGAAGAGCCAATCCCCGCCGTCCCCGGCACCAGGCGCCGGCGGCAAGCCGAAATGGGCCGTGTATTCGTTTTGGTTGAGGTATCCGGCGGAACTGGTGATCGTCTTACGGCGCCGCAGACTGCCCCCCTCGTCGTGCAGGATGATGGAAGCCGCCGCACCAAACTCGGTTTCCAAACCCCGAGGCACGTCAGGCGAGTCCCGCACTACACGTACGCGCACATAGCGTCGCTCGGCGGCAGGAGTCGTTTCGTCGTAGAGCGAGTTCTCGTACAGGTGCCCCGGAGGACCCCACACCCCCAGCAAGAGATCCTGGTCTCCATCCTTGTTCCAGTCGGCCCAGGCGAAGGTGGTGTAGTCCAGATCACCGGGAGGGATATCGTGGGTTGCCAGACTCCAGCGACGCTTGCCGGTCTCGATGAACTCGTTCTTGAGGAACAACTCGTCCGTGGTCAGGTCGATGTCCCCGTCGTTGTCGAAGTCCACGTTGCTGACGTCGATGCAACTCGCCGGCTTGGCGGCGAACCAGGTCTTGGGCCGGCGGATGAAGGTGCCGTCTCCATAGTTCTCGTAGACGCGCGGCTCGACCGGGGTGCAGTAGAGCACGAAGATGTCGTCATCTCCGTCCATGTCCATGTCCAGAAAACAAAGACCTTCGTCGAGGCGATCACGATCCTCGATGCCGATGCTGTCGCTGACATCATGGAAGAGGGGCGCCCCGGGAGAGGAGTTGTTCTGGAAGAGGGTTCCCTCGACGAAGAGATCGGGGTCGCCATCCCGGTCCACATCGCTCCAATCGGCACCCTCGCAACGGGAGGTACCGGGTACCTCGTCCAACCCCACAGCGGCCGAGACCTCGAAGAAGCGGTACTCGCCACCCGGCCCGGTCGGCCCCTGATTGTGCAGGAAGAAGTTCCCCGGGCCGCCCATGTCCGGACCGTAGGTCGGAACGAACAGATCCAGATTGCCGTCGAAGTCGACGTCGCAGAAGGTGTTGGTCTCCGCATCCCCGTGGGGCTGCAGATCGATGATCCCCGGCTGACTCCCCACCTCGGTGAACTGCACCGACCCGTCGTTGCGCAAGAGCTTCATGCGCTCGTGGGTCACCTTACGCGGCTCAGTGGCGAGGTCCGGCAGACCGTCGTTGTTGTAGTCGCCGGCTACGGCTCCATAGCGATAGATGATGGGGATGTCGGGCAGGACGTGCAGCGACCAGTCCTTGCCCTCGCGGTTGAGCCAGAGTTGCCGCGAACGTCCCCCGAAGAAATCCACCCAGCCATCTCCGTTGAAGTCGGCCCAACAGACACCCGACGTGCCCTGGATCAAAAGGCCCCCGGGCCAGGTGGGAGTGACCACCTTCTGCATGCGCAGGTCCTGGGCTCGAGTCGTGACGGAAAGGGTGACGAGAGACAGCAGAAGGAGAGCTCGCATGGCTCCTTCAGCCTAGCCCGAGGTCGCTGCCGTGTCGGGTGCAGTGTCGGGTTCCGTCGGCTCCTTTACTTCAGACCCCGCCCGCAGGTGAAGGATCAGGTTTCGAATCTGTACGAGCGGGCCCAAGAGGAACCCTGCGATGAAGACCGGGTCTCCCAAGGCGAGAGCGTAGGCGAGCAGGATCGTGTTGCCGGTCAGGCTCCACCACCAAAAGAGCATGCTCAGCCGGCTCTGGCCCGCTCGCTCGGACTGCCACCACTGGAGCACGAAACGCGTGCTCCAGATCGCCTGTCCGAAGGCCGCCAGGGCGGTCATGAAACGCGGCAGGTTTTCGTTGCTCTTCTTGGCACCAGCCCAGACCAGTACCGCAGCAGCAGCCAGGGCGAAGAGGGTCACCACGGCGGTGGGCATCGGTCGCCTTCCCCCTTGCAGCCACAGATTGCGCAGGTAGAGCAGGCTGGTGACGGCGAAGCCGGTGGTCAGGATCCAGTTGTGACGGTGGACGGCGTAGCTGCCGACCAGGAGCGCACCGGCGAGGGAGAGGAGCCAAAAGCCGCGCGGTACCACGCTGCGCCCATGCTTCTCGGAACGCAGCCACTGCAGCAGCATGCGCGCGAAGAAACAGACGTTTCCCCCCCAGCCGAGAATCTGCCAGGTCGTCACTGTTCGATGGGGACACCGGGCCCCGGGGCTGGCCGCTCTCCCTCGCCGCGTGAAGTCGGTGGTTCACCTTCGGTAGCGACCTCGCCGGCTACCTCGGGCTTGACCTGGTACTTCAGGATGCGCGAACGCATCCAGCGGACCGCGAGCAGATCGAGGAAGGCGCGCAAGGCGCGGTTGCGGATCCCGTACTTGCTCTTGCCGCGCGTCCGCGGGCGGTGGCCGACCGGGATCTCCGCTACGGTGTAGTCGTGGTAGCGCAGCAAGGTCGGCAGGAAGCGATGCATACCGTCGAACAGCGCCAAGGAGAGGATCGCCTCGCGTCGGAAGACCTTGAGCGAACAGCCGGTGTCGCGGATCGAATCCTTGCTGATGCGGTTGCGCACCCAGTTGGCCAGCCGCGAGCTCACGCGACGCACGAAGGTGTCGCGGCGCTTGGCGCGGTAGCCGACCACGGCGTCATAGCCTTCGATGGCCTCGACCAGCCTCGGCAGGTCCGACGGATCGTTCTGCAAGTCGGCGTCGATGGTGGCGATCAACTCGCCCCGCGCGGCCCGCAGGCCCGCCTCGGTGGCTGCGCTCTGCCCCGCGTTGCGCACCAGGAAGACGCCGCGGAAGTGCGTATCACTGCGCTCGAGTCGCCGGATCGCATCCGCCGTGCCGTCGCTGCTGCCGTCGTCGACGAGGATGAGTTCCCACTCGAAGCGGCCGTCGAGGGCCTCGCGCACCTCCTTGGCGAGGGCGGCGATGTTCTCCACCTCGTTGTAGGCGGGGGCGACGACGGAGAGCTTGGGGTTCACGGGATCCGAGGTGGGCGTTGGGTCTTCGGCGGAGGATCGGGTAGAAGGCTCCTGCCATGATCGACCAGAGCGAGCCGGGATGCAATCGAACGGGGACCGTTCCGGGACATCCCCTCCTGCTCCTGTGCCTCCTCGCGCTCCTGCTCCACGCTCCCGGCCTGTTCGTGCCGGGCTACATGGGGGAGGAGGGGCGCCGCGTCCTGCTGGCTCGGGGGATGCTCCAGGATGGAAACTGGCTCGTTCCCCACCTGGCCGGCGAGCCCTATCTGACCAAACCGCCCCTCTACCCCTGGTTGATCGCCCTACTGGGTGCCCTACACGGCTCGATCGTCCCCTGGCTCGCTCGTCTGCCCGCCTTCACCGCGACCCTGGGGACGGCGCTCTTGCTACTCGGCCTGGGTCGCCGCCTCGACCATCCCCGGGCCGGGTGGCTGGCGGCACTGGGCTGGATGCTCGTGCCGGCGGCGGCTGAGAAGGCGGTCCTGGCGGAGACCGATCAGGTGCTGGTCTTCGCCGTACTCCTCTCCAGTGCAGGGTTGCTCGGTGCTCTCCCCGGAAACGGGCGTCGGATCACCCTGGCCGCCGTGGGGCTGGCTCTCGGTCTGTTGGTCAAGGGCCCCCCCGCGCTGATCTTTTTCCTCGCTCTCTGGGCGGCCCTCGCCTGGCGCGGGGAAGAGAGGCTCCTCTCCGCGCGAGCCACCCTTCTGGCTCTCACCCTCGGTCTTCTGCCCCTCCTTGCTTGGTCGCTCGCCGTGCTTTCGTTTCAGGAGGGCGCGGGGCAGGGG
>JALWOP010000431.1 GCA_027083445.1 Planctomycetota bacterium | reverse complement strand
CCCCCCTGAAAGAACACTACGGCGCCGCCCTCGACGCCTACCAGGGGGACGACCCCGCCCTGGCCCTCGCCCACCTGGAACTCCTGCTCGGGCGCTACCCCGACTTTCCCGCCGGACTGCACCTCCTGGCCGTGGTCGACTTCCGCTTGCGCCGCATCCAAGAGGCGCGTGAGGCCCTGGAGCGCTTCCTCGTCCAAGCCCCGGAGTGGGTGGGACGCACCCGCATCCTGGGACACGCCCTCTACGAACTCGGCGAGTACGCCGCCGCCCGCGACCACTACCAGCGCGTGCTCGAGGCTGCCCCCGATGACGTCGAAGCCCTCCTCGGAGACGCCCTCGCCGCCTGGCGCCTCGGCCTGGACGACACCGCCCGGCAGGAGCTGGAAGCGGTGCTCGAACAGGAGCCGGATCATCCCCGCGCAAGCTACTGGCGCGCACGCCTCGCCTGGGAAGGGGGCGCGAATCCAGAAAAGGTGCTCGCCCTGGTCGCCCGCGCCCGTGAACTGGCCCCCTTCGATCCAGCGCTCCACTACCTCGCCAGCCAGGCCCTACTCGACGCCGGCCGAGAGGAGGAGGCCCGCGAGGAACAGGAGCGCTTCCAGCGGCTCGATCGACTCACCCACGCCCTGGCGGAGGTCGAACGGCGGCTACACCAAGACCCCCTCGATCCCTCGCTCCTGCGGGAAAAGCTGCGCCTGGTCACCGCCCTCGGCCGGGATGGGGAGGCCGACTCCCTGCGACGGCGGCTGATTCGACTCCAGCGGGGTCGCTGAAGGAAACACCCGAGCGAAGGAGCCCGGCGAGAGGTGCGGCCCGACGTGGGAGAGAATCACGCCGGGCCGCCGAAGCGAAGGGGTCGGGGATCCGACCGAATGGGAGAGCGGTGTGGGGACGCGGGAGAGCGTCGTCGCGTCATGTTCGAATGGGATCAGGCGGACTCGCGCTTGCTGTCGCCGGTCGCCTTCTTGCGGGGTCGTCCACCCTTGGGACGGCGCGCCTTGAGACCCTCCTGGAAGGTCTCCCAGTCCTCCTTGCTGAAGAGGCGCACCTCGCCACCGCAGCAGACGCAGAAGGAGTGCTCGATACTCATCAGGTAGTTGACGTAGTCCTCGCAGGCGGGGCACCACTTCTTGTCCTGGTAGTAGTCGAGGTTGTCCATTCGCATCGTTCTCCGGTGGGTGGGGCGGCTCGCGCCGCGGTCACCCCCTCGGTAGCAGCAGGGGTGCCAAGTGCGGCTCGGCAGGGCTGGAAAAGTCGTTACTTGTTGGAGAGCAGGCACTTACGACGTGCCTATGCCCCGACTTGGGAGCGGAGGGAATCGCGGCGGGTGTTGTGGAAAGACGACACCCAGAGGGGTTTCCGCAGGGCTCGAGGTGCCCATCGGATGGGGCGCCGTTAGGATGGCTCAAAGCCTTCGAGTGTTCCGCTGAATGCCGCAAAGTATGGCTATGCATGGGTTTGCGGCGTGGTGTGTCCCGGGGAAAACCTGCCTATTAGGCCCGGTGTCGAGGGATTTCAACAGCGTCCGGGCGCAATGTTGCGCTGGATCGACACCCTCCGCCCCCTGGCGGCCCGTTGAAGAGGTGCTAGGTCGAGGCGCGGGCCTCGGCAGCGACGGCGGGGTCGGGATCCCGCTCGGCACGTCCCAGGGCGACCCGTGCCCGGCGCTCCTCGCCATACCCCCGAGCCAGGGCCCAGACCGCATGCCGTCGCACCATCGCCGACTCCTCCCCCTCCACCGCGTGCAGGAGGGCACGCAGCCCCTCCTCCCGGGGCCGGTTGCCCAGAACGATCGCCGCGTTGCGGGCCAGGCCCTCCCGGCGGGCACGCTGGAGGGGCGAACCGACCCGGCGGGCAGCGAGCTCCTCGGCTCCGGTCTCGATCCAGGAGACCGGGTCGCTCTCCACCTCCGGGTGGATCCCGAAGCGCTCGGCCAGGTTCGGGGCGCGGCGGCCCCAGGGGCAGACCTCCGAGCAGATGTCACAGCCAAAGGCCCACTCGCCGATCTCCCCGCGCAGCTCCCGGGGGATCACCCCGCGGTTCTCGATCGTCTGGTAGCTGATGCAGCGCCTGGAATCGACCACGCCGGGGGATTCGATCGCCCCGGTGGGACAGGCATCGATGCAGGCCCGGCAGCTCCCGCAGGAGGCGGCGGCGACCCGGCCCGGCGCAGCCGTGGGGGCGAGCTCCACGTCGAGGAGCAGCTCCCCCAGAAAAAACCAGGGCCCGAAGGCGGGGTGCAGCAGGTTGGCGGCCTTGGACTCGAAGCCCAGCCCCGCCTCGGCGGCGTGGGAGCGTTCGAGCAGGGGACCGGCATCGACCACCCGCCTATGGCTCTTGATGAGACCCTCCGCTTCCAGCCGCCGGGCGAGGCGACGCAGGCGGGAGCCGACGAGGTTGTGGTAGTCCCGACCCGCCGCGTAGCGGGCGACCCGGCCGCCCCCCGGCAGCTCCACGGCGGCCCGGGAGTGGCCCAGCCCCACACAGAGGATCGTCTTGCCCCCCGGCAGGAGGCTGCGCGGGTCGAGGATGCGCGGGCGGTTCCGTGCCAGCCACCCCATGTCGGCGTGCCGTCCCGCTTCGAGCCAGCCCTCGAAGCGCGTCCCGGCCCTGGGCCGGGCCAGGGGGGCCAGGCCGACCAGGTCGAATCCGGCCTCCCGGGCCATCTCGAGCACCTGCTCCCGCGTCTCCACCGGCCCAGTGTGCCACGCCGGGGGCCTTGCAGCGGCTCCCTGAGTCGGCCGGGAGAGGGCCCCCAGCCCGCCTGCGCAGAAGGAGGGAGGGGCTTGGAGCCAAAAAGATAGCGCCCGCCGGAGATTGGTGGTAATCCCTTGGAAACCCGGGGTCCTCCATAGCCTAGTATCTTCCTAGTACCGGGC
>JALWOP010000430.1 GCA_027083445.1 Planctomycetota bacterium | reverse complement strand
CGGTCCCGGCGGCCTCCCCACCCCCTACACCCTCGACGACCACGAAACGGTCAGCGACCCGGGCGCCTGGCAGCTTTGGTGGGAGTTCAACAAGGATCCCTTCCTCGCCTACGGGCGTATCCACACCGGGGCCAGCGCGACTCCCGGCGGGGACGGCGAGGAGGCCCTCTTCAGTGGCTCCCGCGTCAGCCGCAAGCTGGTCGACGCGCGCATCGTGCCGGCGCTCTTGAAGCAGATCGAGGAGGGCGGCTCCAACCCGCGCATGCGCTCCGCACTCCTGGCGATCGCCAAGATCGGTGGAACGCAGAACAGCGGGCGCTTCGCCTACATCCTGAACTGGTTCCTGGTCGCCGACCAATCCAATGCCGGCATGGGTCGTGTCGCACCGGTGGCCCTCGGCATCCTCGCTCCTCCTGGCACCGACGAAACCCTGATTCACCTGGCCAAGGACGACGCCGAAGGTCGCAGGCTCCACGGGGCGCCGATCGAACCCGGCCTGCGGGCCTCGGCGATCTACGGCTTGGGCCTCTTTGGAGCACGCAGCACCGACCGCTCCCGCCGCTCCCGCATCGTGCGCACCCTGGTCGACATCCTCGAAGACCCAACCTCGAGCGTCGACCTCGGAGTCGCGGCGATGACCTCCTTGGGACTCGTGCCCCTCGAACTGGATCCCAGCGCGGAGATTTGCACCTGCGGCGAGTGCAAGGTCGAGGGACCCGAGACCTGTCTCGAAGCCCAGACGACCTACCTGCTGCGCTACTTCACCGCCGATCGAGAGTTCGATCCCCTGCTGCGCGCCCACACGGCCCGCGCCCTGGCTCTGCTCGTCGCCGCCAAGCCCGAGGGGGCGACCGAAACCCTCAAGGAGGTAGTGGCCGGTTTTCTGATCGAAGGCCTCGAGCGCTATGCCCACCAACCTCCGCCGGTGCGCCAGAGCATCGTCTGCGCCCTCGGCCTCCTCGGGGATGCCGACGGCGATCCGGTGGATGGCTGGATCCGCTGGGCACTCCGACGCTCGGCGAGCCATGCGGGCCCCTTCGAGAAACGCTTTGCCCTGATGGCGCTGGCCGCCGTCGGTGGACGGCAGGGAGAGGCCGAGGAGGCCCCCTTCGCCGGCCTGGGCGATGTTCGCGCCACGCTCCTGCACTGCCTCTCCAACGGGAAGCGGGATCTGCGCCCCTGGGCGGGTCTCGCCCTGGGGGTTCTCGGTCACGAGCTCGGTCAGGCGAGCCGGACTCCCGATCGGGCGGTGGACAGCGCCCTGCGCGGCGCCCTGCGCCGGGCCAAGAAGGCGGACGAGATCGGCGCCTACGCCCTGGCTCTGGGGCTACGCGGCGACGAGGAATCCCTGGCCGAACTCCAGAGGACGGTCGAGCGGGCCAAGGATCCCGCGGGAGCGAGCTACGCCTGCCTGGCCCTGGGTCTACTCGGTGAGCGAGAGGCGATCCCGACCCTGCGCGAGGCGATCGGTCGGGCGGACGAGCGCCCCCTGGTCGCGACCCGGGCGGCCATCGGCCTGGGCCTGCTCGGCGACGGCCGCGTCGCCGACGACCTCGCCGAGCTCTACGCGAAGAGCGATGACCTGGAGACGCACCTGGCGATCGTGCGCAGCCTGGGCTACCTCGGAAACCCCCACGGCGTCCGCAGCCTGCTCGGCTGGCTCGAGGATGGAGAGACCGCCGCCGAGGTGGGCGACGCGGCGGTGGCGGGGCTCGGCTTTGCCGCCGATTCCGCCCCCCTCTCCTGGCGGACGCCCCTTTGCCGCGGGATGAACTATTTGGCGCGCACGGAGAGCTTGACGAGCGCGGAGGAGCCGGGCCTACTGGATCTGCGCTGAAGCACGCTCCCCAAGAGCGGGAGCCCCGACCCGGTGGACCCCCTCACCCACGCCCTCCTCGCGGCCTGCCTGGCCAAGTCCTCCCTCGGGCGGTGCTCGCCCCTCTCCGCCGCGGCTCTGGTGGTCGGAGCGCTGGCCCCTGACCTCGATCTCCTCCTCTGGCCCCTCGCGGGGCGCGACGCTTGGTTCGAGCTGCACGCGGCCTTCACCCACTCCCTCCCCGGCACCCTGCTCCTAGCCCTCGCCCTGGTCCCCTTCCTGGGCTGGATCGAGCGCCTCTTCTTCGGGCGTTTGGCGATGTTCGCGCCGGGGGGACGACCAGGCACCTGCGCCCGGGCGACGGTCGTGGGCCTGTTGACCCATGTTCCCCTCGACCTCCTCGGCAGCGCTGGAGCACGGGCCGCGACCCCCTTCGACTCCGCCTGGATGCGCGCCGACCTCCTGCATCCCTACGACCCCTACCTGTGGCTGCTCCTCGGGGGGGGGACGGCGCTGGCCGGCCGGCGCAGTGTGGGGGGGAGCCTGGCTTTGACCCTGGCAGCCCTTTTCGCCTGGGGTCTGCTGCTCGACGACCCGGCCACCCCCACCAGCCTGCGCTGGATCTTCCCACTGGCCTGCCTCCTGCTCGCCTGGCTGCGGGCAGCGGGGATCGGCCGCCGTCGCCGGGGACGCATCCTCGCGCGTACGGCAGCCGGCGTGCTGCTCTACATCTGTCTCTGCCTCGCCGGGAGGGCCGACGCCCTCGATCGCGTCCAGGCCTACCTGGCGCGAGAGGGTGGCGAGACGCAGTTGGTGGGCCTGCTCCCCACCCTGGGGCGGCCCCTGACCTGGCACGGGTGGCTACGCCGGGAGAAGAGGGTCGTCGAGCTGCGCATCCGGTGGGGGGAAGCACTCGAGCAGCGTATCCCCGAGCAGGAGCCCGACCACCCGCTCGTACGCACGGCCCTCGCCCTGGAGGCGAGCCGCGCCTTCCGGAGCTGGGCGCGGCTGCCCCTGGGAAGGGTCACGCCGCTGCCGGATGGCGGCGCCACGGTCGAACTACGCGATGCGACCCGGGAAGGGGCTCCCTGGGAGGAGTCCCTACGCTGGCGCGTGCACTTCTCCGCCGAGGAGGTGGTGCGCATCCGCCACCTCTTCGAGGAGGAGGCGCGTCTCGAAGGCCGCGGCCGCTGAAGCGAGGGCGGAGGCGGGAACCACGCAGGTGCCGCTCTCCGCCCCGACGGGTGCCGGCTTCAGCGCAACTCGAGCGATCGCTCCCGGCGCAGGCGCCGGACCAGATCCAGGAACGCCTCGAAGGGGAGTACCTCCTGCTCACGGGTCCCGCGCCGTCGAACCGCCACCGTACCCTCGGCCGCCTCGCGTTCCCCCACGATCAACATGAAGGGGATTTGAGCCCGCTGGGCGAGCTTGATCTTCTTGTTCATGTGACCGGGATCGAGCATCGCCTCGACCCGGAAGAGATCGTCGCGCAGGCGTTCAGCCAGCTTGGCGCAGGTCTCGGCCTGCTCCTCGCGGATCGGAATCAGCGCCACCTGGGTCGGGGCGCACCAGAGGGGAAACTTGCCGCCGAAGTGCTCGATCAGCACACCGACGAAGCGCTCCATCGAGCCCAGAATGGCGCGGTGCACCATGATCGGACGCTGGAGACTGCCGTCGGGAGCAGCGTAGGTGAGGTCGAAGCGCTCGGGCAGGTTGAAGTCGCACTGGATGGTGCTGTTCTGCCATTCGCGCCCCAGGGCGTCCTTGATTTTGTAGTCGATCTTCGGGCCGTAGAAGGCACCCCCGCCGGGGTCCGGCTCGAGGGTGAGACCGATCGAATCCGCAGCCTCCTGGAGAGCGGCGGTGGCCCGCTCCCAGATGGCGTCGTCGCCGATGGTCTTCTCCTCGGGACGGGTCGCCAGGTAGGCGGTGACCTCGAAACCGAAGGTGCTCATCACCGCATCGACCAGGCGGCAGACGCCGGCAATCTCCGCGGCGAGTTGATCGGCGGTGCAGAAGATGTGCGCATCGTCCTGGGTGAAACCGCGTACCCGCATCATGCCGTGGACGACCCCCGACCGCTCGTAGCGGTAGACCGTGCCGAGTTCCGCCCAGCGCATCGGCAGCTCACGGTAGGAGCGCGAACGATTCTTGTAGATCAGGACATGCCCAGGGCAGTTCATCGGCTTGACCCGATAGGGCAGCTCGTCGAGGGCCATGGGCGCGTACATCATCTCGCCGTAGTTCTCCAGGTGGCCGGAGACCGCGAAGAGGGTCTCGCGAGCCACGTGCGGCGTGTAGACCGGCTGGTAACCGTCGCGCTGGTGGATTTCCCACCAATAGTCCTCGATCGCCCGGCGCACCGCTCCGAGGTTGGGGTGCCAGAAGACGAAACCGGCTCCGGCTTCGGCGTGGGTGCTGAAGAGGTCGAGATCCTCGCCGAGCCGTCGGTGGTCGCGCAGCTTGACCTCCTCGAGCCAAGCCAGGTGATCCTCCAGCTCCTTCTCGTCCCAGAAGGCGGTCCCGTAGATGCGCTGCATCATCGGGTTCTTCTCACTCCCACGCCAATAGGCGCCGGCGACGCTTTGCAGCTTGAAGGCGAAGGGTTGATCGAAACCCTCGATGTGCGGTCCCTCGCACAGATCCCCCCAACGATCGTCGCCCTCGCCGTGGAAGTAGAAGGTGATCGCCTCATCCTCGGGGATCAGGTCGAGGGCTTCGACCTTGTAGCTCTGCCCCCACTCCTCGAGGCGCCTTCGCGCTTCGTCGCGACTGAGCACTTCCCGTTCGATGCGTGGGGAGCGCTTGGCGATCCGGCGCATCTCCTTCTCGATACGCCGCAGGTCCTTGTCGGTCAGCGGCTCCTCGATGTCGAAGTCGTAGTAGAAGCCGTGTTCGATGCTCGGTCCGAAGCCGAAGCGCACTTCGGGGAAGAGCTTGCGGACCGCGGAGGCCATCAGGTGGGCCACCGAATGCCTCAGGGTCGAAACGGGGGGCCGGGCGACCTGCTCGGCCACTTGCTCGTCGGCCATGACGGGCTCGCTTTCGTTGGGTGCGGGGCCACTTCCCGCGGCGCCCCGACCTGGGACGCCCGCGGTCGCCGTCCTCCCCGCGAGGAGGGCCGAGGGGGGAGGGTAGCCGCTGCGAGTACCCCGCCCAAGAGGGGCTGGGCCAGATTCCCCGCTCGGGTAGCTTCCCGCGACTCGAACGTCACGATCCCAGCCGCGCCTCGAATCGAACCGAGGCTGCCAAGGGGATGCATGCGCGTCCCGAGCCCAAGACCGAGCGATCATGTTTCGATCCACCCTCTTCATCCTGCTTGCCTTCCTCTCGGTACCGGTGGCACGAGCCGGGATCACCCCGGCCCTGCCCGCACCCGCCATCGACCAGGAAAACCCTCCCCCCGAATCCCAGACCGACCTCGGCGGCCGGGTCGCTGCCCTCTTCGAGAGCCGTTGTTCGGTCTGCCACGGAGAGGGCAGCAAGGTGCGCAAGGCGCAGCGGGCCTGGCCCGATGCCACCGACCTGATCGCCACCGCCGCCGACCCTGAACTGGTCGTTCCCGGCTCGGTGGAGGATTCCGACCTCTATGCGGTGATCGATTTCGAAGAGATGCCCCCCGAGGACTCGGATCAGCCCCCGCTGACCGAGGCCGAGCGTGCGCTCGTCTCCGAGTGGATCGCGGCGGGGGCTCCTCCCCCGGAACGAGCCGCGGCCGCACCGCATTCCGAGGCGGGCACGGCCGCCACCCCGGGCGGAAGCGAACAGGATGGCGCCAAACATGTAGCCGGGTGGAGCCGCATCCTGCGCTGGATCGGCCACCACCACCCCATCATCGTTCACTTTCCCATCGCCCTCCTCCTGGCGGCCTTCCTCGCCGAACTCTTGGCGCGCTTCTCCGGACGCATCGAACTGGAGAGCGCCTCGCTCTACTGCCTCGTGCTCGGTGTGCTCTCCGCCCTGCCCTCCGCGCTCCTCGGCCTCATCCTGGCCTCCTACTCCGGCCGCCACGGTTCGGACTTGGAGCTGCACCGCTGGCTCGGAATCAGCGTGGCTTTGGGCTCGCTCCTCGTCCTCTGGGGCAGCCTGAAAAGACCCCGCTGGCGCCTCGCGCTGCTCGCCATCCTCGGAGTCATCGTCGGATTGACCGGCCATACCGGCGGCATCCTCTCCTACGGCCCGGACTGGCTCAGTCTGCCCTTCTAGGACCCTGCTGCCGTTCCAAGGCCGTGCGCCTCAGGAACTCCTGCGCCAGCGCTTGACCTCGAACTCGAGGAGCACGCCGGTCTCTTGGAGAACGCGTTCGCGCAGCTCATCCATCAGGCCGAAGACGTCCGCCGCGCTGGCTCGTCCGCGGTTGACGATGAAGTTGCCGTGCAGGGGACTGACGATGGCATCCCCTCGGGTGAGCCCCTTTCCGCCGCACTCCTCGACCAAGCGCCCCGCCGAACGGCCCCCCGAAAGCTCCGGATCGGGGTTCTTGAAGATGCACCCCGCCGACCATTGGCTCACGGGCTGCACGGCGTTCTTGGCGTGCAGGTACTCGCGCATGCGCGCCTCGATCTCCGAGCGGGGCCCGGGCTCGAAGCGCAGCACCGCGCCGATGACGATGCGCTCCCCCAGGGCCCCATCCCGATAGCGCGGTTCGCACTCCTCTCGGGCCAGTTCGCGTGCCTCTCCACCCGGTTCGAGCACGCGCACCCGTTCCACCACGTCCCAGATCGCACCCCAGCGCCCGCCCGCGTTCATCGCCAGGGCACCTCCGACCTGGCCCGGAACGCCGACCAGGCCCTCGAGTCCGCCGTAGCCCAGGTCCCGTGCGGCGCGGAGGAGGGCGGGTAGGGTGCACCCCGCCCAGGCGACCAGGCGAGGATCCTCGGCCGGATCGGGAAGCGCCGGCTCACTTGCCGCCGCATCGAGTTCGAGGGAGCCGCCCTCCCCCGCTCCAACCTCCCCAGCGGCGGCCCGGGGTCGAAAAAGCCTGCGCATGCGCGCGGTCGAGAGGACCACGCCCTCCAGAAGACCATCATCGATGATGACGTTGGCGCCCCCTCCGAGAACACGAGCGGTGAGCCCGTGCTCGTGGACGCAGCGCCAGGCCTGTTCCAGTTCAGCGGGAGTCGCCGGCTCGAGGAGCCACTCGACCGCTCCCCCCACGTGCATCGTGGTGCGCGCGGCGAGCTCAGCGTGTGGCAGGGCGGCGCAGGGCCAATCGATCGAGGAGGTCATCGCGAATGCCGTCGATGTCACCGGCGCCCAGAATGAGGCAGAGCAAGGGTCGCCGACTCGGTAATCCCTCGACCAGGGCCCTGGTCGAGGAGGCGAGATCGCCACCCGGCTCGGCCGCGACGCCGGCGCGGCGCACGCGCTGAGCGAGATCGTGGGCGTCGGCGGTCACCTCGTCGATGTGGTTGCGCGCTCCGTAGACATCCGCCACGACCACGCGGTCCGCGCCTCGCAGACTCTCGACGAACTCAGCCAGAAAACGTGCGGTACGGCTGTACTGGTGGGGCTGGAAAAGCACGTGCAACTCGCTTCCAGGATAGACTCGCCGCGCGGCCTCGAGGGTGGCACGCACCTCCGTCGGATGGTGGGCGTAGTCGTGAACGACCGCGACATCCCCTACCTCGCCCCAGGGTTCGAAGCGCCGCACGGCCCCCCGATACTCACCCAGGGTGGTGGCAGCGCAGGCGGCAGCCGCCCCCAGATCCCCGGCCAACTCTCGCCCGGCCAGCCCGATGGCGAGCCCCAGGGCCAGGGCGGCGTTGTCGACGTTGAAGCGACCCGGCAGGCCCAGGGCGATGGGGGGCGTAGCCCAACCCGGGCCGCGCAGGCGGAAGCCAAAGTGCCCGCGACGCTCGCCGAGCAGGTCGATGCGCAGCTCCCGCCCCAGTCGCCATACCTCACAGCGCGCGCTGGTCTCGACGAGGTCCCCGACCCCTTCACCGAGTATGAGTAGTCCCCGCCCATCGATCCGGTCGGCGAAGCGGGCGAAGGCCGCCCGGAGGTTCTCGAAGCTCTTGTAGTAGTCGAGGTGGTCCGGCTCGAGGTTGGTGATGATGCCCCCCGCCGGCTTCAAGCGCAGGAAAGAGCGGTCGTACTCGCAGGCCTCCACCGCGAACCATCCACCCTCGGCGGCATCGAGGGCGTTGGTTCCGAGGCTGCGCTCGAGCCCCCCCACCAGGGCTCCCGGGCGGGGTCCCTCGATGCCGCGCAAAGCGTGGTAGAGCAGCCAACTGGTCGTCGTCTTGCCGTGGGTGCCGGCCACCCCGAGGGTGCGTCCACGGGGGGTCAGCAGGGGCAAGAGTTCGGCGTATTTCAGGATCGGCAGCCCCTGCTCCCGGGCTCGGACGACCTGGGGGTCATCGAGGGGAACGGCCGCGGACCGCACCAGTGCCTGCGTACCGGCGGGCAGCGCCTCGGCACGGCTGGGGCCCAGGGTCACGGGGAGTCCCAACTCCTCCAGGGAGTCGCTGAACGGCGAAGCCTCCCGATCGTGGCCGCTCAGCCGGTGGCCTCGGGCCAGAAGGAGACGGGCAGCCCCCGACAGACCCGCTCCGCCAACGCCGACCAGATGCAGGCGCAGGGGAAGGTCGGTGGGAGAGGAACGGGGCGGGATGGCAGGACTCACGTTCCCATTGGAGCGCACGGCAGCAGCCGATCCAAGCTTCGACCGCGAACCTTCTCCCGAATGAGCCCGTCCCCGCCACGGCGCAGAGAGAAATCCGAAGAAACAAGAAGGGGAAGATCGAGCTTGATCCCGGCCCCTCGTCTGCCGTCCCATGGCTGGAGCCTCGCTCTCCCTAGCTCACCTCACGACTCCCAAATGACCTGCCAGGCGACCTACAGCACCGAGTACCTTCCCGTCCAGTCCAGTTGTCGAACGACTTGCCGCGGATGCACCTTCAGTGCCATCGTTTCGACGAATTGCTCGGGGACGACCTGCCACTTCTCCTGGACCGTGCACCGCACCGGCTGTGCTTCCGAGCCCGACGCGACCTTCACGGGTAGTGCCGACCTGAATGCCGGGCAAAGCAAGGTGGTCGATTTCTATTGCGACCCGGCCGAAGCCTGTGCCCGCTTCCGAATCACACTGACCTGCTCCGCAGACCAATAGGAAGTGCTCCCTACGTCATGACCGATCTGTTCGAGCAACCCACCAGCGACCCGGGAGTCGTCGAATCCATCCCTTCCTGCGACGAACGCTGCGCGGAGGACGAATCCGCAGCCCGGTTGCAAGCGGACAATGCCTGGCTCCTCGGCCTCGCTCGCCGACTCGTACGCGATGAGGAGCAGGCTCGGGACCTCAGTCAGGATGCTTGGCTGGCGACCCTCCGCCGTCCCCTGCAACCACGTGAACTGCGCTCCTGGCTGACCGCGACCGCTCGCAAGCTCGCGGCACGGAGTTGGAGTCGGCGACGGGACATCTCCCTGACCGGTGTGGAAGACTCTCTGCTCGACGACTCCGACCCCTACTTGCAAGCGGCAGAGACCGACAACCGGATCCTCCTCTATGAGGCGCTCGAGTTGCTCGGTCAAACCGAGCGGGAGCTCATCCTGTGGCGCTGTCACGAAGGCCTGACCTATAGCCAGATCGCCGAGCGCTTGGGCATGACGAGGCAGTCGGCGGCCTACCGTGTCGAGCGCGCCGTACAGTCTTTGCGTGTGATCTTAGAGCGGCGTGCGAAGCGTTCTTCCCTGTTCACCTTCCTCGCGCCGGCACTCCATAAATTCCAGCACCGCTTGGCCCGCTGCTGCGCGAATCCCTTCTCCAGCGCCGTCGTGTCACGCCTGGGTGCACTCGCCGCCGTCATCCTCGGCGTCTTCAGCCTTGCCGCTGCAAACACCTCGTGGCCTCTTCAGGGGCCACGCCCACTGCCGGGTCTTACTCGGGATCTGCCTCTCACTTCTCCGGCGGACATCTCGGCTCCCCCTGCGAACCCCGGCCTCTTCAGGGGCCACGCGGTCACGAGGAGCAGGGTGACCGACTTCGGCCGGGGCCCGTTCTTCCCCCGCTTCACCCCGTCATCACCCTCGCGGCCGACCCGGGAGAACTCTCTCGCAGCCAGTGCGACCGAAGCGCAGGTACACGTCAGCGGCACCCTGCTGCTCGACGGTGAGCCTGCCGAGGGTTGGGAAGCGATGCTGATCCCCCAGACCGAGGGCAAGACCGTCCTGCGCCCGGGGGGAGTCGTGCCCATCGAGGATGGACACTTCGAGGTCGCCGGTGACGGAAGCGGCAATTACCTCCTGCGACTCATGCACCCCCTACCGAACCAGGAGGGGATCTTCTACGCCCTCTCGGTAGCTCAGGACACCACGGTCGAAATCGCCCTCGACACGGGTGCGGTCGAGGTGAAGACCTCGCTCGATGAAGACCTGGTCGCTATCGCCGAAGGCTCCTACGGGCTCTTCCTCTGCATCCTGCCGGTCGAGGATGGTCTCGTCCACTTCCCCCTGGTCCCGGCCACGACCATCGACCTGCGCCTGGATGACGACCTCTACGATCTGCGAGACGGAACCCTGGTGGGACAGGTCGCGGTTCCCGCCGGCGGAACGGTTCAGGCCGAATTCGACTAGATTTCGAGGTTTTCTCCTGCCCGGGAGCCCCCCATCTGAAGAAGAGGGGTGAACGTTCCTCGCAGATCTCCCCTCGCTGCCCACACTCACCGATTCTCCCCCGCCTCCCCAAGCCCTGTCCGGCAGTCGAGAGAGGTGTGACCCGCCGGCGTACGCCCCCTCCCGAGTGGGCGAATCGAAGCAGGTCCCTGCGATCCGCGTTCGATCCGTAAACGAAGCTCGCGCACGCCTGACGCACGAGTCTGGTGGACACCCGGGACGGCATCCGACCCGGAAAGGACGCGCGGAGGTGCGTGCGCGAGCTTCACCACCGCCCAAAGCTCTAAACCTTCACGGGCGTCCCGATCAACTGACCGAGTTCGTTTGCAAGACGGCGGGCCGAATCCCGGGGCGCGCTGCGCCCGAGGGCGGCGCGCATTCGGACCCGACTCGCATGCCCCTCGGGACCGAGATACTGGGCTAGCTCCCTTGCGAGCCCCGTTCCAAGTTCCTGCTCGGGGACGATGCGGACGCCCCGGCCCAGGAACTCGGCGTTGCGTACCTGATGGGCATCGCTGTGGTGTGGGTAGGGCACGACCCACGCGGGAACACGCATGGCGGCAACCTCCGCCAGGGTGGAAGCTCCCCCACGGCAGAGCACCAAGCTGGCGGCTTCGAGGGCCGTGGGTACATCGTGGAGGTACTCGACCCCCCGGTAGCCGCTGGCGGCACTCCCGGCTTCCTCCAATCGTCCTGGACCCACCTGATGCAGGATGCCGAGCCCCGATCCGAGCAGCAGGGTCAGGTGACGGGAGATGAAGGTGTTCAGGGCTCCCGCTCCCTGGCTTCCACCCAGGACGAGAAGCAGAGGACGGCCCAACTCCAGGCCCAGACGGCGGCGTGCTTCGCGCCGCCGTCTGGGCCTGGAGTTGGGCCG
>JALWOP010000429.1 GCA_027083445.1 Planctomycetota bacterium | reverse complement strand
GGTGAGCGGTGGGGCGAGGTTCGGGGTGGCCCCCGGAAGGGCACTGCCCAGGGTCAGGAGCAGTAGATTCAGCATGGGGATTCCTCCAGCATGGGACGGCCCCTCGGAGTACCGAGGTGGGACGAGGGTAGCAAGTCCCCTGCCCAACCCCTTGGATCGTCCCCAGGGGGCCCTCTCCCAAGCCCTCTTCCGCCATTCCGAACCCGAGACCAACCTCGGTGTGCGCTAACGCACACCCCAAGCGTGCTCCGGCCCCGAGAGGGGAATCCCCAGGGCCTCGACGGCTCCCCCCTCTCCGGCGAGGGCAGCCGCCAGGGCGGCCCCCTTGAGGCGCGTCTCGAACTCCTCCGCGGCGGGCCTGGAACGCCAGGTGATCCCGCCGCCAACGGGGAGACGCAGCTCACCTCCAGCGGGGGTCGGGCGCCAGAAGAGGGTGCGGATGAGGATGTTCCAGGCCGCATGGCCCCGGGTATCCAGGAAGCCGGCGGAGCCGGTGAAGAAGCCGCGCCCCTCCTCCTCGAGGTCGGCGATCGCCTCCATGGCGCGCAGCTTGGGGGCCCCGGTGATCGAGGCTCCCGGGAAGAGCGCGGCCAGGGCATCGCCTCCGTCGAGTCCCTCCCGCAGTTCTCCGCTCACCGTCGCCACCAGGTGGTGCAGGGCGCGAAAGCTCTCCACGCGCGGGGTCGCCTGGGCGCGAACCGAACCGGGACGGCAGACCCGCGCCAGGTCGTTGCGGGCCAGGTCGACGATCATCGCCAGCTCGGCCCGCTCCTTGGGGTCGGCTCGCAGGGCGGCCACCGCGAGCTCATCCGCCGCCGCGTCCGGGGCGCGGGGCGCCGTGCCCTTGATCGGAGAGGTCGAGACGCGCCCCCCCTCGCAGCGCAGGAGCTCTTCGGGCGAGGTGCATAGGATCGCCCCCCCATCGAAGGAGAGATAGGCGTGGTGCGCACCGGGATTGGCATGGCCGAGACGCGCGTAGAGATCGACCGGGTGGCCCCCCACGGTGCAGAGGAAGGTCTGCGCCAGATTGACCTGGTAGAGCTCCCCCGCCGCGATGAGACGACGCGCCATCTCGACCCGCCGCTCATGCTCCGCGGAGCTCACCGTGCGCCGCAGAGGTCCGCGCGAACTCACCTCCGCTCCCGTGTGGGAGCCGTCCAGGAGTTCGGTCAGTTCCCGAGCGCGCGCGTCGAGGGGGGCTCGATCGTCGCCGGGCTCCTCGCCGAGGACGAGCCAAGAGCGGCCGCGGCGATGGTCGAGCAGCGCGAAGTCGACGTAGAGCCCTCCGACGATCGGCGGCCAATCCCAGGGACCGCGCGGCAGGGACTGGGCCTCACCTGGGACACCCAGGTCGTAGGCCAGGGCGCCGATGAAGCCGCCGGCGAAGGGGCCGGGCACCTCTGCTATCCCCTCGCAGGCGAGGCCGCGCACCAGGCGGCGCAGTTCCACCAGATCCCTCGGCAGCGCGAGCCCCGCCAGGGGCCGCACGCCGACCAGGCTCCAAGCTCCGCCGTGGGTTCCGTCGAGGGCGACCAGCCCCGGCAGGTCACGCCATGCGGCGAGCAGGTCGGCGGTGGTGGTCGCCGGGGGAAGGGAGCGGATACGGGGGCGGAAGCGCGGCCTCACAAGGAGGGAGGATAGCCCTTGGCATCCCTTCCGTGCGCGTCACACTACGCCCATGGCCACCGAAAAACGCCGCTCGATCGTAGGAGTCGTCTTCCTGACCGTGTTCCTGGACATGGTCGGGTTCAGCGTCATCTTCCCGCTCTTCCCCGCCATGCTCGAGCACTACCTCTCGGCCGAGGGGCAGGCCAGCCTGATCGGGCACCTGGTCGAGTGGCTCGGCCACTTCGCCAAGAGCGACTGGGCGGTGGTGACCCTCTTTGGGGGCATCCTGGGTTCGCTCTACTCCTTCTTGCAATTCCTCTGCGCCCCCCTCTGGGGCGCCCTCTCCGACAGGAGGGGTCGGCGCCCGGTGTTGATGCTCACCCTGGGCGGCACGGCCCTCTCCTATCTGCTCTGGGTCTTCGCCGGAAACTTCGCCCTCTTGGTCGTCGCGCGCCTGGTCGGAGGGGTGATGGCCGGCAACCTCTCCTTGGCTTCGGCTGCCATCGCCGACACCCACGACGGACACGACCGGGTCAAGGGCATGGGGTTGATGGGTGCGGGGATCGGACTCGGCTTCGTGCTCGGTCCGGCCTTGGGCGGCATGAGCGCCGCCTGGTCACGCTCCCTCGACTGGGCCTCCTACGCACACCTGGGGCTGAACCCCTTCAGCGGGTGTGCGGCGATCGCCCTCGCCCTGTCGCTCTTCAACTGGGCCTGGGCTGCGCGCCGTTTCGGGGAGACCCTTTCCGAGGAGAACCGCGGCGCCCACCAGGCCGAGCGCTCCCGCTCGCGCCACCCCTTCCGCGCCCTGCACTCGATCGATCTCCCCGGGGTGCGCCGCGTCTGCATCGCCTACTTCCTCTACCTCTCCGCCTTTGGGGCGATGGAGTTCACCCTGGTCTTCCTGGCGCGCGAGCGCCTGAACTTCAGCGAAGAGCAGAACGCCTGGATGTTCGTCTTCATCGGCTTCCTGATCGCCTTCGTACAGGGAGGGCTGGTGCGCCGCCTCGCCCCCAGGGTCGGGGAGCGGCGGCTGGCCAAGCTCGGCATGGGCCTCACCGTTCCCGGCTTTCTGGTCGTCGGCTTCGCCCATGCGGTCCCCGTGCTCTACGTCGGCCTGGCCCTCCTGGCCGTGGGGAGCGCCTTCGTCATGCCCACCCTCTCCTCCCTGGTCTCCCGCTACACCCCCCCGGAGCGTCAGGGGCTGGCGATGGGTGTCTTCCGCTCCCTGGGGTCCCTCGCCCGAGCGATCGGGCCCCTGGCGGGGGGACTGCTCTACTT
>JALWOP010000428.1 GCA_027083445.1 Planctomycetota bacterium | reverse complement strand
GCTCACCCCTTCTGGCCTGGAGGCCAGCGGGGTTGAGTGCGCAGAAAGCGGCAGCTCAGGTGTCTTGTCTCAGCCTTCTCTCCCCACCCCATCTCAGTCGGTTTTCCTGGTAGCCGAGGCGGGATGGAGCGTTTGACGGTGTCCCATCCGGTGACCGAGACGCGCTTGGGATATCACCGGACATGGGGTCCCATGGCGGGTGACGCTCCCGCTGCCCAGGAGCGGGACACGGTGGTGGACCGCGTCCCGCGGGGCGCTCAGCGCTTGCCTCCGAGGCGGTAGAGGGGATGGACGTGCAGGACGCGCTTCATGCGGTCTGCGTCAACGGTCTCGACGCCGTGGACTGCTGCGTGGATGAGGGCCTGGAGGGCGATCTGGTTGATCGCCCGGGGGACACCCTTGGACGCGTGGAAGAGGGCGGTGACGGCGGCGTCGGAGAAGACCTCGTCGTGAGCTCCTGCGCTTTGGAGATGGAAGCGCACATAGTTTCGGGTGTCCTCGATGCTGAAGGATCGCAGCGCCGCGACGTAGGTGAAGCGGTTGGCCAGCGGCTCCAGCAGGGGCTCGCGCAGGGTGTTCAGGAGGGTCTCGGTGCTGGCCAGCAGGACGCTGAAGCGGGTCTCGGCGTCCAGCTCGGCGGCGGTGAGGCGTCGCAACAGGTCTAGGGTGGGTGCGGTCATGCCCTCGGCGTCGTCCAGCACCAGCAGCGGATGGGTGCCGTGCTGGTCGGTCCAAGCCCCCAGGCAGCGCTGGGCGTCGTCGAACATGTCGCTGCGGTGCAGCCGAGGCTTCAGGCCTAGGCGGCGGCACAGCGACCGCAGGAAGCCGGACGCGGTGGTGGGGATCTGCCCGACGCGGAAGACGGCGTAGCGGTCCCGCGGGAGCTCGCGGACGAAGCGCCTCAGGGTGATCGACTTCCCAGCGCCGCTGGGGCCTGTGACCAGGGCGAGTCCCTGAACCTCCAGCCAGTAGCGCAGGCCGGCCAGCAGCTCGCGTTGGCTCTGGGAGTCGAACATCTGGTGTGCGCCGACGTTCTTACGAAAGGGCAGCCCAGCAAGGCCAAAGTGGGCCTTCAATCGCCGTTGTTCAGGTTTTGGTACGGTGGGGGTGTTCACGCCTCACCCCCTTCCAGCAGGGCTGCGTGCACGGCATCGAGGTACTCTTGGACGTGCTGGCTGCGGCCCATGTGCTCCACGGCGAAGTCCAGCAGCTCCACGACGGGCTCGGTGTCCAGAGGGCCGTAGTGACGCAGCCACTCACGGACGGTGGCCTCGTCGAAGATGGCCTCGCTGACGCGGTCGCGTAGGACATCGACGAAAGCCTCGTCGAGGAGACGACGTCGCTCCAGCTCCTGCCTCAGCTCGGCCTCAGGGTCCTCGGCCAAGGCCTCGCCACGCTCGGCGACCAGGTGCCCCAGCCAGTCCGCGACGGGGGCCCCTACCTCGACAGCGCTGGACTCGACCTCCTCGGACACCTTGCCCCGGGGGCGGCGATGGGGTTGGACCTCGAAGCGCTGAACGCGCTCCCGAAAGCGGTCCTCGAACCAGACCTCGAGCTCCTCCAGACGCTCGGGGTCGTAGCGCACCTCGACCCGCTTGCCCGCCAGATCTGCGCCCACCTGGAAGCGGCGGCCGAAGAGGGAGAACAGGCCCGTCTTGTCCGCCTTGCGCGTCTCAGACCACAGGAAGGCCCGACGCAAGACCTCCTCATCGACGTGTTGGACCCGCTCGATGCACTTCCGCCAGCGCTCGCGAGGCGGCTCCTTCGTCTCACCGTGCGGGCGACGGTTGTAGAAGCGCTCGACCCAAGCGCCGAAGGCCGCGTTCAAGGCATCGAGGGTCTCGATCGAGGAGGCCTTGATCTCGGAGATGAAGGCGGACCTGCAGAAGCGGTTGAACGCCTCAATCTTGCCGTGACCCATGGGCCTGTATGCCGTGGTGAAGACCAGGTTGTGGATGCCCAGCGAGGCCACCACCTGACGCATGTGGCGGCTTCGATAGGTCGCTCCGTTGTCGTAATAGACGCGCCGGGGCAGGCCGTGCCGGCGCAAGGCCTGGCGAAAGACCAGCTCCAGGGCTGGCAGATCGCCCTTGAAGGCCCAGCGGCCCGCCAGCAGGAGGCGGCTGTGGTCATCGAGGAAGGCATACAGGTAGGCCCGGCGACGCTTCCCGGGCTTGTCCGGATCTGGCAGCCACGGACCCACCAGCATGTCGGATTGCCACATGTCATTGGGGGCCTCGGCCTCGAAGCGGTCGAGATCTGTGTCACCGGTCTTGGGCTTGGGCCGGCCTGAGAGCCCACGCGCCTGCAGCGCCCGGTGTAGGGTGCTGCGGGTGACCAGGCCGGGCTCGACCAGCTTCAGCTCCTCGGCGATGAGCAGCAGGCGATCCAGGCTGCGCTCGGGGACCTCTCGCTTCAGCTTGCAGAAGAGCTCGATCTGCTCCTCACTCAAGGTCTGCACACCGCGTGCTGGACGGGCCTTGTCCTCCAGGGCCTCCAGACCGCCGTCGCGGTAGCGGCGGATCCAGCTGCGTAGGGTCTCGGCCGAGAACTGCACGGGACGATCGCCCGGCAGCAGCCACGTCTTCTGCGCCATCTTCTCAAGCGTCGCTCGGCGCGATCCGCGAGGCGGCTCCTGGGTGATGTATGCGCTGATCGCCTGGAAGCGAAGCAGCGCCTTGGGGGTCGGTTTCATCTGTCCTCCTTGTTGGGGACAGCCACCATGGACCCGCTGTGGCAGCGGATCGACGTCGCGCTTTGTTGGTGGGCTTGCGGCCGCTCTGAGGGCCCGTTGAGGCAAACGGGGGCGCTGCCCTCCTGGGAGAGGGCTGGGATCTCAGCGATGTCGTCCGGTCAGAAATCTCCGTCGCGCCGAGACGGTGAGGGCAGAC
>JALWOP010000427.1 GCA_027083445.1 Planctomycetota bacterium | reverse complement strand
AACATCCTCAGGCGGCTGTCCATCTTCGAACTCCCGCCAGCGCACCGACGGCGACTACGTACGAGCAATGCGCTCGAACGACTGAGCCGCGAGATCAAGCGGCGCACCCGCGTCGCAACGCTCTTTCCGAACGCCGCCTCCCTGCTCCGACTCGTCAGCGCTGTCGCGATCGAGATCTAGAGAGGAGTGGGAGGCCGGACGCATCTACCTCAGCATGGACACCGAGTGAGAATTTGCACCGAAACTGTTGCTCTGCCACAAGCATCGCGGCACTAGCAAGTCTGCCCTTTCTCCCAGGCATTGCCTTTTCTGTCAAGGCTCCTTGCCACGAAAAAGGAGTCGCCTCCGAGGAGGCGACTCCGCGCGGTCGCACGGGCTGCGGACCCGAAGGTCCGTGCCGTGGGCAAGGCTGACTACCGGAGAAAGTGGCAGGAATCCTCCGGGGCCTCGCGGCGAAGGCCTCGTGGACGGCGGCAGAGTCGTCCGGGTGCCTCGCCTGGGTTCGCCTCGAGGCCAGGCCGAGAGGCCAGGCCGCGGAGCTTGCCGGGAGAGACGGTGAGGTTTCGCCGACGTCGAGTCGCAGGCAGGTGCTCGTCGACGCGAAGTGAACTCTAGCAGCGACCTCGGAAATCTGTCGAGATGGAATCTCGGGAAAAGATGGTGCTACTCGTAGAGCGGGATGGACGGGTCGACCTCTTCCCTCCACGCATCGAGACCGCCACGCACCGCAAGGACATTGGTGAACTGGTGGCCGATGAAGTAGCTGGCGATCGAGAGGGAACGGTCGCCATCCCTGCAGATGAATACCAGGCGTCGATCCTTGGGCAGCCCCATGTACTTCGAAGCGTCGTCGTAGTCGAGTTGCTCCGCTCCCTCGAGCGTCGCCTTCTCCCACTCCTCGGGCATACGGCAGTCGATGAAGCTGAACTCCTCCCCTCGATCGAGCCACTCCTTGACCACCCGGGGCTCGACCTGGATCTTGCCGTCGAGTTCCTCGGCCTGGACGATCGTCGCGATCATCTCGTTCACGTCCAGGATGTTGTGGTCCTTCGCCACCTGGCCCAGGGTGTCCGTCGGCTGAAAGGCGCAGTGGGAACAGCCTCCGATGTGGTAGCGCTGGAAAAGAGCACGCTGGGCCGCAGGGGCGCGACGCAGCACCTCCTCCATCGTCAGATCGGGCGTAATCGTGATGTCGCTCATGGTCGCTCGGGGGAATCCGGTTCAGACTTCGGGGAGGGGGATTCTACCAAGCGGATCGCCGACGCCCCCTTCGCCGACACCGTGCAACGCGTCCGGCGGTGTTCGGTCGTGAGAATCAAGACCGAGTCTCCCTCCGAGCGGTGCTCGACCCTTCCACCGGCGTGGATCCAAACCAAGACCTCGGGACCAAAACGCACGCCCAGCCGCCCCGGCCCACTGTTGCGCACCCGGGCCTCATGGGGGCCGGTCAGCTCCACTCGCGCCTCGGATTCGGGCTCCAGACTTAGGCGTACCTCGGGAGAAGAGACGCAGCCGGTCGTGGCAACCAGGCCAACCAGCATCAGGGGGATCCAGTTCCACCTTTTCATGACCCCTGTTCTACACTACCTAGCCGTTTGCCCCGGCCTAGCTGGGTCGGAGGGCGAATGGGGGGCCTTCGCTCCCTGGCCCAGGATGGATGCAACCCCAACGAGGAGGCTCCCAATGCCGGATACCCAAGACCCCAAGCGCGCCCGTCCCACCGCCCGCGACCTGATGCAGACCGATGTCGTCACCCTCCCCGCGGGGACGACCATCAGCCAAGCGGTGCAGGCCTTCGAGGAGTACCACATCACCGGGGCACCGGTCACCGACGCCAGCGGTCGACCCATCGGCGTCCTCTCCCTGGCTGACATCGCCCGCGACGACAGCGTGCGCGCCGGACGGCTGGAATGCGATCGCTGGGAGTACTACCTCGCCAACCCCCTCAACGATGACGATGGCGATCGCTTCAGCGGCGAGAATGCCATCTTCGACAAGGAAGACTTCAGCGCCGCCGTCCTCGACGACCAACGGGTCGAAGATTGGATGACCCCAAGGGTGATCTCCGTCGATCCCACCCTGCCGCTGGTCGAACTCTGCAAGGTCATGACCGAGCAGAGCATCCACCGCGTGCTGGTGACGGAAGAGGACACGGTGCTCGGCATCGTCTCCACCACCGATGTGGTGCGCTACATCGCCGAACACGGCCATACCTGGTGCTAGCACGCTGAAGCGCGCTACCCTGCACGGGTGGCGCAGGAGTTTGATCAGTACCGCGAGCGGACCCGTTTCGGCTCCCTCGACGGCCTGCGAGGTCTGGCCGTCCTGGGCGTCGTCTGGCACCACACCCACCGCGGATTCGCCCTTCTACCCGGAAGCCGGCGCGGGTACCTGGGCGTCGACCTCTTCTTCGTCCTCTCCGGCTTCCTGATCACCACGCTGCTGTTGCGTGAGCAAGAGCGATGCGGCCGGATCGCTTTGGGACGCTTCTACGGCCGCCGGGCCCTGCGCATCTTCCCCCTCTACTACGGCATCCTCGCTGCGCTGACTCTGCTCTTCGTCCTGCGTCGGGACCTGGTCATGGCGCGCCCCTTTTTCGGCGACCTTCCCTTTCTCGCCAGCTACACCTCCAACTGGATCCACGGCGCAACGTTTCTGGTCATCACCTGGTCGCTCGCTGCCGAGGAGCAGTTCTATCTGGTCTGGCCGCCGCTCCTCTCCTTCCTCGGCGTAGGCGCCTTCTACCTAGTGGGCGCAGTGATCGTGGTCGGCACAGCAGTGGGACTGGGCCTGGTCGACCCCGCCCTCGCAGAGCACTTTGGACCGGGATTTCGGCAGCTCGACATGGTCCAGGCCACGTTCAACCCGATCTCCTGGGGTGTCTTGGCGGGAAGGGTGATGCACGGGCGAAGGGGCTACACCTGGGTCCGACGGCTCTTGGGACGCGATCTCTCCGCCCCCATCCTCCTCTTCGCTTCCCTCGCCCTCGCCAACCTCCCCACCCCCGAACCCTTCAGCTCACCCCGGCTGCTCGTCCAACTCCTCTTCGCCCTACTCGTGGCGAGTTGCGTCGTGCGCGAAGATCACGGCCTCGCACCGCTCCTGCATCTGCGCCCCTTGGCGCGCATCGGGGTGGTCAGCTACGGGATCTACCTCCTGCACATGTTCGCCCTCCAAGGCACCCGCCCCCTGCTGGCTCACCTCCCGCGTTTCGAAGGCGATCTCTTTCTGGCCACCGCTGCGGCTAGCTGGGCTCTGGCGGAGCTCTCATTCCGCTACTGGGAAGGCCCTTTCCTGCGCCGCAAGGCCCGCCTGCGGCCCTATTCCTCGGATGCTGAGCGCAGTTCCACCATCGCTTGACACAACAGGGCCAGGAAGAAGCACTCCAAACCCAGGAACGCGGTGTTGTAGGAAAGCAGCCGTGTGGCCACCAAGCGCCCCAGGAGCGCGGGAGTGGTGGCGGCGATGGCCACCACACCGAGGACCATCAGGAAACGGGCCAGAAGGGCTCGTCGTGGCTGGGCCAGGAGTGCGACAAGCCCCGCCAAGAGCCAGACGAGATGCGCCTTGTGTACCAGAGGTGCCAGGATCAGGGGCAGGGCTAGCACCAGACCGACCTCCAGCATTCCCGGCGCAAGGCCACGCCGATAGCGCCGATCGATGAGCCAGGCAAAGGCAAGCAGGTGCAGGAGTGCGAGCCCTCGGGCCAGGTCGAGGGCCAGGCGCGGGTCGAGCTCGGCGATGTTCGCCGTCGGTCCAGCCTCGCCCCGACTGGTGGCGGGCATGGAAGTCAAGAGCCGCAAGGTCACCGCGGTCAAGCTCTGACCCGGCAGCCAACTCGCTCCTTCGATCATCTCGCCGGGTGAGACCACCGAAGGCTCGATGACCTTGGCGCGCCAAGCACCCAGACTGTGTGCTCCGCCCGCAGGCCCGAGTGCGGCCATGGGCGCTAGGACGAGCAGGGCCGTGCCGAAGATGCTGCCGGCCCAGAAGGCGCGCCGGCGGCGGCGAAGGAGAAAGTAGAAGAGGGCGAAGGCGGGCAGCACCTTGAGCGCCGCACCAAGTGCCACAAGGAGGCCGCTGCGCGCATCACGCCCCCTCAGGAAAGCATCCATGGCAAGGACCAGGAGCACCAGGGTGTAGGCATTGACCTGGACGTTCGAGAGGTTCGAATCGAACAGGCGCAGTAGGAGGAGCAGCGAGAGCCATCCGATCCAAGGCAGCTCCCTTCCGCTTTCCCGTCGAGCCATGCGCGCCAGAAGATACGCCGATCCCAGGCTGGCCAGCACCGAACCGAACTGCCAAAGGGCCGTGGCGACAGTGAGCGGCAGGAGCCCCAGGGGGACCAGGAGCACGGCAAAGGAGGGTGGATAGAGATAGCCCTTGACCGTCGCCGGATCGCCCCCCGAGAGCACCGCCCGCGCGGCAGCGTGGTAGATCCCAAAATCCGAGCCCATGGGCGCTCCGACAAGCTCCAGGGTGCGGCGGTAGCCCCGCAGCCCGAAGAAGAGCAGCGCCAGGGCGAGCAGGAGCCACATGATGCGCGCAGCGACCAGAGAGTGCCGGCCGTGCCGGGTCGAAGCCTGATCCACCGGCTATGCTCCCTGTTCGGTGAGCCGTTTTCTGCCCACAGACCCCGAGATCCAACGCCGGCGAGGGCGCCTCCTGACCTGGTTTTTCCTCTTCGCTTCGGTCGTGCTCATCGAACGGGCAGGACACAAGCGTCATGGGGTCCTCGATCTGAATCAAGGTTTCGGCGCCCGCTTCCTGGCCCACGAGGATCCCTACTTCGATCCCGCCCAGGGCCTGCGCGTCCACGGGCCCTATCCCCCCTCCTACGTCCTGGTCTGCGCCCCCCTTTCGCTCCTCCCCGCTCCGCTGGCGCGGCGGGTCTGGGCGGGGATTCAAATCTTCTGTCTCACGATCCTCTACCGGCTCCTCCGGCGGAGGCTCGAGCGCTGGAACCCGACGCTCCTGCCCCACGCGCCCTTCCTCTACCTTTGCGCCCTGCTGCTCGCGAGTCGCTTTCTACTGAGAGACATGGCCGCCGGTGGGGGCAACCTGATCTACGCGACGTTGACCCTTGCCGGTGTCGAGCTCGCCCTGGCGGGGCGCGCATTCGGAGGGGCCCTGCCCCTGGCTCTCGCCCTGGCGGTCAAGCCCAACCAGATCCTCTTTCTGCTCTTCCTCTGTCTGCGTCGCCGCTGGAAGGCCGCCGCCGGAACACTCCTGGCCCTCTTCGTTCTGGCCCTGCTGCCCGGCCTCTACTACGGAATGGGATCCTATCTGGAGCTTTGGCACACCTGGGTGGAGGGAGTTTGGCGCTTTGCCTCCCTGCCCGACCTGCACGACAAGAGCCTGGTTCCCCCCGGACTGCCGCCGGAACACTTCGCCATGAACCAGGCGCTGCGGGTGGCCGTTTTCAGACTTCTGCGCCCGCCGGGAGACTCGGGGGCCTATGACGTGCACCTGTGGACCACCTCGGCCGCCACTGCCCTGTGGGTCGGACGCGCGCTGGCGCTCATCCTGTTGGCCTGGACCTCCGCGGCTGCCTGGCGTGCATGTGATGAGCGAGGGGAATGGCTGGCGGCTCTCGCCTTCTTCCCTCTCGGACTCCTGCTCTCGCCGATTACTTGGAAGGCCCACCATGTGGTGCTGATCCCCGCCCTCTTCGCCGTCACCGTGCGTGCCGCGGAACCCACTCGGCGAGGCCTGCGCAGCGCGCTCCTGGCCGCCTATCTCCTCTTCGACCTCTCAGCCACGGACATCCTCGGCCAGGCCGCCGGAGACTACTTGCAAGCGATCTCCCTGGTAACCCTGGGGGACGTCGTGTTGCTTGCTTATCTGTTGCGCTGGCTCTGTCGTCGGACTCGATGCCAAGAGACCGTAGAAGTCCCGTGAGACACGGTCCCGCGCGAAGGGATATCGCTGGGAAAACTCCCCCATGCAGGATTGCTCCCACAAGAGTTCCGGCCCCCGGTTACCGCCGGGAGCGCAGTGGCGTAGTCGCTCAGTGGCCCGCGAGACCCGCCGGTCGGCGCTCGTAGGCGCCCATGTCGACGATCGGTGCGTCTCCCATACCCGTGTCCTTCCGTTCGCCATCCGCCTGGCGTGCCCGATCGTTCAGGTCGACAGGCAGCGGCTCGAAGCGATCGCCGTCAGCATCCAGATCCATCCAATCAAAGGGCAGGAACATGTTCCAGCCGGCGTCGACACAGGGCGAGGCCATCTCGAGTGTGAAATCCTCATCGCCGGTGCCCGGTAGCCCGTCCGGTCCGAGGGGGTCCCAAAACCTGGGGTCATTGGGGATATTCCCATCTCCCGTCATCGTGGCATAGCCCATGATGCAGTTGGCCGTGAGCTGGAAGATTATGGGATCCCAGTGGTCACCCCCAATCTGCGCGAACTCCGTTTGGTCGTCGCCAGCCTGGTTGGCCCAGAAGATCGAATTGCTAATCTCGACATGACCCTGCGTGGTCTCACTCTGGGTGTTCTCGTCGTAGAAGCCTCCCGCCCCGCCCCCGGACTCGTTGCTCGCGTGGTTGCCGTAGAATGTGCAGTTCTCGATCCGCATTCGATAGGCACCGACCGCGCCATCCTTGACCAGAATTGCCCCTCCTCTATCGCCACGATTCTGGTTGAATTCGCAATTCACAAACTCCAAGATGTGCTCGTCTCCGGGAGGCAACTTTGTCCTGACAGTGATCGCACCATCTAGGCTGGAGTGGTTGTCCGTAAACTTGCAGTTCACAAAGCCCTTTCTCATCAATTCAGGATTCTGGAGAACAAGCATCCTGTCATAAAGTGACCACCAGGAATACCCCGCAAGTGGCCATAGTGATTCGCTGATCCTCGCCGCTCCATCAAAGACCTCCTCTCCCAGTCCACAGTGACTGATTTCACAATTGACAAGGAGGCTGCGTGTCAGTTCGCATCCACGCGCACAGTTGCGTATTCGGCAATTCCGCACCAATGCATTGCCTGCCGCAATTCCATCTACGGTGAAACCCTCAATAGTCACTCCGTCCAGAACAGCGACCCGCCGCCGCAGCGGCGATTGGTAGACTGTGAAATCATTGTAGGATCCAAGATATACCCCAGTATGGGTATTGTCCTCGGTGCTCCCCCCCCAGGATGTGTCATCCCCATTTACGTCCCCTGATAGAATCACGATGTGTGAGCGTGGATTCCTTTGCTTCTCGTCCGTTTCGCCGCCCTCAAAGCCCCCTAGAAGTTCCACACCTTGGGGTACCCAAGCCAAGGCAGTTGCGCCGCCTTCTTCCCCGCGATAAGTGCCTTCTGCCACCCAAACTTCAGTGGTGCGGTCAGGATATACCTGCCAGCGATTGTAGAGATAATCGTTTAATTCCGCGAAGGATTGGAAAGCGGTGTCCCACGTTAATCCATCACCTCCGGGTTGAGCGTCGACGTCTACGAACAGGCGCTCTGGGTATGGGAACGACTCGATGATTCCGCCGGCCACAATGGTTACGGCGAGTAGGTTACCGTAGACGACGGAGCCATCCTCCAACACAGCCTGGGGTTGCAGGTATAGCGTCCGAGCAAGATCACCTAGCCAGGGTTTACCAACTCCCGTGTAGGCCATGAGCTTGGATACGGGCAGGCTGGTGCGTAGGTTCCCCGACTCCGGCACGACGCCTAGATCGATCCCATTGAAGCCAATCGTGCTGCCAATGAAATCGACGCCTTCGCTCTGGGAAAGCACCTGAAAATCAGTACGAGAGCTGCGACGTAGTACGACTCGGGATCCCGGCACGCCATGTATGGCTAGGTCGTACATGTCGCCGCTTTCCACTACGGGCTTCGCCACCAAACGGGGGAGGGATTCTGCGCAGATGTCCAAGCTGGACCCGTCCTCGACCTCATATGGGTCTCCGTCTGGGCCGCATAGCGATACACACCCCAGGAATGAGTAACCGCCAAATCCGCCAAATCCGCCCACTAAGGCGGAGTCTTGCGAGACGTGTGCCGAGCCTCCGCCAACCACTCGGATTCCCGGTCCACCTTTCGCGTAGCAACCGTATGGACAACTGTCCCCTCCATCCCCTCCAAATAGGGCCCCGCCATCGACCCAAACCTCGGAGCCTTCCACGCGCAATCCAGCCGCACCATGGTAGTGCTCAGCTCCCTGTCCCTGGTAGGTACTCGAAGCGAGATAGAATGTCGCAACCCTCGAGTTGCGGATGTCGGTCATACCCAATTCTGCATTGTATGCCGACGCTCCAAAACCGTCCACCACGACATCCAAGGAATCCTGGACTAGCAGGCCCTTGACCAACTCATGACTCTCTTTGCTGGTGCAGTAGAAGATACGGACGGAACCTTCGCAAGAATCGATCAGGAGACCGACCGCTTCTGTGTAATAGTCCGGGCCACGGAACGCAAGGCGGCTGATCACGACCTGCTTCCAATCGGAGAGGTTTTTCACGACCGCCCCCTCCACGAATGGAAACGAGTCTTTCTCTCCGATCACGCGCAGATCCTTGTCGTCGATGGTGAAGGGCGCATAGGCCATATCTTCCACCAGTAGGGGCCGTACCAGGATCGTGTCCCCATCCTCGGCCGCATCCACGGCGTCGGCGATCTCCAGGAAATCGCCCCCGCCATTACCATCGACGATCCAAAGGTGGGTAGAGGCGGGCTTGGACGCGATCCAGCCCATCGGGGACCGGAACATGGGAAGGGCGAGCAGGCTGAGCATGACGCAGTGGGAAGTGCGCATGGCGAATCTCCAGGCTGTGAATGACGCGTACTCGGGAAAGAGGCGGGCTCAAGAACCCAGACCAGCCTAGCACCCGCCCCCCGATTCGGGGATCCTGAATCTCTGGGCTGTTCGCCTAGCCCCGCCCGCAAAGAGGATGGGTGCTCCAGCAGAGCGCTCACGCCCCCTACCCAAGAGCCGGGAAGCCGGTGGACCCGGCGTTCCCCACGGGCCCGGGCGAATACCGGAGCGGTCTCCACGGCTGCACATCCCCACCGGACATGCAGCCGTGAACTCGGTGCTCAGTGACCGGCAAGACCCGCTGGGCGGCGCTCGTAGGCGCCCATGTCGACGATCGGTGCGTCTCCCATACCCGTGTCCTTCCGTTCGCCATCCGCCTGGCGTGCCCGATTGTTCAGGTCGACAGGCAGCGGCTCGAAGCGATCGCCGTCAGCGTCCAGATCCATCCAATCAAAGGGCAGGAACATGTTCCAGCCGGCGTCGACACAGGGCGAGGCCATCTCGAGTGTGAAATCCTCATCGCCGGTGCCCGGTAGCCCGTCCGGTCCGAGGGGGTCCCGAAACTTGGGATCATCGGGGATATTCCCCTCTCCCGTCATCGTCGCATAGCCCATGATGCAATTGGCCGTGAGTTGGAAGAGATCGGGATCCCAATGGCTACCTCCAATCTGTGAGAATTCCGATTGGCTATTGCCGGACCCGTTGGCCCAGAAGATTGAATTGCTAATCTCGACGTAGCCGTGCGTGGTCTCGCTCTGGGTGTTGTCGTCGTAGAAGCCACCCGCACCACCCAATAATCCGTTGGTCGCACGGTTGTCGTAGAATGTGCAGTTCTCGATCCGTACCCGATAAGATCCGACCGTGCCATCCTTGACTATGATGGCTCCCCCTCTAAGCCCCTGGTTGTGATTGAATTCACAATTCACAAACTCCACGGCATACTCCTCTCCGGCGGGCCACTTTGTCTTGAGGATTACCGCCCCCTCGAGGTCAGCGTGATTGTCCGTAAACTTGCAGTTCACAAAGCCCCTCTTCTCCAACTCAGGAGTATGGAGCGCGGCGAGCCTTTCGTAGAGACGCTGACCGGAATACTCCGAAAGATTCCACTGTTCTTCGCGGACCAACGCCGCTCCCTCAACATCTCCATCGCCGAATCCACAGTGACTGAATTCACAGTCTTCTACCGCACACTCTTGCGTCAGGTAACACCCTCGTCCACAGCCACGGATTACACAGTTCTTTATCAACGCACGCTTAGAGTAGATTCCGTCGAGTATGTATCCCTCAATAGTGATGCCGTCCAGTATAGCGGTACGCCAGCCCAGCGGCGATAAATAGGCTTCGTCGTAGAGGCTACTGGTGAATCCAAGGTAAACACCGCGATAGGAATTCTCGCTAGTGTTCCCCCCCCAAGAAGTGTCATCGCCGGCCACATCCCCGGACAGAATCGTCGGGTGTAAGCGGGGATTCCTTTGGCTCTTATCTGTTTCGACGCCCTCAAATCCACCCAGGAGTGTCACCCCTGCAGGCACGTAAGCAGAATAGCTTGTATGAGGAGTGGCGTCTCTGTACGTACCTTCCGCAGCCCAGATTTCCGTCTGACGATCGGGGTAAAGCGGCCATCGGTCAAAGAGGTAATCACCTGCATCCCTGAAGGACTGGAACGCCGTTTCCCAGGTCAGTCCATCCCCTCCAGGCGGGGCATCCATGTCAACAAACACCCGGGTTGGATAGGTAAACGGCTCGATGACTCCCGTGGCTACGATAGTCACTGCGAGCAGGTTGCCGTAGACGACGGAGCCATCCTCGAGAACGGCCTGGGGTTGCAGATAGAGCGTCCGTGCAAGGTCCCCAAGCCACGGCTTTCCAACTCCCGTATAGGCCATGAGCTTCGAGACGGGCAGGCTGGTGCGTAGGTTTCCCGACTCCGGCACCACGCCTAGGTCTATTCCACTGAAACCAATGGTACTTCCGATGAAATCAATGCCCTGTTCCTCGGAAAGCACCTTAAAGTCCGTTCGCGAGCTTCGACGCAGTACGACTCGTGTTCCCGGCACACCATGTATGGCCAGGTCGTACATATCACCGGTCTCCACCACAGGTTTCGCCACTAGGCGGGGAAGAAGTTCTTCTCGGATCTCCAGGCTGGAACCGTCCTCGACCTCGTATGGCTCTCCCTGTGGACCGCAGTACGGTATACACCCAAGGTAAGAGTATCCGCCCCATCCTCCCGACCCGCCGCCCATCAGCGAATCCTGGGAAACATGCACTGATCCACCACCTAGGACTCGAATGCCTGGTCCACCCTTTCCGATGCAGCCGGTTGGACAACTATCATGTCCAACCCCTCCGCCTAAGCCCCCGCCATCGACCCAGACCTCGGATCCCTCTACTCGCAGTCCCGCTGGACCATGTTCGAGGTCCGGTCCGTGCCCCCCTTCCCCCCAACTGCTAGCAAAGAGATAGAAAGTTGGCATCTCCTGCACCTAATGTGGGTGGATCACGGCACGGGAGGTGAGAGTGTGATGCCTCCACAGCAGAGGAAGAGCATGGCCGCGAGGGCTCGCCAGCTGTGAAACCCGTAGGCCCTGCGCGCGAT
>JALWOP010000426.1 GCA_027083445.1 Planctomycetota bacterium | reverse complement strand
CCGGGGGGCTCCAACCGGACCAGCACCTGCGAGGCGACGATGCTCGAGGGCTTTTTCCTGGTCACGAACTACGAGCAGCGGGACGAGTCGGGCGAGACGGTCACCTTCCGCGGGCACGGGGTCTATGGCTGGGATCCGGGGGAGGGGTGCTACGTGATGTACTGGTTCGACTCGATGGGGGGACCGGGGGGCATCGCCCACGGCAAGGCCGAGGGGGACGTGCTCACCTTCCAAAACAGCTCACCGATGGGGCAGCACCGCTATCGCTACACCTTCGAGGAGGGGGGGTACCTCTTCGAGATGGCCATGTCCCAGGACGGGGAGCAGTGGCAGACCCTGCTCAAGGGTAGCTACCGGCCCGCCTGAAGCCCCTCACGGGACGCGCCGCGCTATCCTGCAGCGTGATGAAGCGGGTCTCCGTCCTGCCCAACCTCCTGACCCTGGCCAACGCGGCCTGCGGTCTGTTGGCCCTGTCCAAGGCGATCGACGCCCTGGCCCAGGCGGGGGTCTCCCCCGACCGCTTCGACCGCCTGCTCGAACAGGGGTGTTGGCTGATCTTCCTGGCGATGGTCTTCGACGCCCTCGACGGACGGGTGGCGCGCATGACCGATTCGATGAGCGACTTCGGCGCCCAGCTCGATTCGTTCGCGGACGCGATCACCTTCGGCGTCGCCCCCGGTCTCCTGGCCAAGGTGCTGATCGAGGGGGCGGGGAGAGGGCTGATCCACCCGCGGGTCAGCTTCCTCGCCGCCGCGGCCTTCTCCTTGATGGCCGTCCTGCGGCTGGCACGCTTCAACCTGGAGACCGAGCACGAGGCGGACCAGCACCGCATGTTCCACGGCCTGCCCTCCCCGGCGGCGGCGGCCACCATCGTGGCGATGATCCTGATGTACCTCTCCCTCGGCTCGGCGATCGAGGTGGGGGCGGCGGGGGACCCGACCCTGGTCGGCCGGGGGGTCGAATTCCTGCCGCTGTGGTTGCGCGAGGGCCTGCGCGAGGCGCTCCTGCCCGCCATCCTGATCGCTCTGCCCCTGCTCGGGCTCCTGATGGTCAGCCGCGTGCCCTACCCCCACGCCGCCTCCGCCCTCTTCCAGCGCCGGGCCGGCTTCAACCAGCTCGTGCGCATCTCCTTCGTCGCCGGCGGGCTCTACCTGGCACCGGTGCCGGTGCTCTTCTTCATCGGCATCGGCTATGTCCTGCGGGGAATCCTGCACAGGGGGCTGGTTCGCCGCCGTAGGACGGAGGAAGCGGATGGGGAGGACCGGGAGGCGGCATGAGGAAGCGTACCGTCGCCGCGATCGCCCTGGGGAGCAACCTCGGCGATCGCGAAGCCAGCCTGCGCCGGGCCCTGGTGCAGCTCGATCGGGAGCCAGGGGTCACCCTGCTGCGCCGTTCGAGTTGGCACGAGACCCGGCCCGTCGGTGGTCCCGAGGGGCAGGGACCTTATCTGAATGGGGTCTGTCTGGTCGAGACGACCCATTCGGCCCGTGAGCTGCTCGCCCTCCTGCACGACATCGAGGAGAAGGCCGGCCGCGTGCGCAGCGTGCCCAACGGCCCGCGCACCCTCGACCTCGACCTGCTCTGGTTCGGCGACGAGCGCTCGGATGATCCGGAGCTGCGTTTGCCCCACCCGCGCATGGAGGAGCGCACCTTCGTCCTGGCCCCCCTGGCCGAGTTGCTCCCGGGTCACCTCCTTCCCGGCTGCGGGCGGACCGTGGCCCAGCGCCTGGCCGAGCTCGCCCCATGACCCTTTGCTTCGAAAGCCCCGAGGAGGCACGGCGCTGGTGCCGAAGCGAGCGCGACGCGGGACGGTCGATCGGGTTCGTCCCTACGATGGGGGCCCTGCACGCGGGGCACCTGGCCCTCGCCCACCGGGCCCTGGCCGAAAACGAGCGCGTCGTCGTCAGCATCTTCGTCAACCCCTTGCAGTTCAACGATCCCGGCGACCTCGAGCGCTACCCGCGCGACTTCGCCGCGGACGCGGCACTCCTGGAGGAGAAGGGGGTCTCGATGGTCTTCACCGGGACCCTGGAGGGGTTCTTTCCCGGTGAATTGATCGAGGGCGCCCTCCCCGAGGAGCGTTACCTGGATCCGGGCCCGGCGGCGGAGGGGCTCGAAGGGGCCTTTCGCCCCGGGCACTTTCGCGGCGTGGCCACCATCGTCGATCGGCTCTTCGACGTGGTCGAGCCCGAGCGGGCCTACTTCGGCCAGAAGGACTACCAGCAGTGTCTGGTGGTCGAGGAGCTGGCGCGGCGGCGGGGCGGACCGCGCATCGTCGTCTGCCCGACCGTGCGCGAGGAGGATGGCTTGGCCCTCTCTTCGCGCAACCTCCTTCTCGACGAGGAGGGGCGCGCGGCCGCGCCGACGATCCAACGGGCTCTAGAGGCGGCACGCGCAGCTTGGAACGGGGGCGAGCGCGACCCGGATCGGCTCTGCGAGCGGATGGGCCGGGTGTTGGCGACCGCGCCCCTGGAGGTGGAGTACGCCGAGGTGCGCGACCCGCGGGCTTGGAGCGCCGAGCGCCCCGCGCGCTTGGACCAGCACGCGGTGGCTCTGATCGCCGCCGGTGCATCCGGTCGAGCAGGTTCCCGGGTGCGTTTGATCGACAACCTCATCCTGGCGTGAGCATGCCTGGCGCGATCGAGCTCCTCGCACCCGCGAAGGTGAATCCGCACCTCTGCCTGCTCGGCCGGCGGGCCGACGGTTACCACGAGCTCGACACCCTGCTGCTCACGGTCGATCTCACCGATCGGTTGCTCTTGCGTCCCAGGCCGGAGCTCGCTCCGGGCGCGGTGGAACTCGTGCTGGGGGGCCCCCAGGCCGGTGCGGACATTCCCCGGGATGGCAGCAACCTGGTCGTACGCGCCGCGCGGGCGGCGCTCGAGAGCGCGGGCGCGGACGTGGGTCTTGGGAT
>JALWOP010000425.1 GCA_027083445.1 Planctomycetota bacterium | reverse complement strand
CGCCGCCTCCCTGCTCCGACTCGTCAGCGCTGTCGCGATCGAGATCTCAGAGGAGTGGGAGACCGGACGCATCTACCTCAGCATGGACACCGAGTGAGAATTTACACCGAAACTGTTGCTCTGCCGACTGATGGAAAGGACCCCTTCGTTACTGGGCGAGGAGATGTTCGCGAGAGCCTTTATCAAGCCGGCCAAGCGATCCCGTGTGGTCGGGCTGCTGCAATCGGAAAAGGGAAGGGCCAAGTTTCTGTCTCTCCTGCCACATTTTGCAGATTTCGACCCCCGGTTCTGTAGGAAGATTGAGCCCTCTCATCAACATGTGGATTGTATACTCGGGATTCTGCGCAACAAAGGGGCTCTGGAAACGAGCTATGTGATCTCCGCGTGGCCAGAGATAGATCAGATGCGCGGAACTCTGGACGACGTACTCGCGGCAGTAGTTGGCCACCTTCCCGGAACCATCGTATCTTGCGTACCTGGACGCCTTGCGTTCTACGAGGGCGAAACAAGGAATGATCGTTGTATTCTGCAGAGGAGTTGACCAGTGATCTCTGGATTGCCATCGAGGGGGACAAATCCGGGACGGTACGCCGAGATGGATACCTGGGCCACGCATCACATGGCGTGGAGGAAGATGGTGATCGACGAATGAAGCACAGCGAGCGTGGTGAAACCGCAGAAGGCGATGAACGAAAGCGAGTTCACGAGTATGAGAGCCGTTTTGCTGAAGCTTTCATAGCGCCAAGCCGGCGCGATCGATTCCTCCATTTAGCTTCCTCCAAAGCCAGGTTTTGGGCGGTGACGCCTGGGCGCATGATGAGAAGGCTGAAGTATGACAAGCTGCTCGCGAATCTTGAGTGCTGGTTGCGCCACGACGTGGAACTCCTGGCGGCCATTCCAGTTGAGGAACTCTTGGTTCATCTGACTCACCTCGGGGCACCTAGTGAGTGCTATGTAATGTCATTGAAGCGAGAGGCGGACGGACGATTCCTCAGCTTGAGTCAGGCCGTCCGAGAGCTTTCCTTTGGTGACAATGACAGCACCCTCTTGATTTGCCGTCCGGATGCTCTCGCATACTACTGGCATGGCGAGATTCAGGACGCCTCTGCGATACTTCGCGCGAACGGGATCTGAGTACACTGGGAGGAACCGCCTGGATACACGGTTCATCTGACATTCCTGCCATGACCGCTCGGATTCCGAACACCGCCTCCCCGCTCTCTCCCCGGGCGGGCGAGCTGCACGTCACAGCCCTAGGTCCCGGACGGTCCCACTGGTTCGAGTCTCACTGGTTCGAGTCGTACCGGGCAGACCTTGAGTTCGGCGGTGTCGGTGATGGGGTCGTAACCACCGCCGGTCAGGATGTTGACCGGGACGTCGCTGAAACTGAAGCTGCAGAAGACCGTGCCGCGTGGAGAGGTGTCGTCGGCGGCGACCTTGACCACCACCTCGCCCCGGCGGCTCTTCATCACCGCCAAGGCGCCATCGGTGAGACCGAGGCCCTGGAGATCGTCGGGATGGACCTCGACGACCTCCTCCGGCGCCAGGTAGCGCGTGCCGATCGAACGGCCACTCATCGTTAGGGTGTGATACTGGGCCAGGCGGCGGCCCGTGGTGAGCCAAATGGGATAATCCTCGTCGATGACCTCGGCAGGGTCCCGGTACTCGGGACACATGAAGAGGCCCCGACCCCGGGGAAAACGCCCCACGTGGAGGATCGGCGTCCCTGGATGCCCACGTTCGGGGACAGGCCACTGCAGCCGCCCCTCGGCCACCGTCTCCCAGTCGAGCCCGTGGTAGATGGGAGAGAGGCTGCAAAGCTCGTTGAAGACCTCGGCCGGCGAGGAATAGTCAAAACCCTGCGCACCCAGACGCTTGGCGAGCTGACTGACGATCCACCAGTCGGGCTTGGACTGACCCTGTGGGGGGACCGCCGCGCGCACCCGCTGAGGACGACGCTCGGTGTTGGTGAAGACACCGTCGACTTCACCCCAGGCAGCGGCCGGCAGGACCACGTCCGCTAGACGGGCGGTCTCCGTCAGGAAGATATCGACCACCACCAGATGCTCCAGTTCTTCCAGCGCCCGCCGGCAATGCTCCGCGTCGGGATCGGAGACCAGAGTGTTTTCGCCCACGATGAGCATGGCGAAGATCTTCTCGCCCACCGACTCCAGGGCACGCACCTTGGTCATGCCCTTCTCGGTGTCGACTCGCACCCCCCAGGCCTCTTCGAACTTGGCCTGGTTGGCGGGATCGTCCACCGGCTGGAAGCCGACGTAGTTGTTGGGCAAGGCCCCACAGTCCCCCGCGCCCTGGATGTTGTTCTGACCGCGCATCGGGTTGATCCCCGTGCCGGGCCGGCCGACGTTGCCGGTCATCAGAGCCAGATTGCTGAGGCTCTGGACGTTGTCGACCCCGCTGATGTGCTCGGTGATGCCCAGGGTGTAGAAGATCGCCCCACGCTCGGCCTTCCCATAGAGACGGGCGGCGCGCTCGATCGACTCGGCCGGCACGCCGGTGATCGACGCAGCCCACTCTGGCGTGAATTTTTCGAGATGGCGCTGGAGCGCCTCCCATCCCTCGGTGCGGCTCTCGATGAACTCCCGGTCCACCAAGCCCTCCCTGGCGATGACGTGCGCCATCGCCCCGAGCAGGGCCACGTCGGTTCCCACGCGCAGTTGCAAGTAGAGATCCGCCCGGCGGGCCAGGGGGATGCGCCGGGGATCGGCCACGATCAAGGTCGCACCCCGGGCCTGGGCCTTCTTCAAGCGGGTGGCGGCGACCGGATGGGCCTCGGTCATGTTCGTCCCGATGCAGAAAATCACATCGGGCTTCTCCATGTCCGACAGGGGGTTCGACATCGCACCCCGTCCGATGGTGGCGGCCAGACCGGCCACCGTGGGGGAGTGTCACGAGCGGGAACAGTTGTCGACCTGATTGCTCTGGAAGCAGGTACGCACCAGCTTCTGCACCGTATAGGCCGACTCGTGGGGAGCACGCCCCGAGGCCACCGCGTAGATCGCATGGCGGCCGTGACGATCGCGTACCCGCGCTAGCCCCTCGGCGGCACGGTCGAGTGCCTCCTCCCAGGTAGCCGGGACCAACTCCCCATCCTTTCGCACCAGGGGTTCCTTCAGCCGATCGGGGTGCTGCACCCACTCCCAAGCGAACTGGCCCTTGACGCAAAGCGCCCCTCCATTGGCCGGGCCGTCCAGGGCCGGGCGCACGCCGACGATCTTCTCCCCCTTGGTCAGGATGTCGAGCGAGCAGCCCACTCCGCAGTAGGGGCAGATCGAACGCGTCGCCTCGAGATCACCGGGCTCCCCCTGGTAGCGCAGGGCACGTTGATCGCCCAGGGCACCGGTCGGGCAGGTCTGGACGCACTGACCGCAAAAGGTGCAGGCACTGCCTTCCAGGAAACCGTCGAACTCGGTGGTGATGCGGGTAGCGAAGCCGCGCCCGGTGATGCTGATGGCGTGGTCCCCCTCCTCCTCCGCGCAAACCCGCACGCAGCGGTAACAGGAGATGCACAGGTCGTAATCCCGCAGGATCATCGGGTTGGGGTCGTCGTGGCGCGAACGTCCCGAGGTGGAGCCCGCGAAGCGGGTGCCCCCGCTGCCGTAACGCTCGGCGAGCTTTGCCAGCTCGGTGGCCTGGGCGCCGCGCAGGGGATCGACCTCGACCCCGGTCGGGTTCTCGCTCTGCACTAGGTCGATCAGGGTCCGGCGGTGCTCCTCCAAAGCGGGCGAGGAGCTGCGCACGACCATCCCCTCCTCCGCCAGGGTGGTGCAGGAGGCGACTGGCCGGCCATAACCCTCGACCTCGACGACGCAGAGTCGACAGGCTCCCAGCGGAGCCAAACGGTCGTCGTAACAGAGGGTGGGGATCGAGTTTCCCTCCCGTCGCGCGACCTGGTAGAGGGTCTCACCCTCCTCGAAAGGAACCTGGCGTCCGTCGAGTGTCAGTTGGCTCATGGGCGTTTCAGATGGGCATCGACCGCATCGGGAAAGAGGCGCATCAGGCTGGTCGTGATCAGAGGGGCGGCGATCCCCAGTCCGCACGCGCTGACCTGGGACATGGTTCGGCCGATCGCCTCGACCTCTTCCTTCCAGATCGAGGGATCGGTGGGACCCTCCCCCGAGAGCCGCTCGGTCAGGCGCCGGGTGCCGATGCGACAGGGGAAACACTTGCCGCAGGACTCGTCGGCGAAAAAGGCCATCGCTTCCCGGGCCACGGCGAAGATGTCCCGGCTGTCGTCGAAAACCATGATGCCACCCGCCCCGAGAAATGAGCCCTTGGCGCGCAGAGCGGGTTCGTCCAGGGTCACGTCGAAGTCGTCTCGTCCCAGAAAGCCGCCCGAGAGTCCAGCCATCGTGACCGCTTCGATGCGACGCCCCTCCAGCGGACCCCCGGCCCACTCGTGGAGCAGGGTGTCGAGGGGCAGGCCCATCGGCACCTCATAGTTGCCCGGGCGGCGCACGTCCCCCGAGAGGCTGATCAGTTTGGTCCCCTTGTGGCCCGCGAGGCCGAGGCCCGCGTACCACTGCGCCCCCAGATCGAGGATCGGCGGCACCGAGGCGAGGGTCTCCACGTTGTTGACCGCGGTGGGCGTGCCCTCGAAACCACAGGTCACCGGATAGGGGGGACGGTTGCGGGGGAAGGGGTGTTCCCCCTCCAGGCTGCTGAGGAGCGCGGTCTCCTCGCCGCAGATGTAGGCGCCCGCCCCCCGTCGCACGTGGATCGCCAGTTCGCCCAGCTCGTCCCGCGCCTCCACGATGGCGCGCTCCAGTTTCTCCTGGATCCAGGGGTACTCGTAGCGCAGGTAGATGAAGGCGCGCGTCGCTCCCGTGGCAAGGGCGGCGATGGCGATGCCCTCGATCACCGCGTGGGGATCGTGGTCGAGCAGAGCCCGATCCTTGAAACAGCCCGGCTCCCCCTCGTCCGCGTTGCAGACGACGGTCTTGGGGCCGCCCGGAGCCTCGCGCACCGCGCGCCACTTGCGTGCCGTGGGAAAGCCCGCGCCGCCGCGGCCCGCCAGCCCCGAGGCTTCGAGTTCCCCGAGCAGGGCCTCGCCTCCCATCGCGCGGGCCTTCTCCAGAGCCCGATAACCTCCGCTGCGACGATAGCCCTCGATCGACCCCCGTCCCTCGACGCGGATCGAGCGGAAACAGCACTCTTCCACCCCACCGGGGTTTGGAGCCGGCAGGGGGGTCGGCTGCGCTCCGAGCTCGCCCCCCACATGCCCTACCAGGGCCTCTCCACCGCGCAGAACCCCGATCGGTTCATCGCAGCGCCCGGAGCAGGCCATGGAGTGCGCGCCCTCCAGCTCCTCGATCAGCTCGTCCGAACCGCGCAGCTTGCAGATCGGACCCGAGCAGACCCGCGTCACCCCATGGCCGCCCGGTTCGCGGGAGAAGTGGTGATAGAAGCTGACGGTGCCGAAGAGTTCGGCCAGGGGGATGCGCAGGCCCTGACTGACCGCGCGCAGGGCGTCATCGCTGAGATACCCGTCCCTCTCGTGGAAGGCGTGCAGGAGGGGTAGGAGCGGAGCCGGCTCGCCTTGCCAGCGCTGGATGAGCTCGGAATCGGTCGGCTGCACGGGGATAGGGTAGGAGAAGCGAGCCGCTGGGTGGCACACTCACTTGCGGACGTTGAACCACTTGTCGCAGTAGGGGCACTTCAGGTCCCCGGAGGGGGAGAGGTCGAAGGGGCCGGGGTGGGTGGCCCCGCAATTGTCGCACTTGAAGTCGAAGGGAGCCTCCTCCTTGCCCGGGATCGGAGGCGGAGAGATGGGCCTCCGGGCGGCGGGGTCGTGCCGCGCGGGTCGCGGGGGATCTCCAAGCCCACGCCGAGAGCGGCGTTGATTGGCACGCAGGATGCGGGTGACCAGGATCGCCGCGATGAAGAAGAAGAGGAAGCGGGGGAAGAGAGGGGAGAAGGGCATGGCGAGGGGCGTCACTGTAGCGCGCTCCACCGCGAGCGTCGGCCCCCCCCGGCTTCGCCATGGGGCATACTGAGCGGCGATGGCGCACCTCCCCAGCATCGTCGTGCTCGCCACCGGCGGAACCATCGCCGGAGCGGGCGAGGCTCCTTCGGGGCCGAGCTACCGCTCGGCGGCCCTCGGTATCGAGGAACTGCTGACGGCGGTACCCCAGGCCCGGGAGCTGGCCGATCTCACCGGGGAACAGATCGCCCAGGTGGGTAGCCAGGACCTGACTCCGCGGCATTGGTTGACCCTTGCCCGTCGAGTGCGGGATCGCCTGGATCGCGGTGCGGAGGGGATCATCGTTACCCACGGTACCGACACCCTCGAAGAGACGGCCTTCTTCCTCGACCTGGTCGTCGACCGGCCCCAACCGGTGGTCTTGACCGGAGCCATGCGGCCCGCCACCGGCCTCTCGGCCGACGGTCCGCGCAACCTGCTCGACGCGGTGCGAGTGGCCCGCGACCCGGCTGCTTCGGGCCGCGGAGTCTTGGTCGTCCTCGACGAGACGGTCCACACCGCCCGCGCGGTCACCAAGACCAACACGTCCAGCGTATCGACTTTTCGTTCGCCCCTCTTCGGGGCGGCGGGGGCGATCGTCGGTGGCCGAACAGTCTTCTTCCGCGCTCCAGCCCCGCGACCCGCGCCCCTGCTCTCCGATCTCGAAGGCACCTCCGACCTCCCCCGGGTCGATGTGCTCTACGCCACCGCCGGCATGGCCGCCGACCAGGTCGAGTGCAGTCTCGACCACGGCGCCCAAGGCCTGGTCCTGGCCGGCGTCGGCAACGGCAATGCTCCCCGACCGGTAGTCGAGGCCCTGAGTCGTGCTGCCCAGCGCGGCATCCCGATCGTGCGCAGCACGCGCGCCGCATCGGGTTTCGTCGCCCGGGACATCGAGATCGACGACACCGCCCAGGGCTTCATCGCCGCCGGCGCCCTCGGCCCCGCCAAGGCCCGCGTCCTTCTGATGACCGCCCTCGTCGAAACCAGCGACCCCAAAGAACTGCAGGAGCGATTCTTCGCCGAGCAGGTGGCCTGATGGCCAGGGGAATGGGCGCGGTGGTTTTCACAGCTCCCGGCGAAGGTCGAGGGGTAGGAAGAGCAGTTCGATGTGGACGGCGGCGGGGTCGAGGCCGGTCATGGCGCAGAGGACCCGCCGGTAGGCTTCCAACTGGGGACGATAGAAGGCGATGCGCTCCTCGATGGCCTCGTCACCCTCCGGCGCATCGGTCTTGAAATCGATGATCCAGGCTTCGTTCTCGCCCAGCACGACCCGGTCGAAGGCGCCGGTCCAAAGCTGGGGCGTACCCTCTTCATCCTCGAGGTAGAGGCTGAACCGACGCTCGCGCCAGAGGGTCGGGGAGGGGATGCTCGGGGGTGGAGCGAGCGCGGAGCGCACAGCGGGGCCTTCGAGGTAGCGGCGCAAGGCAGCGAGGCTTTCCCGGCGACTCTCGGGGTCGGGCTCGATCGAGGAACCCATGCAGAGGAGCGCATCGTCGGTGGCCTCGAAGGAGTCGATCCACTCGACCTCCTCCAACCAACGGTGGATGAGGGTGCCGTGGCGAGCACCACCGGCCGATGCCGGAGGGGCCAGGAGATCGGCGGCCCCCGGGCGACGGGGGCCCTCCTGCTCGGAGGGGTGCAAGGGGAACTGTTCCCGAGGGTGCTCGGGGGGCAGGAGCCGCAGAGCGGGTGCGGGGGAGCGAGAGGGGGAGGTGCCGGTGCCGGCCTCCGACCACCAGGGGTCGGCGTTGGCCTCGTGCCGCCAGATGAGGCCCTCGGCGTCGGGCTCGGGGGCCTTGTCGCCGAGCAACGTTCCCCGCAGGAGGGTTCCGAAGGAGGGTGAGCGCGGCTTGTCGCCGACCAGGAGTTCCAGGCGGCGCTTGGCCCGCGTCATCGCCACATAGAGCACGCAGAGGGCCTCCTCGAAGTAGCGCGCTTCACAGGCGTCGTAGAGCTCCCGCAGGGTGGGTTCGATCGCTCGCAGCTCCTTGTTCGCATAGGCGGTGCAACGGGTGAACAGACCCCTGGGATCGGGACGTTCGGAGAGGAGCGATGCATCCCGGTACTGCAGGCGCCCCCCGAGCTCGGGGAGGATCACGGCATCGAACTCCAGCCCCTTGGAACGGTGGACCGTCATCACCTTGACCCGCGCAGCCGAGGGGTTCTCCACCGGGGCCTGGCGCACCCTGCGCACGAAGGCGTCGATGCGCGCCGGAGCCATCCCCTCGGCGTGGGCTAGGTCGACCAGTTGGCGATAGCGCCGCCGGTCCCATTCACCAAAGGTCTCGGTCGCCTCCACCGCAGGTAGGAAGCGGGCCGTGAACTCCCCTAGATTCTCCCGCGCGAGCCGTTCGCGCACGAAGTGGGCCAGGTCGGCCGCCCCCTCGAACGAGCGGTCGGCCCACTCCTCCAGCGGGGCGAGGAGCGGTGAATACTCCACATTCAAGTAGGCCGCCGAATCGCCGGGATGATCGGCCAGGTGCAGGAGGCAGAGCATCTGCAGGACCGCCGCCGAATCGGTCAGGGGATTGCCCCCCTCTCCGCTGGCGGGGATGCCCCGCTGGAGCAAGAGGTCGATCAGGGGTGCAATGTGCTTATTGGTGCGGAAGAGCACGCCGATCGTCGCCCCCGGCGCGGTGCGGATGAGGGCCTCCACCCGCTCCGCGGCTCTCACCAGCAGGGGGAGGCTGCGGCTGTTCGAATCGTCCTCTTCGCTCTCTTCGCCCTCTTCGACAGCGACCTGGTACATCACGACCGCACCGGGCAGACTGCGGGCTGCGCTGTGGCTGGGGAACTGCTCCTGCCAGCTACGCAGGACATCCAGAAACGTTGCGGGGGGGTCGTTATCCCAGGTGACCGCCGTGAGGTTTTCGAAGACCCGGTTGACCGTGTCGAGCACCACCTCCGAGGAGCGGAAGTTGCGACTCAAGACCTCCGCTTCCAGGACGGGATACCAGGTGGAGAGACCCGCGAGGAGCCGGGACTCCCCCGAACGCCAACCGTAGATCGCCTGCTTGACGTCTCCCACGCAGAAGAAGCTGCGTGCGCCCTCCTGCTCCGAGAGGATCTCCTCGACCAACCGCTCGAGGGGGCGCCACTGGGCGGGCGAGGTGTCCTGGAACTCGTCCAGAAGCAGGTGGTCGATGCGTGCATCCAAGCGATAGGCCAGGTCGAGCTCCCGCCGACTGATGGCCGCCAGCCCCCGGGCATCCCCCGGTGCGAGGATGCGCGGCAGATCCCCAAAGGCAAAGCAGCCCCGCTCCACCCGTAGCTCCGCCAGTACCGCCTGATAGCGCTGCATCAGATCCGCGATCGCTGCGGTGCGGGCATTGTGGCGGGCCAACAATGCGTGTCGTGCTTGGATCAGAAGCTCTGTGATAGTCGCGCGAAAGCTCTCGCCGATCGGCACCCGGTCAAAGGCCTCCCCACCCTCGACGACCCTCATGACCAGAGGGATTCCGAGAAACGCCTCCCAATCCTGTGCGGCGACGGCCCTGCGGATCTTCGCGAGGCTGTTTTCCCAGTGCTTCCTGGGCGTGCCTCTCTTGGTCAGCGGGACCTCGATCCGCTCCAGCGCCTCGCGTAGTTCCTCGAGTCGGCCCTCGTCGAGTGCCGGGGGCAGCGCGACTCCCTCCCAGGCGCCGGGCTCCGATTCGAGGAAGGGGTCCAGGGCGCCCTGGACCCTGTCGGAGAGCAGGCGGTGAACGCTGGCGTGCGCCTGGTCCCCCCTGGCCATGGCTCGCAGGAGCTCGAGCATCTCCTCGTCGGGAGCCGTCGCGACCAGGCGTGCCAGGGCCTCCTCCACCAGCTCTCCGCGTTGGAGCTCGTTTTCGATCGTCCATCCGGGTGGCAGACCCAGGTCGTGGGCGTAGAGCTTGCCCAGATGGACGAAGAAGGCGTCCAGCGTGTGCACCCCGAAGCGGTCGAGGCAGCGCACGATGTTCGCAAGGAGCCCGGCACACTGCCCTGCGCTGAGAGTGACTCCAGAGAGCTCAGCGTTGATCTCCTCCAGAGCGGCGGGATCGAGCGCGCCCTCCGCCAGACGCAAGAAGAGGCGCGTCTGGATCTCTCCCGCAGCCTTGCGCGTGAAGGTGCTGGCGAGCATGCGCGTGGGATCCGCCCCCGAGGCCAACAGATCGATCAATCGGTGGGTCAACCGGTAGGTCTTGCCGGTTCCGGCCGACGCGAGCAGCAAGATGTGGCGCGAACTCACTGCGGTCACCTCCTAGCCACGTCGGTGCGGCCCGCCAGGGCCTCGTAGACCCATGCGTAGAGCTTGCCGTTCCCATCCTCGAAGGGTCTCCCCGCTGCGAGGGTCTCGCGCACCTCGCCCACGATCCGCTGGGCCTCACGGGTGGCCTCGGCAAGGTCCTCCTCTTTCCATTTGGCGATCTTGAAACCGCTTTCCGCCTCGCTCGCCGCCAGGTTCACATAGCCCAGCTCGACGGCGTCGTCCCCGGTGACTTCGACCGCCAGGAGCCGGTAGAGGGGGAGTTGCAGTTTCTTCCACTCGCCGCTCTTTTTGCGGTGGTCTCCCGTCGGATTCTTGCCCCTGTCCGCTGTCTTGTAATCGAGAATCGCGAAGCCGTGGGCCTCGTGCCGGTCGATGCGATCGATGCGGCCGGTCAAGCGAGCTGGGGCACCGCCTGGAATGTCCAGGGTTACCGCGCCAGTCGGTTCCCACTCGCTCTCCACGATCCGCCAGCCCGCGTCTACCCAGCGCGCCTGGGCTTCCGCGAAACGCGCCAGCCGCACTTCGAGCTGGGCAAGTTGGAGGTGTACCGCGGGATAGGGGTGCTCACCGAAACGGGTGCGCGCCTCCCCCCGCAGGCGTCCGATCAGAAAGCGTGCGATCGCCTGGGGATCGTTCGAGGCTGCGAGGGAGCTGCGCGCGAAGGCGTCGAGGACTTCGTGGGTTAGATTCCCGAAGACCCGTGCATCGAGCTCCCGTTGGGTGTCGTCCCAGGTCTCTCGGCGCGCGATGCGCCGCACCCAAAAGTAGTGCGGCGAGACCAGATAGTCGGCAAAGGCGCTGGGGCTCCAGGTGTGGGGCTCCTCCCCCAGACCGGGGGCAAAGACCGGCCGGTGGGGGACGGGATCGCTGTGGGTGGCAGAGGGCTGAGCGTCGCCCTCCGCGAGGGCGCGGGCGATGCGGCCGGGGAGCTCTTTTTCGTCACAGAGGAGGGCGATCCGGCTGGGGAAGACCGACTCGCCCTCCCGGGTCCGGCGCCCTGAGACGAAGGCCACTTCCCGCCGGGAGTGCAGCAGAAGCTCGGTGATGTAGTTGTCCCGGGCGAGGCGTTGGTCGCCATCCACCAGTCCGAGTTCAGCGCGTGCGCTTTCGGGCAGCCAAGCGCCACGCCCGAGGGGTTCGGGGACAAAACCCTCGTCGAAGCCGGTCACCACCAGGGCGGGCGCGTCGTCGAGGGGAAGCTCCATCCATCCGAGCAGGTCCAGGGTCGCCCGGCCGGCGCGGGTGGGCGGGCGACCCTGGACCTGCTCGGATGGAT
>JALWOP010000424.1 GCA_027083445.1 Planctomycetota bacterium | reverse complement strand
GGGCCGGCCCGCGGCGCCTGCGGCCCATCTTCCTCACCTCGCTGACGACCTTCTTCGGCCTCGCACCCATGATCCTCGAGACCGAGGTGCAGGCCCGCTTCCTGGTGCCCATGGCCATCAGCCTGGGCTTCGGCATCCTGTTCTCCACCGCGGTGACCCTGCTGCTGGTGCCAGCACTGTACATGTCCTTGCAGGACTGGCACCGGCTGTGGGAGCGGATCGTGGCCCGGCTGCGCCCGGTGCCGACGGCCGTTGAGGTCGAGGTGGGGAAGCAGGGGGCTGGCTGAGCGTGCTGCTGGCCTGGAAAAGTAACCAGGAATTGGACAAAGCCGCTTCGCGGCAGGGGTGGCACGAGTGGTGTCGGTGACCTGGTTGAGGCGCTGAAGTGGTGGTGACGTGGCGCGCGGGGGCTCTGCCCCCGCCCCCCGGCAGGGGGCGCCGCCCCCTGCACCTGGGACACACGGAGCGCGGCCCCCTGCACCTGGGGCAAACTCCGTCGTGGCGCCAACACCTTCAAACCCGGCGCCGCAACGGAGTAGCCATCATGTCGTACACCATCGAACGGCTGGCTGAGGATCTCGTGCTGGCGGGCAAGCGCCCGAACACGGTGAAGTGCTACTGCGACAACGTTCGTCGCTTCGAGCGCTGGCTGGGCAAGCCTGCCACGGAAGCGGGCGAGGCTGAGGTTCGTGCGTTCCTGCTGCACCTGCGGGACCGTGGACTGGCGCCGCGCACCTACACGGTCTACCTGGCCTCGCTGTGCTTCCTGTACCGCCACACTCTGGGCCGGCCGGAAGTAGTCGACGGGCTGCCCAGGCCGAAGGTCCGCCGCACCCAGGTCGTCGTGCCCACGATCGGGGAGGTCCGGGCGGTGCTTCACTGTGCGCCGACCCCGTTCTCGCGCGCCATGCTCGAGGCCGCCTACGCCTGTGGTCTGCGGGCCAGCGAGGTCTGCCGTCTCCAGGCCGGTGACATCGACAGCCGCCAGGGCCTGGTCCACGTTCGCCAGGGAAAGGGCGGAAAGGACCGCGTCGTCATGCTCGGTGACCGCCTCCTGCAGCGCCTCCGCGAACACTGGAAGCTCTACCGGCTTCCGGGGCCCTGGCTGTTCCCCCGGCGGCTTCCGCGGCGGGCGCGCACCCACGGCACGATCTGGATGGACGAGCCGGTCTCGCGCGTCTGGCTCGGTGTCCAGTTCCGCAATGCCCGCGCCGAGGCCGGCATTCGTCGGCGGATCACCCTGCACGGCCTGCGGCACGCCTTCGCTACGCACCTGCTCGAGCACGGCGTCGACACGGCCATCCTGCGGGTCTTGATGGGTCACGTCGACATCGCGACGACCGCCCACTACGCGTCCGTGCGGACCAACGTGCTGCGGACCACGCCCAGCCCCCTGGACCTGCTCGAGCCGCGGTAGTCCGTGGTGCACGCTCACCCGCCCTCCGCTGGAGGGCGGGCGGCCCCCGACCGGTTGTCGACGCTGTTCCAACGCAGCGTCGAACCGTACCTGTCCAAGCGCCGTCTGCCCGACCAGCAAGCCAAGGTGCTCCGCGCCATCGCGTCCTGTCGGACTGCGGCGGCGGGCGGACACGTCAACGTCTGTGATGTCTGTGGCCACACCGAGCAGGCCTTCAACTCCTGTCAGGACCGACACTGCCCCATCTGCTTGTGGCCACGCCAACGAAAGTGGATCTCCAACCGTCTGCAGCGCATGCTGCCCGTCCGCCACTTCCACGTCGTCTTCACTCTCCCAAGCGAGCTACGGCCGCTGGCGGCCTTCAACCCCGAGGTCGTCTACGACCGCGCCATGAAGGCGGCAGCCCGCACGCTGACCGAACTCTGTGCCGACCGCCTCGGAGTCAAGCCCGGCATCACCGCCGTCCTCCACACCTGGACCCGCGAGTTGCTGCGGCACCCCCACATCCACTGCATCGTCAGCGCCGGCGGCCTCAACCTGCAGACCGGCGAAGGCTTCAAGCCCATCGACGGTGCATTCCTCCTGCCCGTCGCCGTCATGGCCAGCCTCTTCCGTGGGAAGCTCCTGAACATGCTCAAGGCGGCGCACCGCAAAGAGCCCCTCCACCTGCCCGACGCGCTACCGCTCTCCGACCTGCTGCGTCCCCTGCACTCCAAGCGATGGGTCGTCTTCGCCAAGGCCCGCATGGACAGCCGCAAGCATGTCGTCCGCTACCTCGGCGCCTACACCCATCGCGTCGCGATCTCCGAGAGCCGTGTCGTGCACCTCGACGAACACGGCATCACCTTCCGGGCTCGCGGGAAGCGCAGGATCACACTCACCGACGAACAGTTCCTCGACCGCTTTCGCCTGCACATCCTGCCCAAGGGCTTCCGCAAGGTCCGCCACTTCGCCCTGTACGCGCCAGGCAATGCTGCTCGTCTCCAGGCTGTCGCCGAGCACTGCGCCGCGCAACTCGATGACGTACCCCCTGACGCCGACGCCCAGGACGACGGCAGCTCCCGCCGGGTCTGCCCCCGTTGCCAGCAGGGGACCATGGTCTACGTCGCTATGCTTGCCTACCCACACGACAGCTTGGACTCGTCGTGACCACCACCGCGACGCCCCCCCGCCAGAGCCGACCCCGTCGCCGGACCGCACACCTGCGCCTGCCCACCGCCACGCACCCTCGCTGCCATCCCGGCGTCCGGCGACGAGCCCCGCGGAGCGCCGCCTCTGCCACCCGGAAGGGACTGAGACCCGGCTCCCAAGCCAACCGCCGCCTTCACTCCGACCCCGAGCCTCGCCTTTCTACCCACAGGTGACAGGGCCAACCTCGGTGGCGAAGCGGCTTTGCCCAACTCGCGCAAGAGCCGGCCTAGTCGGCGACCGGCGACACCTGTCTGCGGGTACCGGCCGGCCCTTACGGCAGGATCTTGCGCATTGCGGACTTTGGGGCTGCTCAGACCTGAATCACAATACATGGT
>JALWOP010000423.1 GCA_027083445.1 Planctomycetota bacterium | reverse complement strand
GATGGGCGCTGCCGTCTGAGACCCCTCTCCTGGGTCCCGTCTCCTGGCGAGACGCCGGATCGACCCTCCTACGGGCCGCCTCGGTACTGCCGAGGCGGCCCGCGCACATCCAGGGAAGAGGGGCCGGCGGGATTGGTGGTGACCCGAGGCGGGGGGTGGGGTACAAATGGAGCCTCCGCGCCCCGGTCCCTCTACCCGATTTCCATGCGTCGTACCGCCTCCCGGCTGCGTGCCGGCTTCACCCTGATCGAGCTCCTGGCCGTGATGCTGATCATCGGCATCCTGGCCCGCTTCCTCTTGCCCAACATCATCGCCGCCTTCGAGCAGAGCCGGGTGACCGCCTGTCGGGCGAACCTGGAAAACATCGGCAATGGCTTGCAGGTCTATCAGGCCAAGTACAAGAAGATGCCCAGCTACAACGGGGCGCTCTTCTTTTGCTGTCTGATCACCGACAAGGTCTGGGAGAACACCGAGCAGAACGCCAAGCGGTTGACCTGCCCGGAGGTGGCCTATGACGCCCTCGAGAACCTGCGCGATCGGGACCCCGTCGAATGGTATGCCGATCGGGACGAGATCAATGGCGACTCCACCGCCTACGCCGGTCGCAACACCAAGGAGTACCCCTTCCGGCGCCAAACCCTGAGCGGTAAGGAGGTGCTGGTGGCCGACGACAATGATCCGGAGATGAACCACGCCACGACCACCCTGGCGCTCATGGGGGACTTCTCCGTGCGGGAGTACGAGATCGTCGTCCTGCAGAACAAGAACCTGATCGACGAGGAGCTGGATTACCTGGAGGTCGGACCCGGCTCGCCCCTGGAGGAGCTGCAGAAGCTCTCCCTGGACTGATTCCCCTACGGGTTCCTCCGGGCACCCCGAATCTCGATCTGAGTCCCACGGACGGCGGAGCGCCGCGTAGCTTCCCGCACGTGCGGTCAAGTCGCTGCCCCTACCTGGCCGACCCTGGATCGAGTCCCTAATGAAGCCTCTCTCCCTCCTCAAGGCGATGCGACCCCAGCAGTGGGTCAAGAACGCCTTCGTCCTGGCAGCGCTGGTCTTCAGCCTGGGCGAGCAGGCCCATAGCGGCCGGGTCCTCGACCGCTCCGACCAGGTCCTGAACGTGTTGATCGCACTGGCGGCCTTTTGTCTGGGTTCGAGTGCGATCTATTTGATCAACGACGTCATGGACGTCGAGAGCGATCGGCAGCATCCGACCAAGCGCAATCGCCCCATCGCCGCCGGGCGTGTGACCATCCCCCAAGCGCTCTTCGCCTCCGTTGCCTGTGTCGCGGGTGCCCTGCTGTTGGGCTGGCGGGCGAGCACTCCGGCGGGCAACGTCGCCGCCGTGGTAGGGGCCTACATGTTGCTCAACCTGCTCTACAGCCTGCGGCTCAAGCACGTGGCTATCGTCGATGCCTTTTGTATCGCCGCCGGCTTCCTGCTGCGGGTTCTAGCCGGAGGTTTTGCCGCCGAGGCTCCCCTTTCGCACTGGCTGATGCTCTGCACGCTCTTTCTGGCGCTCTTCTTGGCGCTGTGCAAGCGGCGGGCGGAGATGGACTTGCTTGGGGAGGGGCGCGGTTCGCACCGCAAGATCCTGCTCGAATACACCCCTGCCTTCCTCGACCAGAGCGTCGTCGTGCTCGCTGCCTGCACCATCGTCAACTACACGATGTACACCGTCGCGCCGGAGACGGCGGCAAAATTCGGCAGCGAGAACGGGCTCGTCTACACCGTACCCTTCGTCGTCTTCGGCCTCTTCCGCTATCTGCTGCTGGTGCAGACCCAAAAAGGGGGCGGCAACCCCACCCGCGTCCTCTTGGGGGGCGATCTGCTCTTCGTCCTGAACGGGTTGGCCTGGCTCGGCTCGATCCTCTTCCTGCTCTTCGTCTAGGGGACCCGGCTTCCCGAGCGCAGGCGCGCCGATCAGGCATCTCCCAGGAGGCGGGAGAGGTCGAGCTCCTTGGCACGCTGCGCCCGCCGGGCGGCGAGCTGTTCCAGGGTGGGGGTCACCCCCGGGGGTGCGGCTTGGACGGCTCGCCAGCTCTCGAGGGCCTCGGAGAAGCCTGTCCGACCCCGGTCCGCCCCCCGTGCGAGCCAGGTCTCCAGGGCCAGCTCCGCCGAGGGTGCGTCCTGCCCCTCGACCAGCTCATCCCGCAGCCAGGGGGCGACCTCGTCACCCCGATCGAGCAGGACCAGCGCCGTGGCCGCGGCCATGCGCAGATCGTAGGCCTCCGATTCGGCGAAGGCGGCGCGCACGACCGGCAGGGAGGCCGGTAGCCCCAAGCGCCCCAGGGCGCGCACGCAGGCGACGCGTAGCTCGTGGGGCTGCTCCGCCGAGGTGCGCAGCTCCAGAGCACGGCGTGCGGGGGCAAAGCCGACCCGGCCCAGGGCATCCGCCGCGTTCGGAGCGAGGAGGGGCTCGGCCAGGGCGTGCAGGAGTGCCGGTCCGGCCGAGCGGGCACGGGGCCCCATGCGCGCCAGGATCTGGGCCACGTGCAACCTCAGGTGCAGATCCTCGTCGGCCAGGGCGTCGGAGAGGGGAGCCGCGGCCCAGGGGCCCAGGCGGCTGAGCATGAAGCGCGCGTCGTCCACGCCCCGCAGTTGGATCGTCTCATCGCCCATCGAGGCCACCCGGCGCCAGAGTTCCAGGCGCAGGGCTGGGGAGGGGCTGGGTTGGGGCAGGGTGAGCGCCTCGGCCGATTTCCAGCGCCGGTTGAGCTCCTCGGGGGAGAGCCCGGCCTCCTGGGCCAGGCGCTCGAGCTCGCCCTCGGCGGAGGCGCGCAACTCCTCGGTCGCGCCGCGGGCCGACAGATCGAAGAGCGCGTCCAGGCCGCTGTAGTTGTGAAACCGCCCCAGGGTGGCGGCGAGCCAAATGAAGGTCTCGGGATCCTTCTCGTACTTCAGGCGCAGGAGCAGGCGCGGCACGATCCAGTCCGCGCTGGTGAACCCCAGGTGGTAGACCGCCAGGCGGCGCAGCCAGGGTTCACCCGCCTTCTCGGCGGCTTCGAGCAGTTGCCGGCTGGCCCGATCGTCGTCGAGTGCCGCCAGAAGGGCCGCTGCGCTGCCGCGCACCCGGGGCGTGCGCGTGCCGTCGAGCAGGATGGCGACCAGGGGACCGATCGCTCCCTCGCCGAGCTCTTCGCGCACCGACTCCGCGGCGACCTCGGCGAACTTGGGGTCGGCCCCCATGGTCACGAGCCCCTCGAGCTCCTCCAGGTCGTCCGCCCCGAGCTCCGGGAGAGGGGCAGGCGCGGGAACCTGCGCTTCGAGGGCGGCCAGGCGCTCCTTCACCACCGCGCGTAGCTCGAAGGTTTCTTCGCTCGGCGGCGTGGGGCCTTGGGCATGGCCGCAACCGACCAGACCCCAGAGGAGGCTCGCTAGCAGGATGCGCATCATTCCACGAGCACTCTGTGGACCTCCTGGGCATCCATCAAGGGGTCGCTGACCTCTTCGATGGGGATCGGCTCACCGGTGTCCGGGAGCCGGTAGTAGGGGGCCAACTTGTAGACCAGCAGAACCTCGACCGGACCCTCCGCCCGGGGATCGGCCAGCTCGAGCTTGCGCAGCTCACCGCCGTCGAGCAGGGTTCGTGGCAGGTCGGTCTCGTAGCGGTAGGGGTCGCGGATGCGGTGCAGGTGCTGCCAGGCCTCCGTCCCCACCGGCCGCCACCAGAGATCCGCGGCCCGGGAACGCTCGTCGGTGGGAAAGGCGTGGCCGACCCCGACGTTCTCGACCTCGATGTGGATGGCCTTGCCGTCACGCTCCGCGCGCAGGGCGACCGCGGCCTGGATGCGCGGCAGGTCATGCCCGCCGGTCATCTGGTGCATGCGGCCCTTGCTCGGGTCGCCTCCCCGGTGGGGCAGGTGGCAGTCGATGCAGTCCCGGCCCTCCTCGGCAAAGGTGGTCGCACGCCACTGATCCACCGTCTTGTGCTGGTTGTGGCAGACCCCGCAGAACTCGGGTCGGAGGAGGTCGACCGTGGCAACGGGGCGGCAGGGAGCGCTGGGGTTGGTCAGGGTTCCCGCGACCTCTCCGGAGGGCAAGAGGTGGCAGGAGATGCAGTCGACTCCCTCGGCGCGCCGGTCGGCGCGGGGCAACACGCGCTTGCCGACTCCAGTCAGGAAGACCTCCTTGGGCGCATGGCAGTCGATGCAGTCGGTGTTGGCGAAATCCCGGGACTGCTCGCGCACGTCCGGATCGAGGAAGGACTTGGAGTGCCAGGATTGCTCCCACTCCTTGTAGACCTCCTCGTGGCAGGGGCGGCAGTCGCGCGAGCTGGTCCAGCGGGTGAGCTGGGCGGGCGGCGCGGGGTCGCGGGTGAGGGCAAAGCCGAGCCACACCGCCAGGGCCAGGACGGAGAGGCCCACCAGGGCGCGAAGTGCGGTCCTAATCATGCCGCTGATCTCCTTCGATCCGGCCCTCGACCAGGCGCAGGGTACGACCCGAGACCTGCCGAGCCTCGTCGGGGTCGTGGGTGACGTGCAGGACGGTCAGGCCCAGTTCGGCCTGGACCGTCTCGAGCCGCTGGAGCAGGTCTCCCCGCAGTTCCGCATCGAGGGGGCCCAGGGGTTCGTCGAGCAGGAGGATGCGCGGGCGGCCGGCCAGGGCACGGGCCAGGGCCAGGCGCTGGGCCTCGCCCCCCGAGAGGGTGGCGGGCTTGCGTCGCTCCTTGCCGGCCAGCTCCACCAGTTCGAGCAGCCGGGCGCTCTCGCGCCGCCGCTCGGTTCGGCCGAAACCGGCCCGTTTCATCACGAAGGCCAGGGTGGCACGCACGCTCATGTGAGGCCAGAGCGCTCCGCTCTGGAAGAGCATGCCGACCCCGCGCCTGGCTGGCGGCAACTCGAGCCGGCCGGGCGAGCTGGCCGCCTCTCCGAAGAGCCGCACCGTCCCGCGGTAGGGAAGCTCCAGCCCGGCGACGGCCCGCAGGAGAGTGGTCTTGCCGCTGCCCGAGGGGCCGACGATCAGGACGTGTTCGCCGGAGGCGACTTCAAGGGAGACGGGACCCAGGAGAGGGTGCTTGCCGGCACGCAGCTCGAGCTGGTCGAGGGAGATGGCGGATTCGCTCACGGCATGACCTCCAGCCGCCGGCCTAGGAGCAGGGTCCAAAGCACCCCCGGCACGACGGTGACGAAGACGATCAAAAGAGCCAGGGCGGCCACGAAGTCGTCCCGGCCGAAGTGCACCATGTTGTAGAGCTTGAACATCGCCATGCGGTTGGCCGCGGGGACGAGGATGGCGGCATCGAGCTCCCGCATGGCGAGGACGAAAACCAGCACCCATCCTCCGGCGATGGCCGGTCCCATGCTGGGGACGTCGATCGAGAAGAGGCGCCGGATCGGCCCCGCCCCCGCCAGGGCGGCTGCCTCTTCGATGCGCGGATCGATCGCCGTGGTGGCCCCCGCATCGATCAGGGTCGGAAAGGCGAGGTAGCGGCCGAGCAGCATCACGATCACCAGGCCCGGACCGCTGTAGAAGGCCCGGCTCCAGGTGTGGTTCCAGAGGCTGATGTTGCCGATGCCGAAGAGGATGGCCGGTACCGCCAGGGAGAGCAGCACCAGGGGTTCGAGGAGCACCGTCCAGCGCCCCCTCGCGATGGCGTGGCCGAGGACGACCGCCACTGCGGCGGCCAGGGTGGCGGCGGCGGCGGAATAGAGGATGCTCGCCAGGAGGTTCGCGTGGGTCAGCTCGATCGCCTGGGAAAAGGCGCCGCTGAGGTGAGCGGGGGACCAGCCCTCCCCGGTCGTGCCTCCACCTGCCTCCCAGAGGAGGCGTCCGATCGGGACGAAGGCGCCCAGGCTGACCAGGAGCAGGCAGAAGAGCAGGGCCGGCCAGCGCCCGCGTCCCAGCCGCAGGGGGGCGGGACGGCGGAAGTCGGAATCGACCGTCGCCAGGCTGCCCCGGCGGCGCAGCCAGAGGGTCGGCAAGAGGGCGAGTAGGGTCAGGGCGATGAGGGGCAGGGCGGTGGCCACCGCTCGGGCGTCCTGGTTGTCGACCTGCCAGGTCGCGAAGATCTCATCGGCATAGACGTTGAACTTGCGTCCGACCGAGGAGACATAGTCGGGGACCGCGAAGTCGTTGATCGCGAAGAGGAAGCTGAAGCAGGCCCCGCAGAGAATGGCCGGCAGGAGCAGGGGCAGCTCCATGCGCAGGACCGCGGGCAGCCCCCCCGCGAGCAGGGCCGCCTCTTCCCGACGCGCGTCGATGCGCGCGGCGGCCTTGGCGGTGAAGAGGGCGACGATGGGGAAGGTGCCCAGACCCATGACGGCGGTCGTCATCGGCGCTCCGCGCAGGTCGACCAGGACGGTCCAGGTGACGGCCAGGAGCAGGGAGGGGAGGATGAAGGCAACCAGGCCCAGGGGACGCCACAGGGAGGCCAGGGGCACATCGGTGCGGGAGACGAGCCAACCGAAGGGAGCTCCCAAGAGGATGGCGATCCCCGCCGCTCCCAGGCCCAGGCGCAGGGTACGCATCAAGAGGCCCAGGGTGCGCGGGTCGAGGATGTCGGGGAGGACCTCGGGTCTCGCTGCCAGGCGCAACCCCATCACCCCGATCGGGGCCAGGCAGGCGAGGGCCAGGCAGGCGAGGGCGGCGAGGAGGAGGGTGCGGCTCACGGGACCTAGCGGGCGCGGAGAAAGAGCTCGGTCAGGTGCTTGGTGCGCGCCTCCATCTGCATCCCGATCGAGACGTAGGAGACATCCATCAGCTTGGCGGGCAGGACGACCCCCTCCGGGCGCGGTACGTCGTCGCGCACGGGGATCTGGGCCGAACGGGAGAAGGCCAGGCGGCGTTCGATCTCCTTGGAGAGGATCCAATCGACGAATCGCTCGGCGGCCGGCCGGTGGGGAGCGCCCTTGAGAACGGCGACGGTGGTGGGGATCAAGAGCGTTCCCAGAGGGTCTTCGCCCTCCTGATCGGGAAAGACGCGCTTGACGGGAGCACCCTTCTCGAGTGCGACGTTGAAGTCGTCGGTGTCGGTGAAGCCGAAGGCCAGGGTGCCGGAGGCGACCAGGCGCATCAGTTGGCCGTTGCTGCCGACCACGTTGACCTGGGGGGTCTCGTCGCTCTGGCCCGCCGCGATACGCGACCAGAAGGCCTCCGCCCGCTCCTCACCCAAGACGTCGTAGAGGGCGACCGCGTGGGTCAGGGTGGTGCCGGTCAGGGGCCGGGCGATTCCGCAGCGGCCCTTCCAGCGGGGGTCGAAGAGGTCGTCCATCCCGCGCGGGGTCTGCTCGGGTGGGACGAGGTCGGTATTGACGATCAGGCAGCGCGCTCGGGCGGCAAAACCGGTCCAGCGCCGCTGGGGGTCGCGGAAGCGTTCGGGAATGTCGGCCGCACTGGGCGAGTCGTAGGGGGAGAGCAGGCCGAGCTCGGCCAGGCGCACGGTTTGGGCGACCTCGTTGTTCCAGAACACGTCGCAGCGCGGGCTCTCCCTCTCTTCGATCAATCGCCGCACCAGGCCGACGGTCTTGCTCGCCTCGGTGTCGTATTCGGCCCGCACGTGCAGGCCGGTCTCCTGCTCGAAGTCACGGATCACCTCCTCGCTGAAGACCTGGTCGAGGGAGACGTAGACCACCAGGTCGGGGGGCTTACCGCAGGCGGCGAGGGCCAGGCACAGGAGCGGGAGCAGGGGGGTGGTACGGCACGTCATGGGCACTCCTAGTCGCGGGGGGGGGCGCGGCTACAGGGTCGGGGGAGCAGGGTAGCAGGCACCTCGCCTTGACGCCCCCGGCAGCGTGTCCCACCCTCTCCACGCGACCCACGTTCCCCTCCCGTAACCCCGACTCACCCGACCCCATGCAACTCGCCCAGCGTATGTCCCTGCTCGGGACGGAGACCGCCTTCGAGGTATTCGCCAAGGCCAAGGCCCTCGAAGCCCAGGGCAAGGACATCGTCCACCTGCACATCGGCGCCCCCGATTTTCCGACCCCAGAAAACATCGTCGCCGCCGGCGAAAAGGCCCTGCGGGACGGTTGGCACAAGTACACCCCCGCCAAGGGACTCTTCGAACTGCGCGAAGCAGTCTGTGAGGAGATCCGCGAACGGCGCGGGGCCGAGGTCCACCCCGACCGGGTGCTGATCGTCCCCGGCGGTAAGCCGACGATGTTCTATTGCATGCTCATGTTCGGCGAGCCGGGCGCGGAGATCCTCTATCCCAACCCCGGCTTCCCGATCTACGAGTCGATGATCCGTTTCTCCGGGGCGACGCCGGTACCGATCGAGTTGCGCGAGGAGAGCGGCTTCTCGTTCGACGCCCAGGCGGTTTTGGAGAAGATCACCCCGGCCACGCGCCTCTTGATCATCAACACCCCGGCCAACCCCACCGGAGGAGTCGTACCGCGCAGCGAGATGGACGCCCTGGTGCGCGGATTGGCGGAGCATCCCCACGTCGCGATCCTGTGTGACGAGATCTACTCGCGGCTGCTCTACGACGGGGAGGAGCACGTCAGCATCCTCCAGTACCCCGAGGTGGCGGACCGCGCCATCATGCTCGACGGTTGGAGCAAGACCTACGCCATGACCGGCTGGCGTCTCGGGTACGGCATCTGGCCCGAGTCCCTGGTCGACCACGCCGAACGGTTGCAGATCAACTCGACCTCCTGCGCCAACGCTGCCACCCAGGTCGCGGCCATCGAGGCGCTGCGGGGCCCTCAGGATGCAGTGGAGGAGATGCGCCAGGCCTTCGATGAACGGCGCAAGATCATCCACGCCGAGTTGAACGACATTCCCGGTTTCCGCTGCGTGATGCCCAAGGGGGCCTTCTACGCCTTCCCGCACACGGCGGAGACGGGCCTCTCCTCCAAGGAGCTCGAGGATCGCTTCCTGAACGAGGCCGGAGTGGCCTGTCTCTCGGGAGCGAGCTTTGGAGCCCTGGGCGAGGGCTACCTGCGCTTCAGCTATGCCAACTCGGTCGAGAATATCCGTGAGGGCCTCCGCCGCGTGCGCAGCTATCTGGAGTCCCTGTGAGCGATTTCCGCTCCGATACGGTCACCCGACCGACCCCGGCCATGCGCGAGGCGATGGCCCGGGCCGAGGTGGGCGACGACGTACTCGACGGGGACCCGACCGTACGGCGCCTCGAGGAGGCGGCGGCCGAGTGGCTCGGCAAGGAGCGCGCCCTCTTCGTCCCCTCGGGGACCATGGCCAACCAGGTCGCGGTGGGGGCCTGGACCCGTCCGGGGGATGAGCTCATCGCCCAGCGCTGGGCCCATGTGGTCACCTTCGAGGCGGGGGCCGCGGGCTACCTGCACGGGGTGCAGGCGACGACCCTTGGGGATCGGAGCGGACACCTCGATCCGGCCCAGGTGAAGGACGCGATCCGGCCCGACTTTCTGCACTGTCCGCGGACGGCCCTCTTGACCCTGGAACAGACTCACAACGCCGCCGGGGGAGTCGTCCTCCCCATGGAGGAGGTCGCCGGGGTGGCGGCCATCGCCCGGGAGCACGGCATCCCGGTTCACCTGGACGGCGCGCGGCTCGCCAACGCGGTCGTGGCCAGCGGCATTCCGGCCCAGCGCTGGGCGGAGCAGGCCGATTCGGTCTCGCTCTGCTTCTCCAAGGGCCTCGGTGCACCGGTCGGCTCGGTCATCGCCGGGGATGGGGAATTCATCGAGCGCGGGGTCTTGGTGCGCAAACGGCTTGGGGGCTGGATGCGCCAGGCCGGCCACCTGGCGGCGGCGGCGCTGCTCGCCCTGGAAGAGGGGGTCGAGCGGCTGGCCGAGGACCACGCCCTGGCGCGCTCGATCGCCGAGCGGCTGGGCGTTTTGCCGGGGCTGGCGGCCGATCCCGCTGCCGTGGAGACCAACATCGTCATGGTCTCGGTCGAGACCCCGGATCACGATGCGGCCTCCCTGGCCCAGGCCCTGGGAGAGCGCGGCGTGCGCGTCATGCCGATGGGGGAGCGCGTGCTGCGCTTCGTCACCCACAGGGACGTGGGGCCGGCGGATGTCGACCGGCTCGAAGAGGCCGCACGGGCGACCCTGGGTGTGGGGTAGACTCCCCCCTCCATCCGCCCGTTCCACTCCTCTCTCGACCCCACGGCAAACCCATGGGCAGCATCTTCAAGGCCTACGACATCCGTGGCCTGGTTCCCTCCGAACTCGACCCGGACCTGGCCCGTTCGATCGGCCACGCCTTCGCGCGCCTGCTCTCCGCCAAACGTCTGCTCGTCGGGCGCGATGCGCGCACCCACTCCCCCGAGTTGGCTGCGGCGGTGATCGACGGCATGCGCGACGCGGGGGCCGAGGTGGTCGACATCGGGCTGGCGTCGACCCCGATGGTCTACTTCGCCATCGGCTCCCAGGACGTGGACGGGGGACTGTGCATCACCGCCAGCCACAACCCCGGTGAGTACAACGGCATGAAACTCTGTTCGCGGGGAGCGCGCCCCATCTCCCGTGCGGACGGCATCGCCGACCTGGAGCGCATGTGCGCCGAGCCCTATCCCGGAGTGGTCGGCGAACGCGGGGGATACCGGGAACTCGAGCTCCTGGGCGCTTACCAGGAGCACGTCCTCGGCTTCGCGGACCTGTCACGCCCCCTCGGCCTGGCCCTCGACGCGGCCAACGGTATGGCGGGGTACACCCTGCCCGGGATCTTGCCGCAATTGGAGGGGGTCGAGGCCTGGACCCTGTTCATGGAGCCCGACGGGCGCTTTCCCAACCATGAGGCCAACCCCCTCAAGGAGGAAAACCTCGACCCGGTGCGCGAGTTGGTGAACAGCCACGGCGCGGACCTGGGGGTCGGCTTCGACGGCGACGCCGATCGATGCTGCTTCGTCGACGAGACCGGCCGTACCGTTCCCGCCGATTTGATGACCGCCCTTCTGGCGACCGAGTTCCTGCGCAAGTACCCCGGCAGCCCGATCGTCTACGACCTGCGCTCCTCCTGGGTCGTGCGCGAGGTCATCGCCGAACAGGGGGGGGTACCGATCCGTGATCGGGTCGGCCACTCCTTCATCAAGGCGACCATGCGCAAGCGAGGCGCCGTCTTCGGGGGCGAGCTTTCGGGTCACTTCTACTTCAAGGACAACTACGTCTGCGACTCGGGGGTGATCGCCATGGTCACCGCCTTGAACCTGCTCTCGCGGGAGGGACGACCCCTGTCGGAACTCGTCGCCGGGCTGCGACGCTACCACTCGACCGGAGAGATCAACTTTCGGGTGGCGGACAAGGCGGCCGCCATCGCTACCCTGCGGGAGCGCTACGCCGACGGCCGCCAGGACGAGTTGGACGGCATCACCGTCGAGTACGGGGACCTGGGTGACGAGAGCTGGTGGTGGTTCAACGTCCGTGCTTCGAACACCGAGCCCCTCCTGCGCCTCAACCTCGAAGCCTCGAGCGAGGGGGTCCGAGACCAGCGTCGTGACGAGCTCGTCGCCCTCTTGGGAGAGCCCGCGCAGTGATCCGGCGCAGTGATCTGGTGCTGGGATCCGCTGCTGGGATCCCGCAGCCGGCAGGACACGGTTTCCCCCAGAGTCTTGTCTACGGAGTCTTCCCCGCCGGCTCTTTCCCAGGGCGTCCCTCCCGATGACGCCATGCTCCCCGGTGCCGAGGCATGGC
>JALWOP010000422.1 GCA_027083445.1 Planctomycetota bacterium | reverse complement strand
CTCCAGCGCACCGGCCTCTTCCCCCGCCGCCCACGGGGATGCGCCCGCTGCCGCTTTCCCCGACCCGCCCTCCTTGGGAAGTCACCGTGAAGAACGTCTACGACCCGAGCTCGATCGAGCCCCGCTGGCAGTCCTATTGGGAGGAGAATCGCACCTTCCGGACCCTGAATCCCGGCGATCCGGGCTTCGATCCCGCCCAGCCCAAGTACTACGTCCTCGACATGTTTCCCTACCCCTCGGGGGCTGGGCTCCACGTCGGGCACCCCATGGGCTACATCGGCAGCGACATCGTCGCCCGCCGCAAGCGTATGGAGGGCTACAACGTCCTGCACCCGATGGGTTTCGACGCCTTCGGCCTGCCGGCGGAGCAGTACGCCATCCAAACCGGCAAGCACCCCGCCGAGACGACCGAAGAGAACATGGCCACCTATCGGCGGCAGCTTCGGCTCTGCGGTCTCTCCTACGACTGGAGTCGGGAGCTGGCCACCTGCACCCCGGACTACTACCGCTGGACCCAGTGGATCTTCAACCGGCTCTACGACCGGGGGCTGGCCTATCAGACCGAAGTGCCGGTCTGGTGGTGCGAGGCGCTCAAGACCGTGCTGGCCAACGAGGAGGTGATCGGGGGGCGCTCCGAGCGGGGCGATCACCCCTGTGAGCGCCGCCCCCTGCGCCAGTGGATGCTGCGCATCACCGCCTACGCGGAGCGCCTGCTCGACGACCTCGACCTGGTCGACTGGCCGGAGTCGGTCAAGACGATGCAACGCGAGTGGATCGGCCGCTCGGAGGGGGCGGAAATCGACTTTCCGATCGCCGGCCGCGAGGAGTCTCTCACGGTCTACACCACCCGGCCGGACACGATCTTCGGGGCGACCTTCATGGTCGTCGCTCCCGAGCACCCTCTCCTGGATGACCTTACCGGGGAAGCCGAGCGCGAGGCGGTCCTGGCCTACAAGCGCGAGGCAGCCACCAAGAGTGAACTCCAGCGCACCGACCTGGCCAAGGAGAAGAGCGGCGTCTTCACCGGCAGCTACTGCCTGAATCCGCTACTCGATCCCGACGACCCCGAGGCGCGCATCCCGATCTATGTCGCGGACTATGTCCTCATGGGCTATGGCAGCGGGGCGATCATGTGCGTACCGGGCCACGACGAGCGGGACTACGAGTTCGCGCGAGCCTTCGATCTGCCGATCAAGTACGTCGTTCGGCCCGTGGAGGGGAATCTCCCCGTGGAGGGCTGTTCGAGCGGGGACGGGGTGGCGGTGGGTTCGCCCCCCTGGAATGACCTGCCCACCCCCAAGGCCAAGCAGCGTGCCGTCGAGGTGCTCGAGGAGCGGGGAGTGGGCCGGCACAAGGTCCAATACCGTCTTCGGGACTGGCTCTTCTCCCGTCAGCGCTATTGGGGCGAACCCTTTCCGGTGCTGCACGCCGAGGACGGCAGCCACCGGCGGGTGCGGGACGAAGACCTTCCCGTGGTGCTGCCCGAGATGAAGGATTTCGCCCCCCCCGACGACGGCTCACCGCCCCTCTCCAAGGCGACCGAGTGGGTCAACGTGGTCGATCCGGAGACGGGCGAGCACCTGCGCCGTGACACCGACACCATGCCGGGTTGGGCGGGCTCCTGCTGGTACTTCCTGCGCTTCATGGATCCGCACAACGATCAGGCCTTCGCCTCGAAGGAGGCGCTCGACTACTGGCGCAACGTCGACCTCTACATCGGCGGAACCGAGCACGCCGTGTTGCACCTGCTCTACGCGCGCTTCTGGCACAAGGTGCTCTACGACGAGGGGCTGGTGCCGACGCCCGAACCCTTCCAGCGGCTCTTCAACCAGGGCATGCTGACCGCCTTTGCCTACAAGGATTCCACCGGGCGTCTCGTGCCGGCGGACGAGGTGGAGCTCGATGGCGATGCGGCCCGCTCCAAGGTGGACGGCAAACCGCTGGAGAAGGTCATCGCCAAGATGTCCAAGTCCCTCAAGAACGTCGTCAATCCCGATGAGGTCTGCGCGCAGTACGGCGTGGATACCTTCCGGCTCTACGAGATGTTCATGGGCCCCCTGGGGGAGTCCAAGCCCTGGAATCCACGGGATGTTCCGGGGCCGCGGCGCTTCCTCGAACGCCTGTGGCGCCTCTACGTCGACCCCGAGGGAGACGAGCCGGTGCGTCCCCACCTGGCCCGGGAGGCCGAGGGGGCTGTCGAGGGGGAGCGGCTCCTGCTCGAGCGCGCCCTGAACCAGTGTCTGAAGCGGGTCGATGACTCCTTCAAGGCCCTCAACTTCAACACGGCCATCGCGGCCTTCATGGAGTTTTTGAACGTCGCTACCAAGCATGCCGGAGCGTTCACCCGCGATCAGGCGGAGCGGCTCGTGCGGGCCCTGGCCCCCTTCGCCCCCCACATCGCCGAGGAGCTCTGGGCCCGCTTGGGCCACGACACGTCGATCGCCCATGCCCCCTGGCCGAAGGTGGACGAGAGCTACCTCTCGACCGACACCTTCGAGCTGGTCGTCCAGGTCAACGGCAAGCTGCGGGGCAAGGTGAGCGCCTCCAAGGGGGCGGACCGCGAAGCCCTGGAGGCCCTGGCCGAGAAGACGGTCCAGAGTCAGCTCGAGGGATGCGAGCGGGTCAAGACGATCGTCGTCCCCGGGCGCTTGGTCAACTTCGTCGTCAAGTCGTGATGGATCCCTCGCTCGGGGGAGCGTAGACTCTGGCGAGAGGGGGGGCTGCGCCGAACGTCCGGCGTGGCCTCCCCTCCTCGTGTTCATCCACAGCCCACAAGAGAGCCCCATGGCCGTCTTGCAGCAGGACCACGCCCTGGATGTCTGCCGAGAGCTCGTCGAAGCGAGCCCGGCGGAACAGACGGAGGTCACCCTCGAGTGCGTCGAGGAACGTTTCGTCCGCTTTGCGGACGAAGGGCCGACCCAGACCGCGGACCGCGAGCGCTACGACCTGTCGGTGCGGGTGCGCCTCGGGGGAGGAGGGGGGCGGGGCGCCTTTGCGGGTTGGCGCGAGGCGCGTGCCCGCTGCGGAAGCCTCGAAGAGAGCGAGACCCGCGCCGCCCTGGAGCGGGCCCTGACCCTGGCCGAGGTGTGCGAGCCCAACGCCGATCTGGTCCCCATGGGTGGTCCCTGCCGCGTCCCCGAGACCGCTCTCGAGCGCCCGACCTTGGACCACACCTTCCGCGAGAAGGCCGCCTGGGTCGCCCGGGCGCTAGAGGCCTGTGGTGAGGCTGAGCTCAAGCCTGCCGGTCTGTGCGAGACCGGGGCGCTGACCCGCACCGTCGTCAACTCGATGGGACGGGCCGTCCACGGGGCGCGCACGCGCGCCGCATTCTCCTTGACCGCCTCTCCCCTGGGCGGGGAAGGGGGCTCGGGCTTCGCTTCGGTGATCCACAAGAATGCCGAGCGCCTCGATGTGGAGGGCGCCGTTCGGCGCGCCGTGGACAAGGCCGTGCGCAGCCGCCAGACCGAAGCGATCGACGCGGGTGAGTACACCGTGATCCTGGAACCCGCCGCGGTCGCTTCGCTCCTGCTCTTCGGCGCGTACCACGGATTCGGCGCGCGTGAGCTGCACGAGCAGAGCTCGTTTTTGTGCGGTCGCGTGGGCGAGCCGCTCTTTCCCAAGGAGCTGGCGCTCTACGACGACGCCGCCAATGAGGTCTATCCGGGCTTTCTCTTCGATGGGGAGGGCTCACCCAAGGAGCGTGTGCCGCTGCTGGTGGACGGAGCCCTACAGGGGCCGGTGACCGACGAGCGTTGGGCACGCAAGCTCGGTCTGCCCAATACCGGCCACGGCCGACCCCAGCCCTCCCCCGCCGGGCCGATGGCGACCAACCTCTACCTCGCCCCCGGCGACAAGTCCCCCGACCAACTCGTCGCGGGGGTGGAGCATGGACTCTGGGTCACCCAGTTCCACTACACGAACATGATCGAGCCCCGCTCGTTGACCTTGACCGGCATGACGCGCAACGGAACCTTCCTGATCGAGCGCGGCCGGGTCGGTCCCGCGGTGAAGAACCTGCGCTTCACCCAGAGCCTCGTCGAGGCGTTGCAGCGGGTGACCGGAATCGGGGACACGCTCGAAGTCGCCGGGGCGCTCTTCGACGGTGAGGTCGTCTGCCCCGCATTGCGCATCGAGGGCTTCCGTTTCACCTCGACCACGGATTTCTAGGAGTGACCACCATGATGGATACCGCTCAGGCCGCCGTGGAGGCTGCCCTCAAGGCCGGCGCGGACTACGCCGACGCCCGCATCAATCGCTGCTCCCGCGAGGATCTGACCCTCAAGAACGGTGCCCTCGAGGGGGCTGACGCCCCCGACGAGCTCGGGATCGGCGTGCGCGTGCTCGCGGCGGGAACCTGGGGCTTTGCCGCTGCTCCGGCGACCTTCTCCGACGTGCACGAGGTGGCCGGCGGCCTGGCTCGACGGGCGGCCAAGGTGGCCCGTGATTGTGCCGGAGCGCGCAAGGAAGCCGTCGAACTCGCCCCCGAACCGGGCCACGTGGGGGAGTATGTGACCCCGGTACAGGAGGATCCCTTCACGGTTCCCCTCGAGACGAAACTCGACCTCTTGCGCTCCGCGGACAACGCTATGCGGGGACGTTCGGAGACGGTCGTTCGGCAAGCGAACATCAGCCTGCGGCGCGAGGAGCAGTGGCAGGTCTCGAGTGACGGCGCGGAGCTGCACCAGGTGCTCGTGCGCAGCGGGGCGGGGATCTCGAGCACCGCTGCCGCCGCGGGTGAGGTGGAGACGCGCAGCTATCCCGCCTCCTTCGGGGGCAACTACAAGTCCCAGGGCTGGGAGTTCATCGAGGGACTCGATCTGGCCGCCCATGGGGAGCGCGTGCGCGACGAGGCGATCGCCCTCTGCCATGCCGATCCCTGTCCCGGGGGGCAGCGAACCCTGATCCTGGGGGGCAGCCAACTGATGCTTCAGATCCACGAGTCGGTCGGGCACCCCAACGAACTCGATCGGGTCTTCGGACACGAGGTCGACCTAGCCGGCAGTAGCTTCGCGACGACCGACCTCCTCGGAGAGTTCCACTACGGCTCTCCCCTGGTCAACCTGGTCGCCGACTCGACCGTCCCCGGCGGGCTCGACACCCGCGGCTGGGACGATGAGTGCGTGGAATCGGGCCGCTGGCACGTGGTGCGCGACGGGGTCTTCGTCGGCTACCACACCTCTCGCGAGTGGGCGGGGCGCATCGGCGAGGCGCGCTCCCGCGGAACGGCGCGCGCCGAGGGCTGGTACAACCCGCCGATCGTGCGCATCACCAACCTCTCGCTCGAACCGGGTGAGTGGTCCCTGGAGCGGCTTTTGGCCGACACCGAGGACGGTGCCATCTTCGCCGACACGGTCAAGATGTGGTCGATCGATCAGCGGCGCCTGAACTTCCAGTTCACCTGTGAGGTGGGCTGGGAGGTCCAGGGGGGCAAGCTCGGCCGCATGCTCCGACGGCCCACCTACCAGGGGCGCACCCCCGACTTCTGGCGCTCTTGCGATGCGATCTGCGACGCGGACCACTGGGAGCTGTGGGGCGTTCCGAATTGCGGGAAGGGCAACCCGATGCAGGTCGCCGAGATGAGCCACGGGGCGGCCCCGGCCCGCTTCCGGGGAATCACCTTCGTACAGGCCTAGGAAAGGCTCGAATTCAGGCCGGTGCCCCCATCTGGGGATCCGTTCGTAAGCCTCGTATCTACAGTGACTTACGGTGCGTCGGGGGCGCGGTCTCGCCCGGTCGGCGCCAGGAGGCCAAAAGCGTGCTGTGCGGGATGCGCTCCCTGCAACACAATAGGAAGGGCCGTTCCCCCGCGGCCGAATCCCGTTCGGGGACCCCGGGGTCCCATTTGCCTCCCAGTATCGACATGCTTCGCACTCCGCAGAGAGCCGTGCCGTGCTCGTGGGACGATTCCGATCGTTGCCGCGGCGTTCGACGTTCAGCATCTCGGACAGTTCTTGGACTGCTGGCCTGCCTCACCGCCGGGTCCGCCGTCGCCCTTCCGGAGCCGACCCCTGCCACGACCGCCCTGGCGGCGGATCCGACGGTCGAGTTCACGACCGCCGCCTCCTCGGGCACGGAGAACGGCGCCGTCCTGGTGGCCACCCTGAGTCTGTCGGCCGTCTCGGCCACCGACGTCAGCGTGCCCTTCCAGACCTCGGGCAGCTTGACCGCGGGCAGCGACTACAGCCTCGATCAGACCTCTCCGGTCACGATCCCCGCGGGAAGCCTGAGCGCCTCGGTGACCCTGACCGCCATCGACGACAGTCTCGACGAGGATGACGAAACCTTGACCCTGACCCTGGGGACGCCGACGGGGGCGACCCTCGGGACGCAGACGACCCACACCTACACGCTCCAGGACGACGACGCTTCGCCGACGGTGAGCTTCGCGATGGCCTCCCAGAGCGGGGCCGAGTCCGCCGGAAGCTTGACCGTGGACCTGGTCCTGTCGGCGGTTTCCGGGCGTGAGGTCAGCGTACCCATCTCCCAGGCCGGCACTGCGGTCGATCCGGATGACTACAGTCTCTCCGCCAATCCGGTCATCATTCCCGCCGGACAGCAGAGCGGCACCCTGACCCTCACCCTGGTCGACGACAGTCTCGACGAGGAAGACGAGACCGCCTCCCTGACCATGGGGACGCCGGTGGGTGCGACATTGGGGGCGACGACGACCCACACCGTGACTCTCGTCGACGATGACGCGCCGCCCACCATCGCCTTCAGCATCGCCTCCCAGGCGGCCCCCGAAAACGGGGGCACCATTCCGGTAAACATCAGTCTGTCCGCGCCCTCGGGGCGCGACGTGAGCGTCTCCTTGGCCGCGAGCGGAACCGCGCTCGACCCGGACGACTACAGCCTCTCGGCGACTTCGGTCACGATCTCCGCGGGGAACTCGGGAGGCAGCGTCGACGTGGTTCCCGTCGACGACGTTCTCAGCGAGAGCGATGAGACCGTCGTCCTGACCCTCACCTCACCGACCAACGCCACCCTCGGTTCGCAGTCGGTCCACACCCTGACCCTGCAGGACGATGACGCCCTGCCGACCCTGGACTTCCAGGCCGCCTCTTCGAGCCTTACCGAGGGGGGCGGAACTCTGGCGATCACCCTGCAACTCTCGGCGGTCTCCGGCCAGGACGTCAGCGTGCCTTTCGTCGTTACCGGCGACGCAATCGATCCCGATGACTACGGCCTGGACGCGAGTCCAGTGGTCATCCCCGCGGGGCAGGCGACCTTCGATCTCACCCTGCAGGTGGTGGATGACAGTCTCGATGAGAACGACGAGACCGTCGTGCTCACCCTGGGAACGCCGACCGGTGCCGACCTGGGGGCGACTCTGGTCCACACGGCGACCCTCTTGGACGACGATGCTCCGCCCAGCGTGCAGTTCACCCTGAGCGCCAGCAGTTCCCTCGAAGGCGGTGGGCCGGCAACGATCGAGGTGGACCTGTCGGGGCCTTCGGGCAAGGAGGTGAGCGTTCCCTTCAGCCTCTCGGGAGACGCCCAGAGTCCGGACGACTACTCCTTCGATGCGAGCCCCCTCGTGCTGCCCGCCGGCACGACGACGGCCCAGCTCACCTTGACTCCCGTGGACGACGCCCTGCACGAGGCCGATGAGACGGTGCAGGTCGACCTGGGCACCCCGACCGATGCGACTCTCGGTGGGGTGAGCACGCACCTGTTCACCCTCCTCGACGACGACGACGCGCCGACGGTCGATTTCCAGATCGCGAGCCAGAGCGCTCTGGAGACGGCCGGGAGCGTGAGCGCCGTCCTGGTGCTCTCGGCTCCGTCGGGGCTCGATGTCAGCGTGCCCTTCACCGTCGCGGGAACGGCGGCCAATCCCGAGGACTACACCCTCGACCCCTCGCCGATCCTCATTCCCGCCGGGCAGACGAGCGCGGACCTTTGGGTCAGTTTGGTCGACGATCTCCTCTACGAACCGGGCGAGACGGTCGAGATCACCCTGGGCTCGCCCCAGGACGGTCAGTTGGGCACGACCACCCAGCACATCCTCACGATCACCAGCGATGATCCCCTGCCCACGGTCGAGTTCACCTCCTCCAGCTCCTCTTCGGGCGAGGGAGTGGGACAGAGTTCGATCAGCCTGGGCCTTTCGGCGGTATCCGGAGTGGATGTCTCCGTCCCGATCACCACCTCGGGAACGGCGACCGAAGGGGTGGACTACACCCTCGACCAGTCCACGATCCTGATCCCCGCCGGATCCTTGACCGGCACGACCAGCGTGACGGCGATTCCCGACGCGATGGACGAGGCGGATGAGACCGTCGTACTCACCCTTGGACCTCCCAGTGGCGCGGACTTCGGATCGACCACGGTCCATACCCTGACCCTGGTTGACGATGACCCTCCGCCGAGCGTCGCTTTCCAACTACCCTCCCAGAGCGTGGACGAGGGGAGCGGCACGACGGGGATTCTCGTGCAGCTCTCCGCGGTTTCGGGGCTCGACATCACCGTGCCCTTCACCGTCAGCGGTGATGCGACGGCGAACCTGGATTACACGATCGACTCCTCGCCGCTTTCGATCCCTGCCGGCCAATCCAGCGCGAGCCTGTCCTTGACCGTCCTCGAGGACACCCAGGACGAATCCGCGGAACAGGTGCGCATCTCCATCGACTCCGCCTCGCTGGTCAATGCGGTCGCTGGGGCTCCCCTGCACCACCGCCTCACGATCCAGGACAACGACGGGCCGGACACGGAACTCGACATCGCGGGCCTGCGCCCCGATGTAGGGTCGATCGATCCGCCGGTGACCGAGATCGGTCAAGCGAGCGGTCCCTTCCCGGTGGTGCTGACCAACACCCAGCACGTGCCGATCACCTTCAAGCGCATCGTCATCGACGGTGGGGCGCCCGCCGACTACCAAATCACCTACGACCAGGCCATGCCGGTGCTCTTGCAGCCGGGCGATACGGCCTCCTTCCAGGTCACCTTCCAGCCGACCCAGTACGGCTTGCGCCAGGGCGTGGCTCGCGTTGTGCAGAAGCCCCACGGAGCTCCGGATGGGGAGGTTCGCCTGAACGGCATCGGCCGCGGTCTCCCTGGTGATGAGCTGCGCATGACGGCCGGGCCGGATCCCTATCTCGACGGGCTGCTGCACTACTGGTCCCCCGATTTCGGGGAGACCGGAGATTCAGCCTATCTGACGACGACCCAGTCGATCGTGGGGACCAGCGACCCCTCCCTGTACCAGGTCGCCCGCGTCGGCGGCAGCTTCGGCTACTCCCTTGAGTTGCCCAGCGGTCAGTACGAGGTGGTGCCCCACTTTGCCGAGATTCAATACAGCGGCGCCGGCCAGCGTGTCTTCGACCTGTGGTTGGAGGGGACGCCGGTCATCACCGGCCTCGATCTGGTAGTGGTCGCGGGAGCGAATGCCGCCTGGACTCCCGGTCCTCTGCCGGTGACCGTCACCGACGGATCCCTCGATCTCGACCTCTTCGCAACGACCGGCGAAGCGCTGCTCTCGGCCCTCGAAGTGCGTTCGGTCCCGAGCGTGGACTCCGATCAAAGCGCGATCAACTTCGGTCTGGTCGATCAAGGCTCCTCGGCTTCCCAGGTGGTCAACTTGACCAACAGTGGCCTGGCCCCGGGCAAGATCACCCAGGTCGGACTGGTTTTGGACGCCGGGGCGCAGGGGTCGGGCGAGGACTTCTTCGTGCGCCTGGGGAGTAGCGACTACTACGGCGCGACCACCTCGGTCTACTACTCGGTCGATTTCGACTTGCCCGAGGGGAGCACGACTCCGATCGAGGTGCATTTCGTCCCGACCGAGCACCAGGACAACATCCTGCGCATCGAGCTCTTCGGGGATTTCGGGATGATTCCGATCGACGTCTCCGGAACCGGTGGGGCGAACTCCGACTGGGGCTTCCTGCACCCGGTCATTTCCTACACGCCTCCGATGCTCGTCGATTACGACGAGGACGGTAGCGAGACTGTCACGCTCTACGGATTCGAGTCTCACACCCACGAACCGGGGCAGAGCATCGTCGGCTATGACTGGGCGGAAAACTCGGTCTCCTTCGACACCCAGGTCAACACCGCGCGCACCCTGGGAATGGGGACGAGCACCATCTCGCTCACGATCACCGACGACAAGCCGGTGCCGGATTCGGCCACCGAGCACCACGACTTCACGGTCTACGCTCCCGACAGCGTCCCGGGGATGCTGGTCTCCTACTACGACGGCCTCGGCGACCCGATCTTCCTCCTGAGTCATGTCCCCAGCCAGGTCGACTACATGGAGCGTACGACCTCGCTGCTCATAGCGGACCAGGGTGGGAAGGTCGGCAACTCGCCCTTCAGCGGCGATGTCATGGTGCGTTGGATCCTCGATTTCTACGCCCCCGCCGCGGCGAACTACGACTTCGTCGCTAGTGGGGGAGTGCAGCGCAGCCTCTATCTGGACGGGTCACGCTGGGGCGGGGCCAGTCAGGTCAGCACGGGGAACCACGAACTCGATGTTCGCTTCGCGGTCTCTGACATCGCCGAACTTCCCCTGCAACTGTCGGTGATCATCGATGGCCAGCAGGCGACCGGTTGGGGCTCGGGGGTCGTGCACGACGAGCGCACGATCGTCCCCGTGCTGCACTCCATGCCGACCGTGGGCAGTGAACTGGGCGGCAACCTGATCACGATGGATGGGTTCGGGTTCTTCCCCAAGGACCAGGTGACGGTTCACTGGGGAACAACCGACTACACCCTGGCCGATTTCGTGAGCTGGACCGCTGAACAGATCGAGCTCTATTCGCCGCCGGGCACCGGTTCGGTCTCCGTCACGGTCGAGACTCCCAACGGCATCTCCAACTCGATCGACTTCGTCTATTCGCCCGACGGCCCGGTTCCGATCAAGTTCAACCTGCGCAACGACCGGGAGCTCACGATCACCAACCCGACTACTGCGGTTTGGCACCCCAACGGGAAGCTCTACGTAGGAACACTCGACGGCAAGATCTACGAGATCACCTTTGATGACGACTGGGTCTCCTCCTTCACGGTGCACACCGGGATCAGCAATCTGACCAACTACGACCTGCTTGGCATCGCGGTCAACCCCTACGACCCTCCCTCGCCCGTCAAGCTCTACGTCGCCCATGGCGAGCACTTCTTGAACGGTGGTGGCTCATTCTCGGGCCCCTCTCCCTTCACCGGACAGATCTCCGTCCTGACGGGACCCAACTTCGACAATCCGGTTCCCCTGGTAACCTCCCTGCCGACCTCGAACCATGACCATGGGGTCAACGGCATCGAGTTCGACAACAACGGCGATCTCTTGATTTCCGCGGGAGGCAACACCAATGCCGGAGTTCCCTGGCCCCTGATGGGGGACGTACCGGCCTCGCCCTTCAGCGGGGCGATCCTGAAGGCGTTGACCTCGAAACCGGGCTTCAACGGGGCGATCCAGTACATCTCGCGTATCGACGGGACCCCGATCGATGACCAGGTTCTCGGCGAGGACGCCATCTCCGACGGGAGCGCGGACATCGAGGTCTTCGCTTCGGGCCAGCGCAACGCGTACGACCTGGTCCTGACGACGGCTGGCCGGATCTACGCCACCGACAACGGCCCCAACGTCGGCTATGGTCCTGCCTCGACGGGCGCCGACACCGACTCGGGGATCCACCCGCAGCACGACGATGAGCTGAACCTGATTCGAGAGGGGAACTACTACGGGTGGGCCAACCGCAACCGGGGCTTCGATGATCCGCGGGAGTACATCTGGCGCGATGTGACCGAGCCGGCGGATGCCGACTACACCCCGCCCTTGCACTTGATCCCCTCCTCGGCGGACGGCATCGCGGAGTATCGCGCTCAGACCTTCAACTCCCAACTGCGCGGCCGTCTGGTCGTGCAAAAGTGGAACTCGAATCAGTACATGATCGAGCTTACTCCGGATGGCAGCGCCTTCCAGAGTGAACTCTTGATCACGCCCTTGGCCCAGGGGCTCGACGTGATCACCGGGCCGGGGGGGGCGCTACTCGCGATGGATTACACCGCCAACCGCGTGCGCATCCTCGAGCCTGACGATGCCTCGGCGGTGGGGACGACGGTGCACGACATCTTGCCTTGGCGTACGCCGTCACCCGGCGGAACCCCCTTCGTGATCGGCGGAGAGGGTTTCGTGGACGGGCAGACCACAGTCCAGGTGGGCGGGGTCGCCTGTACTTTGACTTCGGTAACACCCCGGCGCATCCATGGCATCTTCCCCGCTCTACCGGAGAACAACATCGGCTCCCTGTATGACGTGGTCGTGCAGGTGAACGCGGACGTGGTGACCCTTTCTGGGGCCGTGCTCAGCCTGCCTGCTACGCCGGGACTGATGAAGGGTTTTTGGGTCAGCGGTGCCTCCCTGCCGGATTCCCTGGGCGAGGTCGCCTGTGGTGTCGTCGGCCAGACCCTCTACCTCTTCGGCGAGGGTACGAACAAGACCTACGCCTATGACCTGCTCAGCGATACGTGGGTGGACAACTTGGCCGTGCGCCCCTACCCCGGTACGCACCACGCGTGCGAGGTGGTCGGGGGCAAGGTCTACCTTTTCGGCGGCTTGGGTGGTGGCTCCGAAGGGCGTGTTCAGATCTACGATCCGGCGAGTGACACCTGGAGTGTGGGTCAGGACATGGCCTGGGCCGGTGGTTCCTGCAGTTCCGCGGTGATCGGCGGCAAGGTCTACGTCTGCGGCGGCATCGTCGGGAACACGACGGTCGGCAATCTCTCGGTCTACGATCCCGTTCTCGACGACTGGGACCAGGGTGGAAGTTTGAACCTGGCCTTGATGTCGACCCCGGTCAACCATGCCGCCTCGGCGACCGACGGCAACAAGCTGTGGGTCTTCGGTGGCCGGCAGGGGGGTAACGTACCCCAGGATGGTTTCGACACGGTGCAGTGTTACGACCCCCAGACCGACAGTTGGGATTCTTCCGATCTCGTGCAGTCGAGCCTGGCTCCGATGCCTTTGGGCCGGGGAGGTACGGGCAAGGCGGTCTACTACAAGGGTGAGATGTACGTCTTCGGTGGTGAGGACACGGTTTCCGCCCTGGCTGACGTTCAGGTCTACAGCCCGCAAAACAACACCTGGCGGGCGGAGAGTCCCCTTCCGACGCCGCGCCACGGGATCTTCCCGGTGCTCTTCCAGAGCCGAATCTACGTTGCCGGTGGAGGAGTCGTCGCGGGCTTCTCCTCCTCGAACCTGCTCGAGATCTTCCAGCGACCCTAGAATGAGGGGCGAACGTCACCCCAAAACGCCCAAGGATGTATGGGGGCTGGACCCGCTCATCGCCGCGGCAGAGGAAGCCTTGAAGCAAGTGGATGGTGACCTCTGTCGCCTGGGAGAGCCACACCAGACGATCCTCACCATCGTCTACTCCAAGGGGGTAATCGACAATGGGGGGCTACGGTACTTCTTCGAGAAGGACTGGCCCCAGTCACCCCCCTATTCCCTCTTCGCAGATGCGTACGAACGGATTGGACGGAGGGATGCGGCGGATTCCATCAGCGAGGCCGCAAGGTCCTTCGGGATGGAGCACCCAGAGCGGTACGCCCAAAAGCGAAACTCATATATGGAGATGCACTTGGATGAGACGGCCGGCTCCGTACGTGGCTGGGTCGATTGCATCTGCGGGGATGACGAGATCTGGGCAAGATTGACCCGGTGGGCGCAGGAGTTTCACGGGTCCTGATTCTCCGCAGTGACTCTCAGGGCGAGTCTGCGTGCCGGTGGGTGGCCAGTGGACCAGGTTCTCACCCACGGCCCGGACTCGGTTGCGGAGTAGCTTGCTGGGCCCTTGGGCGTTCCGCTCCGGCAGCAATATCCCGGTAGGCTGCCGTGTGCTCATTGCGGTCCCTCTCTCGAGGCGGGTCTGTAGATCCTGCGGATTCGTGGAATCGCGGGTACGCTAGACTCGATCGGCATGCACTAGGATGTCCATGCGATGGTGATTGCGCTTCTCTTCGGTGGCTTGACCCTGGGGGCTTGCCTTCTCTTCTACGCGGCCGGTTTCTTCTCGATACCGAAGGTACATCGCAAGCGACTTGCAAGTGCCTTGCCGTGGGTGGCGCTCTTGGCGATCCCCGCGCTGCTCTATGCCGGGACGGCGGCCTGGCTTGCCTATGCTGGCAACAAGGGCGGGGGGGGCGTGGTCTTGGGCATCGCTGGCGTCGTCTCCGCGACCGTGGGTCAACGAGCCGTGAGGAAACGATTCCAGGAGGATTGGGGGGGAGAGTCTGCCGGATAGCATTCGGATGCCGATCCAGCCGAGGACTCTTCAGGGAAGGATCTGGAGGGGGACCGCCACCGTCACCGTGTCGACACTCGGCTGGGTCAGGATGACCGCGTGGTAGAGGGTTTGGCCGATCAGGGGCGCCATGTCCCCTGGGGCCAGGACGACGTGGAGGTCCACTCGCCCGGAGGGGGGCAGGGTCCCAACGGCATCGGGGAGAACGGCTCCACCGGCGTTGTCGATCGACCACCGGGTGTAGCGATCGAAGATCAAGGGCACCACGACGGAGCCCAAGGAGAAGCCCGGGCTCGTGCCCGTTGCACTCCCCAGCAAACGGTAGGGGCGGCCGGCCTGGGCGGGACCGAGGTCTAGGCGCAGGGTCTGCGTCCCCCCCGCAGAACTCGAGAGGCTCTGGAGATCGGCCTCGAGGCTGGTGCGGCGGCTGATCAGACAGATCCAATCCTCGGAAGGGGAGTGGGGCGGCAGCGGCAAGGTGACCTTGGAGCCCGCCTGCAGGAGGTGAGCCGAACCCGTCCAGATACCGAGGCGCGGGTCGTACCAGCGCGCGAGGAAGGTGCCACCCACCCCGGAGAGGTCGAGCTTGGCCGGCGGCTGAGCCTTGGGCAGGTAGACCGCATAGCGCTCACCGGGAAGGGCGAAGCATTCCGGTCCCCCGTAAATGGAATTCGGCTGGCTGACCCGCTGATCGTCGGGCACCATCCGTGCAAAGGGCAGGGCCCTGATGAACTCCAGGGCGTGAGCGCAGTCCTGCCACATGGCCTCGCGGCTGCGAAAATCCTCCAGGCTTACGTCCCCCCCGAGGGGCAGATCATGCCAGCCGGCGTACCACTGCAGGGAGCCCCCCGAGAGGAGGACATCGTAGAGGATGCGCTTGCGCAGCTCGTCGTGGTTGGCGTCGGTGACGCCCGTCTGCCAGGGACTGTGTTCGACGGCACAGAGGATCCAGGACTGCCCAGCCTGTGCGGATTTCGCGCGCCAACTCTCCAAGAGGGTATCGGCGGTATCAGGGTCGTATTGGAAAGCGGTCTGCTCGAAGCGCGCCTCGCCCAGCACCGCGTCATAGTCGCTGAAATCCCCCAGGTGGTTGTGGAAGGTGACCGGGTGACCCTGGGGATCCAGTGCGCGGATCCAATCGGCCATCTCGCGCAGCATGGGGACAGGGAAATCATTCTCCTCACACAGGTTCCAAGTCAACGCGGGCAGGTGTCCAAAGCGGGCGACCAACTCGCGCAGGTAGAGGCGTCGCTCCGCTCCAAAGGTACCCCCGTCGAGCCAGGTTTCGTTCAAGGTCTCGGTCTCTCCCAGGACGAGATGCAACAGAATCCCCCGGCGCGCGGCGTGCTCGAAGACAACCTCCCACTGACGGAGGCGACTGGTGTCGTAGTGAGTGCGATCGAATGGGGTAGGAGCGATCCCAAGGAAGGGAGAGACGTCCCAGCCGTCTCCGCCCAGATTCATCGTGAGGGCGTAGACCGAGTTCAGACCCTGGTCCGAAAGGTAGTTCAGAGCCCCGATCAACCCCTTCGAGTCGACTCCGTGGTCCCGGCCGATGAAAAGGGGGTCCCCTGGCTTCCAGTCCGAAACGTGGGGCTGGAAACTGTGCAGGTTGCCTGCTCCCTGCGGAGATTTGACCACCCCGTCAAAGCCCCGGTAGGCGAGCAGGTTCTCGGGACTGTTGACCCCCACCTCGAGGAAGGGCTCTCCCGTGGCGAAGCGGGGATAAGCCTCTCCCGTTGCGTGCAGGCAACCCCGGCCGAGGAAGCCCGGCGCCGAAGGATCTAGTTCACCGACCGCGAAAGTCGTCGTCACTCCGTCGAGCAGGCCGGGAGTACCGGGAAGGGAAGGATCGACCGCAACGTCGCTCCCCTGGCGGAACTCGGCTCGGGCAACCCACACACCCGGGGCGGGTGGACGGAAACGGACCTTCCAGACCGTGCCCCACTCACCCTCATCTCCGTCACCGTCGAAGAAGCCGGGGATGCGCAGGGTCACCCCAGCGGGGCCGGTGAACGTCACGCTGAGCCGGGCGTCCCGGAAGGGACTGGGGGCGATGTCGGTTTCGGAGGCCCAAGGCCCGGAGTAGACCAACTCGACGAGTTGCCCCGCGCGCAAGGTCCCCGTGACCTGGACGCTCCCGTCCCCGTCGACCCGGGCCGCAGGGTCGACCCGGTGAACCAGGAAAGCGGCTACATCGAAGGTGGCCGATTCGAAGCGCAGACCGCTCAAGGTGACCCCCGCGGGTAGGGGCTGGCCGGCGGCATCCCGGAGCTGGGCAGCGGAAAAGGCGAGCGCTTGGACTTCTTGCCCCGCGTTGGCACCTGAAGGAGGGTGGTATCCGGTCGGGCTCCAGCCGTGGAGCGCAACCGGTCGGCCCAGGCTGCCGTCGGGAAAGCGGGCACGGACGCGGACCGCATCATTGCCTCCCACCTCGAAGAGGAAGAAGTCGTAGCCGGTCCCCTGATCCCTCCACGAGCCGAGATCCACATCGAGGATGGGGCTCGTGCTCTGGCGGGCGAAGTAGGTCTCCAGGTTGCGGTCGTCGGCGGCACCGACGGCGAATCCGCTTTCCTGAAACTCCACCTCACCGCTGGAGTGGCCGGGCCTGAGTTGATCGGCGGGCAGGACCGTCGTGCCTGCGGAGACCTGTTCCACTCGACTTCCGCGCAGCGTGACCTGGACGCCATCGGCAAGGGCGCTCGTAGGACAAGTGAGCAGGAGGAGCCAGGTCGTGAAAGCCGCCGAGAGGCGTTTTCGCATGGGGTTGTGATTGCCCCGGTTCGGGGAGGGTCGCGGCGTGGCTTCGGGGAAGTCGAGCCTAGCAGAGCTCGGTGCCTTGGCAAGATGAACACGGCCTAGATGCTTCCTGGGCGTGTCCGCAGGCGGCAAACTGGGGGGCATGAGCGGTTCGAGTGGCGGCGAGTTCAAGAGCTTTCGGGATCTTCGGCGCTCCAAGGGGGGCGGCGAGGATCCCGAGCCCCGTTCGGATCGGGGCTGGCGTGTCGAGAGCGACGAGGGGGAGGAGCTCCTCGACGATGGGGAGCTCGAGGCACTCGTCGGTTTGGATCAGGGGATCCGGGAGAGGATCGGTCGCCGCCCCGCGGCAGATGGGCCGATGGCTGTCGGGCCGCCCTGCTACCGGGACCCCGAGTCGGACGAACTCGAACTCCTGCGCTCCTTCCGCCTGCGCACCACCTTCCCCGAGGATGTCCTGAAGGAGGTCGGGAGCCTGCCCCCCGACCCCGACCCGTCCGAGTTCGCGGGCCGTCTCGATTTGCGCAAGGAGTGCATCTTCACCATCGACGGTCCGGATGCCCGGGACTTCGACGACGCGATTTCGATTCGTCCCCTCGAGGGAGGGGCCGTCCAGGTCGGGGTGCACATCGCCGATGTCGCCCACTACGTCGTGCCGGGCACGGCTCTGGACGAGGAGGCCCTGGCGCGCGCGACCTCGGTCTACCTTCCCGACCAGGTCCTTCCCATGCTGCCCGAGGAGCTCTCCAACGGGCTCTGCTCCCTGGTCGAGGGGCGTCCGCGCCTGGCCTACTCGGTGCTGATGACCTTCGATGCCACCGGAGAGCGCAAGGAGGCGCGCGTGGCCAAGTCGGTCATTCGCAGCGTCAAGCGCTGTACCTATCAAGCCGTCCAGGAGCTGTTGGACGACGCGGGAACCGAGGCAGCCCGGGAGCTGGAGGATCTGCGCGAACCGTTGGAACGCTTCGCAGTCTGGACCCGGCGCCAGCAAGCGATCCGGGACGCCAAGGGCTCTCTGCGCATTCAGTCGAGCGAGAAGAAGTTTCTGTTCGACGAAAAGGGCGAGGTCCAAGCCATCGTCGATGCCCCGCGCTACTTCTCCCAGACCCTGATCGAGGAGACCGCGCTGGCGGCCAACCAGGCGGTGGGGGATCTCTTTCGGCGACGGGGCCTGCCGACGCTCTATCGGGTGCATCCCGAGAAGGATCCCGAAGAGATCGCCGCGGTGGCAGCCGGCCTCGCCAAGCACGGGATTCGTGTTCCCAAGAAGGAACGACTCACCGGGCGCGACATCGGACGCATGATCCGCCAAGCGCGACGCAAACCCAACGCCGAGGCGCTCATCAGCCGCATCATGGGTCTGGTCGAGCGCGCGGTCTACGAGGTCAAAGACCACCAGGACGTAGCGCAACACTTCGGCTTGGCGCGCGAGGCCTACCTGCACTTCACTTCACCGATCCGCCGCTATCCCGATCTGATCGTCCATCGCTGGCTTTGGGCCATCGAGGGCGATGACGCTCAGGCCGCCGAGGAAGAGCTGCGCTCGGAGGCCCTGCTCGCCGATCTGAATGACATGGCGGCCCACTGCTCGATCCAGGCCGAGGTGGCCGAGATGGCCGAGTACGCGGTCAAGGATCTCAAGATTTGCCAGTACATGGAGCCGCGCATCGGCGAGAAGCTGGCCGCCAAGGTGCGCCGCGTCTCCCGGGGGGGGATGGAGGTCGATATCGTCGACCTCAACGTCACCGGCTTCCTGCCCACGCGCACCCTGGGCGAGCGTCCCAAGGTCGAGGGGTCCACCCTGACCGTCCGCGTGGGGCGACGCAGTCTCTCCTTCACCGAAGGTTATCCAGTGGCCGTTCGCGTCAAGGACGTGGACTTCATCCGACTCCAGGTACTCCTCGAACTCGCCTGATGCGCAGCGCCTTTTTCCTCTCCCTCGCCGCCGGCTTGGTCGGTTCGGTTCTCTTGGCGCTCCTCTTTCCCTATTGCTGGCTCCTGGTGGGGCTGGTCGTCGCCCTGGGGCTGGTCGGGATCTACGACGTGATGCAGTGCAAGCACGCGGTGCTGCGCAACTTCCCGGTCGTTGGGCACCTGCGATACCTCCTGGAGTTCGTGCGTCCTGAGATCAGCCAATACTTCATCGAATCGAACCTCGACGGAACGCCCTTCCACCGCGAGGCGCGCTCCGTGGTCTACCAACGGGCCAAGGGGGCCCTCGACACCGTCCCCTTCGGGACCCAGCGCAACGTCTACGAAGTCGGCTACGAGTGGATGGCCCACTCGCTCTTGGCTCGGCCTCCCCGCGAGGAGACGCCGCGCGTGCGTATCGGAGCCGATTGCGCCCAGCCCTACGACGCCGCCCTCCTGGGGGTGTCGGCCATGAGTTTTGGTGCGCTTTCGAGCAACGCGGTACTGGCCCTCAGTCGGGGCGCCGCCCAGGGCGGGTTCTCGCTCAACACCGGCGAGGGCGGGCTCAGTACGCACCACCTGGCAGGGGGAGGCGATCTCATCTGGCAGATCGGGACCGGCTATTTCGGTTGTCGCAGCGAGGATGGACGCTTTGATCTGGAACGCTTCCGGAGCAACGCACAGCACCCCCGCGTGCGCATGATCGAGGTCAAGCTGAGCCAGGGGGCCAAGCCCGGACACGGGGGTATTCTGCCCGCTGCAAAGCTGACCGAGGAGATCGCCGCCATACGCGGGGTGCCCCTCGGCCACGACGTCCTCTCTCCACCGGCTCACACCGCGTTTCAGACGCCCCTCGAGCTACTGGAGTTTCTCGATCTCCTGCGCCGGGAATCGGGGGGCAAGCCGGTGGGGATCAAACTCTGTGTCGGGCAGCCCTTCGAGTTCTTGGCCCTCTGCAAGGCGATGCACCAATCGGGACTCGTCCCCGACTACATCCAGGTCGATGGGGGCGAGGGGGGTACCGGCGCAGCACCCCTGGAGTTTTCCAACCGCATGGGCTGTCCCCTCTTCGAAGGGCTCATGTTCGTACACAACAGTCTGGTCGGGTTCGACCTGCGGGAGCGGGTCAAGGTCATCGCCAGTGGCAAGATCACCAGCGGCTTCCACATGGCGCGTGCCTTGGCCCTGGGCGCCGACCTCTGCGCCTCGGCCCGCGGCATGATGCTCGCCCTGGGCTGCATCCAAGCCCGCCGCTGCAACTCGAACCACTGCCCTGTCGGCGTCGCTACCCAGGATGGGCGCCTGGTGGCGGGGCTCAGTGTGGATGACAAGGCGAGGCGCGTGGCCTCTTTCCAGCACGAGACCGTCGAGGCCCTGCTGGAGCTGGTCGGGGCCGCCGGGCTCGACGATCCCGGCGAGTTGTCCCCCGATCACATCCATCGTCGTGTCTCTCCGACGCGCGTTCGTACCTATCGCGAGATCTACCCTTGGATCGCGCCGGGCTCCCTGGTGGTCGAGCCCGTTCCCGAGCCATTCGCCCACGCTTGGAACCTGGCCCAGGCGGATTCCTTCCAGCCCGCGGCCGTCCGGCCCGTGGTCTGAAGCAGCCCAGGCGCTATCCTGCATCCCATGCGTCTCCCTCCCCTGCTTCTGTTCCTGCCGGCCGGGATGTCGGTTCTCCTGCTCAATTCCTGCGACGGAGGCTTTGGAGCCGAGATCCACAAGCGCCGGCGCCCCTTCACTGCGGCGGAGGAGGCTGCGAAGAGACCCACCTCCACCGCGAGGAGCGCAGCCACTCCCCGCGGCGGAAAGCACGTCACGCCCCCCACGCAAGATGCCGAGGCACCCGAGCAGGGGGAAGCCGTGGCATTGGGGCCGCCCATCTCGGTCGTCCCCCAGGATGATGGGGCCGCCCAGGTGGAAGGGTCCCTCGATGGGGGCCCTTCCGAGCCCGCGCTCACCGATTCGCAGGGGGGAACCGTGCAGGAGGTTCGCTCGGGGAGTCGAGGCCGCGGGGGACGTCGGAGCGGCGGCAGTCACGCCAGCGCGGTGATCACCGTCCTCGATCCCGGCAGCGCCAGCGGCGAGACACCGGGCCGCATCACCGGCACGGTCTTCTTCGCTGGGGAGCCGCCCCTGCGCCGGGTCCTGGACAAGATCGCGCAGACGCAAGGGTGCGCGGCGCACACCGAGACACCTCTTTCCGAAGAGGTCGTCGTGCATGGGGATCGTTTCCAGAACGTCTTCGTCTATCTGCGTTCGATTCCCCCCGGAGTCAGCGTACCGCCGCCGCCGAAAGCTCCCCTCGTCATCGATCAGCGCGGTTGCATGTACGTGCCCCATGTCATCGGCATCCAGGCCGGCAGGCCCTTGCAGGCAGCCAACGCAGACCAGGTGACGCACAACGTCCACTCGAGCGGTGTCCGCTATCCCGGTTCGAACCTGTCGATTCAAGCAGGCTCCGCGCCCCTGGCCCTTCCCGTGCCGACCCGCGAGGAGATTCCGATCCAGTTCGCCTGTGACATCCACCCCTGGATGAGCGCCAAGGTCTGCGTCGTCGAGCACCCCTGGTTCGCGGTGACGGGAAGTGACGGCACCTTCGTCATCGAGGACGTTCCGCCGGGAACCTATCGCATCGAGTCGTGGCAGGAGACCTACGGCAAGGGCAAGCTTGGCGGCGAGGTGACCGTCGGAGCGGGGGGCCTCGTCCAGGTGGAGATCACCTACAAGCCATGAGGCTTTGGATCCTTCTCCCGCTCCTTCTGGCCGCCTGTGGTGGTTCGCAGGAGGGGGCGCGGTCGGCGGCGACGGGGGGAGGCTCCCCCTCCAGCAAACCCAAGGGCCGGATCGTGCTCGTCTCCAGCCGGCCCCACTCCGATTCGCCGGGTGCAGAGGCCGACGACCTAGGAGAGGGCGCCGTCGTGGGTCTCGCGCTTCTCACAGGCGATGTGCCGCCGCCGCGACTCCTGAAAGAGGTCACCCAGACGGCGGGTTGTCTGGCCGAGGGGCACGCGATACCCGTCGACGAACGCCGTCTGGTCGATGAGCAGGGACACCTGGCCAATGTCGTCGTGCGTCTCTTGCGGACTCCCGAGCCGCCCCCGCCGCCGACCGAACCCGCCATCCTCGATCAGTTGGGCTGTGTTTTCGTTCCCCATGTGCTCGTCCTGCGGGCCGGGCAGCCCCTGCGTATCGAAAACTCCGATGGCATCGTGCACAACGCGCGCTTCCAGACCCTGCGCAACCCCAGTGCCAACCTCAACCTGGGGCCCCACGGGAAGCCCGTGACCCTGAACTTCGCGGCGGAGGAGATCTGCAAGGTCTCCTGCGACATCCACCCCTGGATGAGCGCCTTCGTCGTCGTCGTGGAGCACCCCTGGTTCGCCGTCACCGATCGCGGAGGGCACTTCGAGATCCCAGGCATTCCCTCCGGAACCTACGCCCTCGAAGCCTGGCACGAACTCTACGGCCGATTGCGGCTCGGTCGTTTGGTGGTATCCCCGGGGGGGGAGACCGAGGTGCGCGTGGAGTTCCATCCCTGAGGGCCCTCGCGAGCCTTACGAGTAGGGGGATTGGTTGACGGTTGGTGGGGCCATCGGAGATGCTCCCCCCGGCCTCGGCAAAAGGAGAACCATGGAGCACCTGATCTTCGCTGACGGACACGGACAACTGAGCTTTCGCTGGGCACATCTCCTGGCCGGGGTGGTCTGGATCGGGATGCTCTACTTCTTCAACTGGGTCGGTGGTCCCTTCCAGGCCAGCCTGGACAAGGAGACGCGGCAGAGGGTCGTACCCGAGCTCATGCCCCGTGCTCTTTACTGGTTCCGTTGGGGGGCAGCCTGGACCTGGTTCACCGGGGTCTGCCTGCTCTTCACGATGTACTACGTGCGTGACACGGGCCTCTTCTTGGCCTCTCCGCCCCTCGAGGGTCCGGCCCGGCCCGAGCCGAGCCAGTGGGGTCCCCCCTTCGCCCTGCTCTTCGCGGGCTTTTTGGTCTACGACCAGCTCTTCAAGTGGCTGGGCTCCCGCTCCGCCGTCCTGCACCACCTGTGCGTGCTGGTATTTGGGGCGCTTGCCGTCGGTTTCCACCAGCTCTGCCTCACGCGCCTGGGCCTCTCCGGCCGCGCGGCGTTGATTCACGTGGGTGCACTCTTCGGCACGGTCATGGCTGCCAACGTGTGGATGCGCATCTGGCCTGCACAACAACGCATCGTTCTCGCCGTGCGCGACGGAAGGGAGGTCGATCCGGCGGACAGCGCGCTGGCCGGCATGCGCAGTCGACACAACACCTACATGTCCGTGCCGCTGCTCTTCTTGATGGTCAGCGTCGACCAGGCGGGGGCCCACCAACTCGACGCGCAGGGGTTGGCGCTGGTGCTGGTCGTCGCTTGGGTGGTCACCTTTGCCCTCTATCGCAGGGCGGCGGGGGTCGGCGGTGCCTGAATCCGGTCGGTCGGCCGCTGCGGGGCCCCTCGGGTGGCGGCAAGGGCTCGCCCTGCTGCTCCTCCTTTTGGGAGCGAGGCTGGTGGCGCTGGAGCGGGTCGCGCCCCTGGAGGGAACCTTCATCACCGCTCGCATTGCAGCCCATGCGGCACAGGGGGTGGGCCCCTTTTTCAACCGCCCCTCCCTGGCGCCCCAGCCACCCCGCCCGATCGAGAGCCCGCTGGCGCTCGCCCTGGTCACCGCGGAAGCCTGGGCCGGCCTCCCTCCCCTGGAGGGTGCCCGGGCCACGGCACTGCTGGCGGAGCTCGCCGCCCTCGCCCTCCTGCTGGGACTGCTCCGGGAACAGCCCCTGACCGCGGCCCTCTCCGCGCTCCTCATCGCCGCCGCGCCGGAGCTTGCGCGGGATGTGGCCGGTGGGGGGACGGGGTCCCTGGCCCTTCTCTTGCTGCTCATGACCTGTGTGGCAGCGCGGGAGCACCGGCCCCTGCTCGTCGGTGTTCTGGGCGCCCTGGCCGCGAGCGCGAGTCCCATGGCGATCTTCGTCCTACCGGCTCTCTGGCTCATCCATCCCCAGCGCCCCTCGGCCATGCTGGCTTCGATCGGCGGATTCGTCGCGGTAAGCGGCCTGGCGAGTTGGGCTCTCTACGCGCTCACCGGTGATTGGCGTCCGACGCCCCTGGTGAGGGGGGGGCTGCGCCTTGGGCCCGGGACCCTCGGGCCGGGAGCGTGGGTGGTCTTCGGCGGTACAGCTCTAGCCGGACTCCGGCGGGGTTCCTTCGCTCGCCTTGCGGAGGCTCGCCCCCTGGTCCTGGCCGGTCTCTTGGCACTGCTTCCGTGGCTGGTGCTGGGCCGCAGCCTGGAGCTGCGGGCGGCCTACCTGCCGCTAGCGGCGAGCCTGCCCCTGGCCGCAGCAGCGGTCGCAGACCTGCTCTCTCCCCGCTTCACGCCTCGGCATCTCCCCGCCGGGATCGGCGCACGCAGCGTCGCATCCATCCTGGGCCTGGGCCTGGTCGTCGGTGGTGTGCTGACTCTTCCGCGGCGCAGGGCCTCCCTGCGGCAGGGGCTCTGGGAGCCCCTGCGGGCCTGGTCGGAGCGGGCGGGAGTCAGCGCGGGCGAGGGGGAGATCCTGGCGAAGGATCTGGGCTGGGTCGGCTGGTACAGCGGTGGCGTGGTCCGGGAGGCGGCTCCCCGGCCCCTGGGGTTGATCGCCCAACTCGCGGTTCTGCAGCCCGAGTACCTACTCCTGCCGGCGGCGCAGAGCCCCCTTGCGACCCTACGCTCCAGCGGCGACCTGGCCCGGGCCTGGTATCCCATCGAGCGCTTCAGCCTGGATGGCCGGACGCGCCTCGACCCCGAGCTGGAGGGCCTGCCCGAGCGGACCGATGGGGACTTCATTCTCTTCCAGCGCCGTCTCTGAAGGAGGAGGCCCATGGCTACGACTCTCACACGCGCCCAGTCCCGGGCGGTCGATCGGATCGCCGAGGAACGCTTCGGGCTTTCGGGTTTGATTCTGATGGAAAACGCCGGGCTGGGGGCCGCCCTCGAGCTCCTGCCGGTCGAGGGGGAGGTCTGCATCGCCTGCGGCTCGGGCGGCAACGGCGGGGATGGCTACGTCATCGCCCGCCAGCTCGTCTGCCGCGGGATCGAGGTCACCTGTTTTCGTGTTCATTCCGCTGAACGACTGCGGGGGGACACGGGGGTGAACTACCGCATCGCGCTCGCCATGGGGATCGAGATCGTCGATGCTCGCCGCGAGGATCCCCGTCCACGCTTCGAGCGTGCCGCGCTCTGCATCGACGCCCTGCTCGGAACCGGCTTCGAGGGCGAGGTGCGCGATCCCCTGGCCCCCGTGATTCGGGCCCTCAACGGGGTCCAGACTCCGGTGACCGCGATCGATCTGCCCTCGGGGCTCGACGCCGACACCGGTCGACCGGCAGGGGCGACCGTGCGCGCGAGTCGTACCTTGACCTTCGTCGCTCCCAAGCGGGGGTTCGATGCACCGGGAGCCGCCGCTTTCACCGGCGAGGTTCGAGTCCTGCCGATCGGCGCGCCGCCCCAGGCCCTCGCGCTGGCCCTCGAGGCCGAGGGTTAGACGCCCCCGGTTCCGAGGCGGGCCGCCTGGCCGGCGTTCCTGGCCGCTCCCCCGTCCTCGTGGCGCCACCAGTCGCCCTGGGCGACCTGGCGAATCCCGACATCGAAGGGGCGCGGGTCGAAGTTCAGCTCCTCCCGTGCCGGCCGGATGTCGTGCTCGTGATGCAGGGAGAAGTATCCGGCGCCGCGACGCTCCTTGGTGACATCCTTGAAGAGCCCCTTCAGGAAGATCATGCGCTCGACCCAGCGCCGGGGAATGTTGCGCCGCCGGACGCCGCCGCCGGTCGCGGCGATCGTGAGGTCGATGAAATCGTTGAAGGGGATCCCCTCGGGGCCGGCGATCTCGAAGACGCGGTAGTCCTCACGCCCGCGCTCGTAGTCGAAGAAGGTGCGCACGACATCGACCAGGTCACCCACATGGACGGGGTTGATCTTGGAGAGCCCCTCGTGGGGAACCCAGTAGGTCCCCTTGGGCGCGCCGCACTTGCGCAGGAGCGGAGCGGTGTGCCGATAGTCACCGATGCCGTAGACCAGGGTGGGTCGGAAGGAGGCCCAGCGCAGACTCGAGGCCCGCACGATCTTCTCCTGGACGCGCTTGCTGTCGCGGTAGTAGGAGTAGACCGGCATGCCGATCACCGCCGAGGCGACGTTGATCAGCTGGAAGTCCTCGGGAGCGTTCTCTTCGCACTCTCGAACCAGGTTCTCGGTGCCGGTCACGTTGACCGCGTGCATCTGTTCCTGGGTGAAGTGATCGTGGGCCGAGGCCAGGTGGATCATGAAGCGGCAGCCCTTGGAAAGACCCTGCAAGCTCGCCGCGTCGGTCAGATCGCCGATGTGCAGTTCGACCTTGTCCGCGTACTCCTGCGGCACCTCGAGCGCCGACTCGCGTCCGGGACGCACGAGGGCCCGTACTTCGTGTCCTGCCGCGGCCATGCCGCGGACCATGTAGCCACCGATGAATCCGGTGGCGCCGGTGACTGCGATCTTCATGGGGGTTCTTCGGGGAGGCGCAAAGGATACCCGGCTCGAAGGCCTCAGGGGCCGGCCAGGAGTTCCTCTCCGTAGCGGCGTGCGGCCTCGCTCCAGCCCTGGGGCAGGCGATCGAGAAAGCGCATCAAGGCCGCGCGCAGGGCATGGGCGGGAGAGCGGGCGGCCTGGGGCAGACGGGGGACGAAGGTCTCCCGACCCGCCCAGCGCAGGGTCTCCACGCTGTAGCCGGAAAGGTAGCTCTGGGGTGCGCGGAACTCGAGCACGGGGCGGTCGTCGCGCATGGGTGGCGTCTGCCCCGCATAGGCGCGCAGGTCGGCGTCGTCCGCTACCAAGAGGCCGACGATCTCGGCGGCCGAGTGCAGGCCGATCTCTGCCAGGCCGCGAGCGACGCGCGCGGGTAGGGGGCGCTGCGCCAACTCCTCGAGGGAGGCGAGGGGCTGCGCGGAGCCGATCAACACCAGGTCGTAGGCGGTTAGCCAGGCCGAGGTCTCTTCGAAGGCGGCGCACCAGGTGGCCATCACCGTGCGGACGTCCTCCTCGGAGAGCTGGTAGAGAGGCAGCCACTGGGAGGCGACCCCGCCGGGTGCGAGGGCGGCGCGCATGTTGCGGAAGTGCTCCAGGGCGTAGAGGTCACTCGATCCCGCCGTCCAGGGATGGATCGGATCGGCGGTGATGAGGTCCCAGGTCGCCCTGGTGCGTGCCAGGAAGTGACGCCCATCCGCGATGGAGAGCGTCGTGCGCGGGTCGGCGCAGGGAGCGCCGCTCCAGGGATCGAAGTAGGCGGCGGCCCGCGGCACGACCGCCGAGAGCTCGACCACGTCGAGCTCCTTTAGCTCTGGCAGATCGAGCAGGGAGCCGGCGGTCGTTCCCGTGCCGAGGCCGATGCAGAGCGCGCGGCGCACACCGCCGTGTTGGAGACCGGGTAGGTAACCCAGGAGCCGCTGGAGGCGCAGATCGACCGGAGCGCTGGTGGCGACGACCTTGCCGTTGACCCGAAGGGAGCGCACCCCGTCCAACTCGCTGACCTGAACCGTTGCCAGGGGACCGCTGCCGTCGAACAGGCGGGTCTCGGCCGTCGGGGGAGGCGTGGGGCGCAGGACGAACCAGCCCAGCAGGAGGGCCGGGACGAGCCCCAGGGGGAGGCGGCGGCGCCCCTCGGGAAGGCAGAGAGCGGAGAGGAAGGGAAGCACCAAAAGGAGCGCGATTCCCCCGCGCAGCCCGGCCAGGGGCAGGAGTAGGAAGGCGGTGACCAGGGCCCCGACCAGAGCACCGATGGTGTTGGCGGTGTAGATCCCCGCCAGTGCCCGTTCGGAGCCGAGTTCCCTCCGGCGCCGGGCGAGGGCGGCTACGGCGCTGGGTAGGGCGCGGCCGAGGGCCAGGGTCGGTGGCAGGAGCGCCAGGGCGGACAAGAGGGCCTGGCCCAGCCAAAGCCGCGTGATGCTCGCGCCGCGGGGCATGCGGTTGACGGCGCCCGCGAAGAGGTCAGTCGCCGCGCTGCGCCAGGCGAGCAGGGCCAGCCCAGCCAGGGTGAGGGGCGCGAGGGCCAGTCCGCAGTAGGCGACCAGACGCTCGTCGGCGCCGGCATCGGGGCCGGCGAGCTGGGGATCGATCCAGCGGCTGCCCAGGGCGATCCCGGCCAGGAAGATCGCCAGCACGATTCCAAAGGCGTGGATCGAGGCCCCCAGGAGGATGACGAGCAGTCGCGTCAGGAGGATCTCGAGACCGAGTCCCGCGGCGCCCAGGAGAAAGACCGACAGGCCCAGGGGCTCGCCCAGGCCCAGGCGAGCGGGAGCGAGGGTGGGGCGCGGAGGCGGATCGGAGAGGGTGGTGGCGGCGAGTCCTGCCGCGGCGAGCTCGATCCCCCCCGCGGCGACCAGGGCCCCCGAGAGGCCCAGGAGGGGCATGAAGAGGAAGGGACCGGCCAGGGCCCCCAGGGCAGCGCCGAGGGTGTTCGCCCCGTAGAAGGCCGAGGTCTCCCGTGCCAGGGTGGACTCCTCGCGCACGGTGAGCCGGCCCATGAGGGGAAAGGTCATTCCCATCAGGATGGTCGGTCCCAGAAGCAGGGCGCCGGCGAGGCCCCCCCGGGCGAGGGGCGAGCCGACCGGCGGCAGGAGGGCGAGCCAGTAGGGCGAGAGCCCCGCGATCAGTGCCAGGAGAATCTCGACCGTCACCAGGAGCCGCAGGGGCGCGCGGTGGCGCCGGGCGAGGTCACCACCCAGGTGAGCGCCGATCGCCAGCCCACCCATGAAGATCGCCAGCACCAGGGCGACTCCGATGCGATCGCTGCCCACGTGGCGCGCAAGCAGACGCGCCCAGACGGTCTGATCGACGAGAGCCGCGAGGCCGGAGAGGAAGAAGACGAGGTCGCTCTTGCGCAAGACCGCGCTAGTGTAGGGGCATGCCCGCAAAGCCGCCCATCGGTGTCGTCGCCGCCCTCTCCGGAGAGCTGGGTTCCCTGGCCGAGGGGGCCGCGCCGCGCGAGCGGGCGGGGGTGAACCTCTTCGATTGCCGCACCAAGGGGCTCCCGCTCCTGGCGGCGATCTCGGGGGTGGGCAAGGTCGCCGCTGCCCGGGCCGCGGGGGTGCTCTTGGCCGAGGGGGCTCGGGGCCTCTTGGTCGTCGGCACCTGCGGTGGCCTGGTGCGCTCCCTCTCCCCGGGGGACCTGGTCCACTGCACCCGAGCTTTCCAAACCGACCTGGCCGTACGGGAGGAGCGCCAGGTGGAGAGCCACCCCGCCTGGCGGGAGGCCTGGCAGGCCGTCGCTCCCGGGGCCGAGGGCTGGTTCTTGACCGCCGACCGGCCGGTGATCACCCCCTGGAGGCGCCTGAGGCTGGCGCGAGCCTTCCGTGGACCCTGCGTGGCCGATATGGAGACCGCCGCGGTGGGGGCGGTGGCCGCTGCCGCGGGCCTGCCCTGGGCGGCCCTGCGGGTCGTGACCGACCGGGCAGGCCCGGGGACGGCGGCCAGCTTCCGCAAGAACTACAGGGTTCTGGGCTCCAAAGCGGCCGATACCCTTCCCGTTCTGATTCAGCGCCTGGACTGAGGGGCATCCCCGCCCGGGCCGGGTATCCTTCTCTAGGGGCACTTGGCGGTGCTCCTCCTCTCCCACCACCGTGACCGACTCCCTCGTTTTCCCGGAGCGGCGGCTCCCGCGTGAACCGCTCCATCCCATCGCGCCATGAGTTCGCTGGGGACATTCGTCCGGCGCAACTTCGAGCCCTTGATCCTGTCGATCCAGGTCGTGGTCGACCTCTTGGTGGTGGTTCTGGCTTGCGTCACCGCTTGGGCCCTGCGGGACAGCCTGCTCCAGGCTCCCGAGGGTCCCCTGGATGTCGCCAACCGGCTCGAGACCTATCGGGAGATCTTCTCGATCACCGCGGCGGTCTGCCTGATCGCCTTCCACCGCTTCGGGATGTACAGCCCGATCAAGAGCCTGCTCAACGTCGAGGAGTTCAAGGCGGTCACCAAGGCGACGGTGACCTCGTTCCTGGTCGTGCTCGCGCTGATGGTTTTCCTGAGGGGCACGACCGTAGCTTCCGGCACCGAGACGAGTGGCCTGTTCAGCTACCTGGTGCGCATGCACCGTGCCGTCGACCTCTCGGTGCACCCCGACCTCTATTCGCGGGTGGTTTTGGTGCTGGCCTTCGTGCTGATCCTGGTCTTCACCATGGTCAGCCGTTTCGTCTCCTTCAAAGTCATCCAAGGGCTGCACCGGCGAGGCATCGGCAATCGCAACGTCGTCGTCATCGGCGCTGGGCAGACGGGGCAGCGGCTCCAGCGCAAGTTCCTGCTCGTGCCCACCCTGGGGCTCAACTTCATCGGCTTCGTCGATGACAACGAGGCCGAGGGGACGATGATCGAGCGTAGCCGTGTCCTCGGATCCACGCGCGACCTGGAGCGGGTCCTGGGACAGAACAAGGTCGGTGAGGTCTTCGTCGCTCTTCCCGACGCTCCCGAGGAAAAGGTGATGGCGATCATCGCCGAGCTCGAGCGGTTGGGTATCAGCTACCACGTCGTCCCGCGCTTCTATCACCTGATGAGCTACAAGGTGCGCATCGAGAACCTGGACTCGATCCCGCTCATCGCACGCCCCGAGCGCCGTGAGAGTTTGCTCTACCTCGGCTCCAAGCGGCTCCTCGACATCGTCGTCGCTTCGGTGGTGCTCGCCCTGACCTCGGTCTTCTTCCTGGTCAGTGCCGTCTTGATCAAGCGCGAGTCCGAGGGCCCGGTCTTCTTCCGCCAGACCCGCATCGGCAAGGACGGACGCCCGTTCCAGATGATCAAGTTCCGCACCATGCACGTGCGCGACTGCAAGGACGCGCCGGCTCCGAAGACCGAGAGCGATCCGCGCGTGACCCGTGTGGGACGTTTCTTGCGGCGCTACAGCCTGGACGAGCTACCCAACTTCTGGAACGTGCTGCGGGGGGACATGAGCGTCGTCGGGCCGCGCCCCGAGATGCCTTTCATCGTCGAGACCTACGGTCCTCTGGATCGCGAGCGCTTGCGGGCCAAGCCGGGCGTGACCGGTCTGTGGCAGATCAGCTACGCCCGTCAAAACGCGATCCACGACAACCTCGACTACGACCTCTACTACATCGAGCACCAGTCCTTCCTGCTCGACCTGGTCATCATCGCCCTGACCGGTTTCGCGGTGGCCAAGGGCACGGGAGCCTACTAACCTCCTTCGCGTGCGTGTCCTGCACGTCATGGAGTGCACCATCGGGGGCACTCGCCGGCACCTGGTCGACGTTGCCCGCTGGCAGCAGCGGGCGGGGCTCGAGGTCCACGTCGCCGCCGCCACCCTGCGCGACCCCGCCTTCCCCGCCGATCTCGATGCGCTCGAGGCGGAGGGAGTGGGGGTGCGGCGCCTCGACATGGTGCGTTCGATCGACCCGCTCCGGGACCGCGCCCACGCTCGGGCCTTGAAGGCGCTCCTGCGCGAGTTGCGGCCCGACATCGTGCACACCCACTCGAGCAAGGCCGGAGTGCTGGGAAGGCACGCCTCCCTGGCGACCGGCATCGGCGTGCGCGTGCACACTCCGCACACCTTCGCCTTTCTCTTCGGGGCACTCTTCTCGCCCCCCAAGCGGGCGCTCTATCGGGCGATCGAGAAGCACTACGCGCGGCGGAGCGCCCTGCTGGTGGCGGTCAGCCCCAGTGAAGCCGAGACCTTCCGGCGTTCGGGGGTCGTTGCGCCGGAGCGCGTCCGGGTCGTACCCAACGGGATCGACCCGGCCCGTTTCCAGGGGGTGACTCCCCTGTCGCGGGCGGAGCTGGGGCTCGATCCAAAGCGCCCCGTCGCGGCGCTGGTCGGCCTGCTCTATGCGGCCAAGGGACAGGACCTGGCCCTCGAAGCCCTGCGCTCCGTTCCGGACCTCCAACTGCTCCTGGTCGGCCCAGGAGAGGACCGGCCCCTGCGCGAGTTGGCGAAGAAGCTGGGCGTGGCCGATCGGGTCGTCTTTACCGGAGCGCGCAGCGACGTGCCCGCCATCCTGGCCGGCGCGGACCTACTCGTGCTGCCCTCCCGTTGGGAGGGCATGCCCTACATCGTGCTCGAGGCGATGGCCTCCGGCCTGCCCGTCGTCGCCCACCCGGTCGATGGGGCGCGTGACTTGATCCTCCCCGGAGTCACCGGCCTGCTCTCCTCCGGCATCGGTTCGGGGCCCCTGGCCGCGGCGCTGGGCTCGCTGTTGGAACGTTCACCAGCCGAGCGGGCCGACATGGGGCGGGCCGGCCGGGCGCGCGTCTTGGAGAGCTACACCCTGGAGACGATGGTGGCGGGATTGATCGACGTCTATCGGGAGGCCTTGGCATGAAGATCTTGCACGTCATCACCACCCTCGACGTGGGCGGGGCCGAGATGCATATCCTGCACCAGGTACGGGGGCAGGTGGCCCGGGGACACGCCGTGCGCGTGGCCTACCTACTGGGCGAGGGAACCCTGGTGGAGGACTTTCGAGCCGCCGGTGCGGAGTGGGTGGGACCGGTCGGCAAGGGCTTGGGATTCCCTCTGCGGCTCCGGCCTCACCTGGCGTGGTGCGATCTCGTCCACAGCCACCTGCTCCGGGCGGATTTCCTGACCGCTCTCTCCGCAACCGCCTTGGGTGCGCGGCGCAAGCTCTTCGCGGGCAAGCACAATGACGAGCGGGCCCTGATGCGCCCGCTCGTCAGCCGCCTGCACGGCCTGGTGGGGAACCTCCCAGTGCGCACGATCGTCCTCTCCGACCACGTGGGACGCTTCATGGTCGAGCATGGACGTCTGCGCCGCTCGAAGCTGCGACGGGTCTACTACGGTCTCGACCCCAAGCCCTTCGAGGAGGCGGCCGCCATCTCCCGGGAGGAGCGCAGGGCGCTGCGGGCCGAGCTGGGGGCGGGAGAGCAGGACGTGGTCTTCATCTGCGTCGCACGCTTCGCGCCCCAGAAGGCGCACGAGGTTCTGATCGAAGCCTTCGCCCGAGCCCGGGCCGCGGCCGAGGCGGGTGGGGGCCGGTTGCGGCTGTGGCTTGTGGGGGGAGACCCCTTTGCCGACGGTGTCGAAAAGGCGCGTGAGGCGGCTTCGCAGGCGGGTGTGCTCGAGGATGGCGGCTGCCTCTTCGCCGGGATCCGCAGGGACGTACCGCGACTGCTCGGCGCCGCCGACGTCTTCACCATGGCCTCCCGCTGGGAGGGGCTGGGGCTGGTCTTCCTCGAGGCGATGGCGGCCGGCTTGCCGGTCCTCTCGACGCGCGTGTCGGCGATTCCGGAGGTGGTCGTCGAGGGGGAGACCGGCCTGCTCGTCCCCGCCGATGATCCCGCCGCCCTGGCCGAGGGCATGGTTCGGCTGGCGCGGAATCCCGCCTTGCGCCGGAGTCTGGGCGAGGCGGGCAGGCGCCGCGTCCACGACGCCTTCGGCCTGGACCGCATGGTGGACGAGACCCTGGCGATCTACCGTGAAGCGATCGGTGGCTCCGGGGTGTAAGGTGGGAGTGCATGCTAGCCATCGCGCTCCTCTCCATTGCGGGCGGCTGGGCGCCAGCGCAGCCCAGGGATGCCGACCCCAGCGGGTCCCCGCCGAACCCCGACCTAGCTGCCGACGCGGCGGCCCTCCTGGCCAGGCGCTGCTACGCCTGCCACGGGCCCGATGGGTCGCGCCGCGAAGCGGACCTGCGGCTCGACCTGCGCCGCGGAGCCCTGGCGGTCGTCGTTCCGGGGGATCCCGCGGCCAGTCGACTCCTGGAGCGCGTTCAAGCGGACGATGACGATGAGCGCATGCCCCCCGCCGAGAGCGGACCGCCCCTGACGGCCTCCGAGATCGAACTCCTGCGCAGTTGGGTCGAGGCCGGGGCTCCCTTTGAGGGGCACTGGGCCTTCACGCCGCCGCGGCGCCGTCCCCTGCCCGAGGTGCGGAATCGCTCCTGGGTGCGGGATGACCTGGATCGTTTCATCTTGGCGCGGCTCGAAGAGGCGGGCCTCGAACCCGCGCCCGAGGCAGAGCGAGCCATTCTGGCGCGGCGCGCTGCCCTGGTCCTGACCGGCCTGCCCCCTTCACCCGAGCGGGTGCAGGCCTTCTTGGACGACACCGAGCCGGGAGCCTACTCGCGGCTCGTCGATGACCTCCTCGCCGACCCAGCCTACGGGGAGCGTTGGGCCAGTCTCTGGCTCGACCTGGCGCGCTATGCCGATTCCGCCGGTTACGGTTCCGATCCCCTGCGGACGATCTGGCCCTACCGGGACTGGGTGATCGACGCCTTCAACCAGAACCTTCCCTTCGACGAGTTCACCCGCGACCAGCTTGCGGGGGACCTGGTTGCGCAGCCGACCCTTGCCCAACGCATCGCATCGGCTTTCCACCGCAACACCAAGAACAACACCGAGGGGGGGACCGACGACGAAGAGTTCCGAGTCGAGGCGGTCAAGGATCGAACCGACACCACCATGCAGGTGTGGATGGGGCTCACCTTTGGTTGTGCCAAGTGTCACAGCCACAAGTACGACCCGATCACGATCGAGGAGTACTACTCGCTCTTCGCCATCTTCAACCAGACCCGGGATCGGGACACCAACGACGAGCAGCCGCTCCTGGCGGTGCCGCTCCCTGGGGGGCAGGGGAGTTCGGACGCCGAGGGCGAGGTGCGCATCCCGGTGATGGAGGAGCTGCCCTCCGATCAGCGGCGCACGACCCACGTCCTCGCCCGGGGAAACTTCCTCGCGCCCCTGGAGGAGGTGCAGCCGGGAGTTCCCGCCGCCTTCCATCCCTGGCCGGAGGGGGCTCCCCGCAATCGGCTCGGCCTGGCGGCTTGGCTGACCTCCCCCGACAACCCCCTCACGGCCCGGGTGACGGTCAATCGTTTTTGGGCGGCGATCTTCGGGCGCGGGCTGGTCGCTACCTTGGAGGATTTCGGTCGCCAAGGGGCCCGACCGACGCACCCCGGGCTGCTCGACTATCTGGCCCTGGAATACGTGGAGAGCGGATGGGACACCCGGGCACTCCTCCGGCGCATCGTCACCTCGGCCACCTTCCGCCAGTCCGCGGTCCCCAGCGAGCGGGCCCTGCGCCTCGATCCGGAGGATCGTCTCTATTCGCGCATGCCGCGGAGGCGTCTTTGGGCAGAGGCGGTGCGCGACCAGGCCCTGGCCGCGAGTGGGCTTCTCAGCCGCAAGCTGCATGGGCCTCCGGTTTACCCCCCCCAGCCGCCGGGCATTTGGCAGGCCGCGTTCAACGGTCAGCGGGAGTGGAAGACCAGCACGGGGGAGGATCGCTACCGGCGGGCGATCTATACCTTCTGGCGGCGCACCGCCCCCTATCCATCCCTGGCGACCTTCGATGCACCGAGCCGCGAGACCTGCACCCTGCGTCGCATCGCGACCAACACACCGCTGCAGGTGCTCGTCACCCTGAACGATCCGGTCTACCTGGAGTGCGCCCAAGCCTTGGGGAGACGGATGGCGGCCGCAGCCGAGGAGGAGTCTTGCGCCGGATCCACCCCCGATGCGCCGATCCTGCGCGGTCTGCGCATGGGCGTGCGGGCGTGTCTCGTGCGCGCCGCCCGTCCGCGCGAGCTCGAACTGTTGCTCGGGCTCTACCACTCGAGCTTCACCCGACTGGGCCAGGAATCCCCGCCCGAATGGCGTGCCCTGGCGGGGGTTCGTACAGAAGATGTCGTGTCGGACGAGACCCTGCGCGTGCTGGCGACCTGGAGCACCGTGGCGGCGGTGCTGCTCAACCTGGATGAGTTCTTGACCCGGCCATGAAGCGAGAAACGGAACTCACGCGCCGCAAGTTCTTGGGTGCCGGTGGGCTCTCCCTCGGTGCGCTGGCCTTTTCGGAACTGGCCCTCGCGGAAGCGGGCCTGGCCGAATCTCTGCCCCTTTCTCTTCCTCGGGCATTTCCCGGAGAGGAGGCCCCCGTCACGCCACCGCCCCTCCACCGGGCTCGGGCCAAGGCGGTGATCTACCTGGAGATGGCGGGGGGGCCGCCCCAACAGGACCTCTTCGATCCCAAGCCGGAACTGCAGCGACGGCATGGAGAACTCTGTCCAGAGGCTTTCCTCGAGGGCCGACGGCTGGCCTTCATCAAGGGACACCCCACCCTGCTCGGTTCGCCCTACCCCATAGTGCGGGCGGGTTCCAGCGGTCTGGAGATGAGTGACCGACTGCCCTACCTGGCCCAGTGGGTCGACGAGCTGACGGTGGTGCGCTCGCTCCACACCGACCAGTTCAACCACGCGCCGGCGGATCTCATGCTCTTCACGGGCAACGCCAACTTCGGCTTTGCTTCGATCGGCTCCTGGGTCAGTTGGGGCCTGGGTTCGATCAACAAGAACCTGCCGAGCTTTGTCGTCATGGTCTCTGGGGGCAGCGACCCCACTGGAGGCAAGAGCATCTGGGGCAGCGGCTTCCTGCCCTCCCAGCATCAGGGGGTGCGTCTGCGCGGAAAGGGGGATCCGATTCTCTATGTCTCCGATCCCCCTGGTATGACCCGTGAGTTGCGCCGCGGGATGCTCGACACCCTCGGAGAGCTGAACCGCATGCACTACGAGGAGGTTTTGGATCCCGAAACCCTGGCGCGCATCGAGCAGTATGAGCTCGCCTATCGGATGCAGACCAGCGTGCCGGGGGTGATGGATCTTTCCCAGGAGAGTGAATCGATTCTGGCCGAGTACGGGGCCCGCCCCGGGGAAGCCTCCTTTGCCAACAACTGCCTGCTTGCGCGGCGGTTGGTCGAGAACGGCGTACGCTTCGTGCAACTCTTCGATTGGGGATGGGACCTGCACGGGACGGGCGCCCATGACGACCTCCTGCACGCCTTCCCGGAAAAGTGCCGGCAGGTCGATCGTCCCATCGCCGCCCTGCTCGGGGATCTGGATCGGCGCGGTCTGCTCGACGAGACCCTGGTCGTGTGGGGGGGCGAGTTCGGGCGTACGGCGATGAACGAAAAGCGCGGCGGCTCGACCTTCCTGGGCCGGGACCACCACCCCGACTGTTTCACGATCTGGATGGCGGGGGGTGGTGTGCGTCGCGGTCATGTGCACGGCGCGACCGACGAGCTGGGCTACTCCATCACCCACGACCCCATGTCGGTACGCGATCTGCAGGCGACGCTGCTCTATCTGCTGGGCCTGGACCCCTTCCGGTTGCGCTATCCCTTCCAGGGACTCGATGCGCGCTTGATCGGCGTCGAGGACGGCCCACGGGTGGTGAAAGAACTCCTGGCATGAGCTCGGGGCGCATCTTCCTCTGGGCGCTGCTTCTGCTCGCCCCTCTCGCGGCCCAGGTTCCCTCCCGGCCGAACCTGGTCCTCATCCTGGCGGACGATTTGGGCTATGGGGACCTCGCTTGCTATGGGCATCCCTACCACCGAACGCCAAACCTCGATCGTTTGGCTGCCGAGGGACTGCGCTGTACGCGGGGGTATGCACCCGCGCCCAACTGCGCTCCGACGCGGGCCGCTCTGATGACCGGACGCTACGCTCCGGCGACCGGGATCTACACCGTCGGAACTTCCAAGCGTGGCTCGGCTTCCGATCGCAGGCTGATTCCCATTCCCAATCGAACCGTCCTGGAGGAGCGCTGGGTCACCCTGGCGGAGAGTCTGCGAGCGGCGGGTTACGTGACGGGCCTTTTCGGCAAGTGGCACCTGGGCTCCGACCCGCGCATCCAGGGTTTCGACGAGGCGCTGGCGGGAGGGATCCAGGGCCACCCGAAGAGCTACTTCAGTCCCTACCACCTGCCTGCCCTCGAGGATGGACCGCGGGGGGAGTACCTCACCGATCGCCTGGGAGAGGAGGCGGCGGCCTTCATCACTCGCCACGCGGCCGAGCCCTTCTTCCTCTATCTGCCCTTCTATGCAGTCCATTCTCCCCATCAGGCCCGTCCCGACCTGATTGCCCGCTACTCCGACCGGCCGGTCGGTGCGGCGCGCTACGCGGCGATGGTCAGCGCCCTCGACGAGGCGGTGGGGCGCGTCCTGAAGGCGCTCGATGCGGCGGGGCTCAGCGAAAAGACCCTGGTCGTCTTCCTCTCGGACAACGGTCCTTACCAGCCACCGGGCGCTCCGGATCTCCAGAGTGCGGGACCCCTTCGCGGTGGCAAGGGTGAGCTCTACGAGGGGGGCATCCGCGAGCCTTGGATCGTGCGTTGGCCCTCCCGTGTGCCTGCGGGGGGCGAGTGCGCCGTGCCCCAGATCGCCCTCGATCTTTACCCGACCTTCTGTTCCGCGGCGGGGATCGGCGGAGAAGAGCTACCTCCCCTGGACGGGGTCGACCTCCTGCCCCTGTGGTGCGGGGGAGAGGCGCCCGAGCGCGACGGCCTTTTCTTCCACTTTCCGGTCTACCTCGAGTCCTATTCCCGCGCCGACCGCAGGCAGGGTCGCTGGCGCGAGACCCCCTCCGGCGCCTTGGTCACGTCGCGCTGGAAGCTGATCGAGCGTTTCGAGAGCGGCGCCTTCGAGCTCTATGATCTCGAGGCGGATCCGGGAGAGGGGGGGGAGTGTTCGGCGCGCTACCCCAAGGTGCGTGCACGTCTCGCCGAGCGTCTCGCGCGGTGGCGCGAAGCGGTGGGGGCTCCGGTCCCGACCGAGCCCAACCCCCTCTACCGATCTCGGGGAGATTTCGAGCCGGAAGCCGGTTCCGACTCCGGCGGAGGGCGCTAGGTGAGTGGGCCGCTGCCGGC